>JAFYNQ010000027.1 GCA_017548065.1 Oscillospiraceae bacterium
CCCTGGATTACCCCGACCCTATGGAGATCCAGCTGGCGGAAGAGCCCTTTGCCAAGGTAAGCCTCATTGCGCCCCAGGAGTATGTGGGCAATATTATGGATCTTGCCACCTCCCGTCGCGGTGAGTTCAAGAATATGTCCTACCTGGATGCCAACCGTGTGGAGCTGCATTACGAAATGCCTCTGAACGAAATTATTTACGATTTCTTTGATGCCCTCAAGTCCCGTACCCGTGGCTACGGCTCTTTGGACTATGAGCTCATCGGCTACCGTCCCAGCCGTCTGGTGAAGCTGGACATCCTGCTCAACGGCGACGTGGTGGACGCCCTTAGCTTCATCCTCTTTGCGGACAACGCATACCCCCGTGCCCGTAAGATCTGCGAAAAGCTGAAGGACAATATTCCCCGTGCCCAGTTTGAGATTCCCGTGCAGGCAGCCATCGGCGGCAAGATCATTGCCCGTGAGACCATCAAGGCGCTGCGTAAGGACGTGCTGGCCAAGTGCTACGGCGGCGATATCACCCGTAAGAAGAAGCTGCTGGAGAAGCAGAAGGAAGGCAAGAAGCGTATGCGTACCTTCGGTACTGTTTCTGTTCCCTCCGAGGCATTCATGGCGGTGCTGAAGCTGGACGAAGATTGATAGGAGAGAGCCATGTTTTTCTTCTCTTCCATGAATAAAACACCCCTGGGCATCTATGTCCATGTGCCATTTTGCCGCAGCAAATGTCAGTATTGTGATTTTTATTCCGTGACCACCAAGGAAACACGGGTGCTGGACGGCTACCTGGATGCTGTCTGTCAGCATATCCGGGAGGCAGGCGCACTGGCGCAGGATCATCTGGTGGATACCGTGTACTTTGGCGGCGGCACACCCAGCCTTTTGGGTGCGGATGCCCTGGCACGGATCCTTACCACCATCCGCAAAAGCTTCCACGTGTCCTCTACAGCGGAGATCACCTTTGAAGCCAACCCGGACTCCGTGTCCGATGCTCTGTTGCGGCGGCTGTACAGCGAGGGCTTTAACCGTGTGAGTCTGGGCATCCAGTGCGACGATGACGTGATCCTGAAGAAGCTGGGAAGACCCCACTCCTATGCCCAGGCGGTGCAGGCAGTGGAGCGCATCCGCAAAGCAGGCTTCCGCAATTTCTCTGTGGATCTTATGTACGGTCTGCCCGGACAGTCCGTGGAGGCATGGTTGCAGACATTGGAAAATGTGCTGCGCCTGCAGCCGGAGCATATCAGCTGCTACGGTCTTACGGTAGAGGAGGGGACACCCCTTTGGGACTACCGGGAGTATTGCAACCTGGCAGACGATGATACCCAGGCGGATATGTACCTGAAAGCCGTGAAGCGCCTGGCTGACCATGGCTACCGCCAGTATGAGATCTCCAATTTCTGCCGTAGGGGTAAGGTGTCCCGTCATAATATGAAATACTGGACTGGCGGTGCATACCTGGGCTTCGGCCCCAATGCCAGCTCCGATTTCGGCGGCAGCCGCTTTACTGTTGTCCGTGACCTGCAGGAATATATAGACGGCATCCGAAGCGGCGGACAGATCCTCTCCGATTCCCAGGAGATCCCCGAGCGTGAGCGTGCGGGAGAATATCTGTTTACCCGACTGCGCACCGTCTCCGGCTTGGAGCCCCGTGTGTATGAGCAGACCTACCGTCTGCCCTTTGCGCCCCTGGAAAAGAAGCTGCACCATTACAGAAAGCAGGGACTTGCCCAGAAGACCTTTGACGGTCGCTGGCACCTGACGCCCCGTGGCTTCCTTTTGAGCAACGATATCCTCTCTGACCTCCTGCTCATCCAAGAAACAACTGAGAGCTGAGAGTGGAGAACTGAGAACTAGTGGAGAATTAGGAATTAGTAGTTAATAGTTAAGAATTATCTTTGTCTACAGTTTAATTCTTAATTATTAATTCTTAATTTCTATTTCCCAGTTCTCAGCTCTCAGTTCTCAGCTCTCAGTTAGTTCTCAGTTCTCACCGTCTCATCCGTGATTTTTTCCATGGCCTCCTGCTGGCTCATGCCGGAGGCAATGGCCTCTTTTCTTGCGGCATTGACCGCCTGGATGGTCTTTACCCGTTTGCCGTCCAGCTCGTAGCCGCGCATGGCAAGCAGCGTGGCGACCCATGCCGCCATAGGCACCAGGCAGAACAGTGCGATGACTACCCAGTTCATGTTTTCTGCATAGGCGGTTGTCTTGGTGGGCAGATCGTGAACACCGATAAACAGTAGCGCAACAGACACGACTGTGGCAGCAAGACTGGAAACCAGCTTATCCACCAGGGAGAACAGCGTACCCATGATGCCGGGGATGAACTTGCCGGAGCGATAGGTCTCATAGTCGGCACAGTCTGCTACCATGGGAATGGGCATATCGGCGGTGGAGTAGTAAGCGCCGTAGCCGATGCCGAAGAAGACAATAAACAGAATGGTATAAAGATTGATGTTGATGCGGAAGCCTTCCCCAAAGAGCTTGCCCTCATATACCGAGAGATTCCATAGAGGATCGCCGAATTTCCACAATAGCAGAAGCACCAGCACTCCCACATAGCAGATAAGCGCCACGGCCACATAGGTCATAAGAGAGCGCTTCTGACCGTGCTTTTGCGAGGTGCGTACTGTCAGAAGGAAGAAGGGGGCGGAGAAGGCATAGCCCAGCACCATCATGGGCAAATACAGATTGTCATAATTGCCCATCATACAGTGATAGAGCATGATCAACACCGTGGTGTTGGTAGCGATGGCCAAAGCCAGCTTGCAGCCACCACCGGCGACCATCAGTCGTTGCAGAGGCTTGTTTGTCTTTACGATCTGTACGTAGTCGGAGAGCTTTACCTTTTCCTGCTTGCCGCCCAGGCCAAAGTATTTGGTCTGATCCTTTTCCCAGATGCCGATAATGGCAAGCACCGTTAGCAGGACAGACATGATAATGCCGATGGGTGTCATAATGGCAAACCAGGAGGCATTATAGTCGCCCATAAAACCGTCACCGGCCAAAATGGGGCCGATAAATTGCATAACACCCATACCTGCCAGGGAGCCGATGGTGTTAAACACCGTGAACAGTGGCCGCTGCTTGGGATCGTTGGTCAGCACCGGCTGGGCAGAACGGGTGACAGAGGTCTGGAAGGTATAGCCGATGACCCATACTGCGTAAAGTACAATAAATAATGTATAGCGCAGCCACATCATCGTATCCGGCACCAGCGGTGTCAGCACATACAGACAGATTACAGATACGGCCATGATCGCATTGCCAATGACCATAAAGGGCCGGAATTTACCGAATTTGCCATCGGTCTTATCCATAATAGCGCCAATAATGGGATCGGTGATGGCATCAAAGACACGCATGCCTGTGACCATAAAGGAGGCAAACACCATAGCCAGGCCCAAAACCTTGTTGCCAAAGGTAGCAATGTAGGAAAGAATTAAAACAAAGTAGACATTGGTAGCGCCGTTGTTCATAGGAAACAACGCCAGCTGATAAAACTTCGCACGGTTCATACCGTTGTTTTCTTTCAAAAAATCACATCCAGTCAAAAATAGTTGAGAGCTGAGAATTAGCTGAGAATTGAGAGTGGAGAGCTGAAAGCTAGTGGTGAGTGGAGAATAAAGAGTTAAGAATTTTTCGTTCTCCGTTCTCCGCTTCTCCTACACCCAGTTGCCGCCGCCGGCTTTCTTCTTGCTCAGCTTGTAGGCAGGATCGGGCTTGCTGACACCGTGGAGGGTGGCGGTATCACGAAGCTCTCCGCAGACAGCCTCCAGAACCAGAGTCTCCTCCATGGGTACACGGAAGGTAAACACCTTACCGCCGGCACGCTTGCTGAAGCCGCTGCCCACCTCTTTGCCGTTGGCATACAGCGTAAAGCTCTCCACATTGGTATACACCTTCACGGTGGTCACCTTTTCTGCGCGGTTTACATAACGCTTTCCTGCGATGTGCAGCATAGGCTCCGGATTCCAGTGTGCCTTGTAAAGATAGAAGCTGTCCTTCTTTGTTTTGCGGTCAAAGGTCACAAGACCCTTGTGGTTCATGCCCGGCTCGCCGCCCTGGTCACGGGCATCTGCGGCAAAGTCAAACATGTTCCAAACATGATTTGCCCACATGAACGGTCTTTTTCGGAAGCACTCCAGCATATACTCGTGGTAGATGGCCTGATATTCCTCCGTGTGATCGCCCCGATGGGGATGGGCGCTGTGCAGGTTGGGCATACCCTCGCAGCCGTATTCGGAGAAGCCGAGACAGCGCTTGGGGAACATTTTGTGGAAAAAGTCGATCCACAGATCGTTGAGGAACAGACCCGGCACATACCAGCCCAGGTACAGATTCCAGCTGACGATATCCGTAATATGCGCCACCTTATTGAAAGGACCGCAGACAGCGTAGCAGGCCAGCACGGTGGGACGACCGGGATCCATGTCGTGGACCAGCTGATTCAGCATGTAGTGGTTTTGCAGCATATCCCTTCTGTGCTTGCCTGAAATGGTGATCTCGTTGGAGATGCCCCAGGTGACGATGGAGGGATGATTGTAGTTCTGTACGATCAGCTCCTGCATCTGACTGACGGTATTTTCGTTGCCGTCCGGCATGTGGGCGGAGATATAGGGGATCTCTGCCCATACGATGATACCGTAGCGGTCGCAAAGGTCATAAAAATACTGGTCATGCTGATAGTGGGCAAGACGGACGGTGTTGGCGCCCAGCTCACGGATCAGCGCCATATCCTCGTCATGGTGTTCTTTGGTAAGGGCATTGCCGATACCCTTGCGATCCTGATGTCGGGAAACACCGTGGAGCGGATAGGGGCGACCGTTGAGGAAGAAGCCACGCTTGGGGTCCATGTGGAAGGAGCGTACACCGAAAGCGGTGCTGACCCGGTCGCAGACAATGCCGTCTGCCATAAGGGTCGCCTCGCACATATACAAATAAGGATCGTGCATGCCGTTCCACAGATGCACATCCTCAACGGTAAGGGTGATGTCGGTGCCTTGGCCTTCAGCCACCGGCTTGCCGTCTGCATCCGTCAGCCGAACCTGCACCTGGGCGCCGGGAGCGTTGTGCCAGGTGCGCACGTGGATCTTGCCGTCGGAGCCGGAAACGATGGGATTCACCGCAAGACCGCTGCCGCCGAAATAGTCCATGTCAAAATGCTTACGGTTTGCCACCACCAGCAAAACGTCACGGTAAATGCCGCCGTAGAAGGTAAAATCTGCCTTTTGGGGATATACCTTGTTATTGACGCTGTTATCTGCTTCTACACGCAGAAGGTTTTCCTCCTGCAGCAGCTGTGTCACGTCCACACGGAAGGTGGAATAGCCGCCGTCATGGCGCATGGCCTCTTCACCGTTCAGGGTGACCTTGGCGGAGGCGTTGACACCACGAAACTCCAGATACACGCACTGGGTCTCGGGGTCAAATGCCGGGCAGGAAAAGGCTTTCTCATAGATGCCTGTGCCACGGCAATAGTTGTTGCCGCCGTCTTGCCCGTCCAGGGCATTCCAGGTGTGGGGAAGGGTGACGGTGGTGCAGGTGCCGTTGGGATGGGTAAATTGCCACTGACCATCCAATAAAACATAATTTCTCATAAGATAAACTCCTTGGGAAAGTTAGCTTTTTACTATTATATCAGCGGATGCCCCGTAATACAAGATGGAAATTGGAGGAAAGCGCCGGAAAACCGATAAACGGCACCTAAATACATTTTTCCCGGGACTGTAACAAAAAATATACGGCATTTGAAAAAATACTTGTACAAAAAAACAAAAAAATACTTGACCGATTGGCTTCTAGGTGGTATTCTATATTCGGATGCTTTACTAAAGCGTAAACGGAGGTAAAATTTATGAAAAGGAAAAGTTTGTTGTTTGCATTGCTGGTTGCTCTGCTGCTGGTGATGCTGCCCCTGCAGGCTATGGCTGCACAGGGCGAAGGCGTGACCCCTGAAGATGGAGATATCTCTATTGAGATTCCCAGCTCCCCCAGCACCCCCGCTGTCTACACTGTTGTATTTAAGGATGCAGACGGCACTGTTCTGTCCATGCAGAACTACAACTATGGCGATGCTGTTGTAGCTCCTGAGGCTCCCTCCAAGGCAGCTGACGAGACCTACACCTATGAGTTCGCCGGTTGGAACAAGGAAGTTACCAACTGTGTTGGCAACGCTGTTTACACCGCTACTTATACCCAGGCTTACGTTGAGTACACCGTCAAGTTCCTGAACGAGGACGGCACCGAGATCTCCAGCGCTGTCTATCACTACGGTGATACCGTTGTTGTTCCCGAGGCTCCCGTAAAGGCTGAGGACGAGAACTACACCTACGAGTTCGCAGGCTGGGACAAGGAAGTTGTTGCTGTAGCCGGCGACGCTGTCTACAACGCAACCTTCACTGCTACCGAGAAGGTAGTTGAGGTTGAGAACGCTATTGTTCAGCAGCCCGTGTCTGTCACTGTTGACACCGGCAATGAGGTGCAGTTCAAGGTCGTTGCTACCGGCGACGTTGTCTCCTACAAGTGGGAGTACCGCAAGGTTTGGAAGTTCTTCAACACTTCCATGACCGGTTACAACACCGACACCCTGACAGTTCCCGCAAACGGCGCTCGTAACGGCTACGGCTACCGCTGCACCGTCACCTTCGCTGACGGCACTGTTCTGGTTTCCGACGTTGCAAAGCTGACTGTTAACACCTTCATCACCGACGTGCAGAACCCCAATGACCAGACCGTCGTTCTGGGCTACAAGGGTCAGTTCACCGCTGCTGCACAGGGCGAAGGCATCAAGTATCAGTGGCAGTACAAGCGTCCCGACGGCACTGCATGGATCGACACCGCAATGGAAGGCTGCACCAAGCCCACCGTTCTGATTGAGACCACCGCTGCCCGTGACGGCTACCAGTACCGCTGCGAGATCACCGACGTTACTGGCAATGTTACTGTTTACACTGAGCCTGCAACCATGCGCGTTCTGTCCTTCAAGAGCCATCCTGAAGAGGCATTTGCCGCTACCGGCAGCACTGTGACCTTCTCTGTCACCACCTCTGTGGCAGACGGCTTCACCTATCAGTGGCAGTACTCCAAGAACGGCGAAAGCTGGTCCAACACCACCATGACCGGCTACAACACCGATACCCTGACCGTAGATGCAACTCTGGCCCGTAACGGTTACTACTACCGCTGTGTTCTCACCGGCTCCAAGAACTCCAAGATCGAGTCCAAGGCAGCTGTGCTGCACGTTGGCGATCCCGTTGTGATCACCTCTCAGCCCACTGATATTACTGTGGCTGCCGGTGAAATTGCAAGCTTCTCTGTTGTTGCTGAAAACGCTTACAGCTACCAGTGGTACTACCGTAGAAGCGCTACCGCTACTACCAGCGGTAAAACCGGCGCTGACGGCAACGAAACTGCAACTGTGAACATCACCACCAAGGCAAGCAACAACGGTTATCAGTACTGGTGTGTTATCCAGGGTCTGGATGGCAAGACCTACACAACTGACGTTGTCACCCTGACTGTTCAGTAATTTTTCCTGGCATAATATCTGCCCCGGAAGGCTTAGCCTTCCGGGGCTTTCTTTTGCCCGAAATTCTTCCGTTTTACCAAAAAATGGGGATGAAAAATTTTTAAATTTTTTCTGTGGGGGTAGCACTTGAGAAGCTTTTGTGTTATAATGTAAAATAAGTATGACTATAAATGCGGAGAGATGCAATTATGTTGGAACTTTTAGCACCGGCCGGGTCTATGGAGGCCCTTCGGGCGGCTGTACAGAATGGAGCAAACGCAGTTTATTTGGGCAGCGGCGCATTCAATGCCCGTCAAAGCGCAAAGAATTTCACCCCCCAAATGCTGACAGAGGCAGTGAAATACTGCCATATCCGTGGTGTTGCTGTCCACTTAACCTTAAATACCCTGGTTTCCGACCGTGAGCTGCCCCAGGTGGAGCAGCTGATCCGTCATGCCGCTGCCAGCGGTGTGGATGCCTTTATTGTGCAGGATCTGGGTGTGGTGCGCCTTTGCCGGCAGATCGCACCCCATGTCCAGGTTCACGGCTCTACCCAAATGACCGTACACTCTCTGACCGGTGTACAGCTTTGCGCTGCCCTGGGCATGACCCGTGTGGTGCTCAGCCGTGAGCTTGACCGTGAGGAGATCCGCTATATTTGCCAAAACTCTCCTATTGAGATTGAAGTATTCGCCCATGGTGCTTTGTGCATGTGCTATTCCGGCCAGTGCTATCTGTCCGCTGCCATCGGTGGCCGCTCCGGCAACCGTGGTCGCTGCGCACAGCCCTGCCGCCAAAGCTATGGCTACGGCCGCTATCAGAACAAATATCCCTTGAGCCTGAAGGATAATTGCCTTGTGCATTACCTGAAGGAGCTGGAGGCAATGGGTGTGGCTTCCATTAAGCTGGAGGGCAGAATGAAGCGCCCGGAGTATGTGGCTGCAGTTACCGGCGTGTACAGAAGTGCCATTGACAAGGGTGTTGTCACCGAGGAAATGATGGACACCCTCTATGCAGCCTTCAACCGCCAGGGCTTCACTGACGGTTACTACACCGGCAAGATCGGCAAGGACATGTTCGGCATCCGGGAGGAGACGAAGGAAGCCCCCCGTTGGTGCAAGGAAATGCGCCGTACCTATGAAGATGGCGAAGCGCCCCTGGTGCCCATCACCATGGAGGCAGTTGTCAAGACAAATAAATTCACTTTGACAGTTACAGACCCTGAGGGTCGCAGCTGCACCCTGGAGGGACAGTGTCCTGAAGAGGCACGTGTGTCCCCCATGACCGAGGAGCAGCTGAATGCAAGACTGCGGAAAACCGGCGGCACACCCTATTACGTGACCGATGTCCGCATCGCCCTGGAGCGTGGTCTGATCCTGCCTGCGGCAGCGATCAACAGCCTGCGCCGTGATGTACTGAACAATCTTACGGCGCTTCGTGGCAGAGTGGAGGAGAAGCGGCTTTTTGCCAGTCGCAAGGTGCCTATGGTCACCGGCCCTCGCCACCCCCAGCTGACAGTGCAGGTCACAAGCCGTGAGCAGATCACCGGCAGAATGCTGAAAATGGCGCCCCAGGTGCTGTATGTACCCCTGCATATTCTGGCAGAGGATGCTGCCTTTACCCATGCGCTGACAGAGCGTGTCCGTGTGGCAGCGGTGCTGCCTCGTATCGTGCATGATGACGAGCTACCCCGACTGCGGAAGGCACTGGAAAGCGTACGCAGCCTGGGTGTGGAGGAAGCCCTGGTGGGCAATTTGGGCCTTGTCAGTGTGGCAGGCGAGTGCGGTCTGCGTGTGCGTGGCGATTTCAGCCTGAATTTCTACAATTCCCCGGCGCTGAATGCGGCAGCCATGATGGAAATGCTGTCTGCCACTGTCAGCCCCGAAATGAAGCTGGAGCAGATCCGGGACGTGAGCAAGCCCTTGCCCTGCGAGTTGCTGGCCTACGGCAGAATGCCCCTGATGGTCACGGAAAACTGCCTGATCAAGGGTCGCACCGGCGAATGTACCTGTCATCTTGCACCCACAAAGCTGACAGACAAGACAGTGGCAGAGTTCTCGGTGATCAAGGACGGCGCCTCCTGCCGCAGCGTGCTGCTGAACGGCATGAAGCTGTACATGCTGGATCGCCAGGGCGATATGAGCAAGCTGGGTATCTGGGCATACCGTGTGTATTTCACAACGGAAAATCCCAAAGAGGTGGATCGCATCCTTGGTGCTTGTGAAAGACCCCTTCCCTTTGACCCCGGCGCCTGCACCAGAGGTCTGTACCTCCGTGGTGTGGAGTGATTAGCAGACCCGCATTTCGGGAAAAATATGGTATTGTGCCATAGGGCACAAGGATAAATCCAGGAGAAAGCTATGAACGTAATTCTTGCATCCCAATCTCCCAGGCGACGGGAGCTTATGGGTCTTTTCCGTATCCCCTTCACCGTGCAGGTGGCAGATGTGGATGAGACCATGGATCCCAACAAAGCGCCCTATGACCAGGTGGCGCAGATCAGCCGTCGGAAGGCAGAGGCCATTGCCCGTCTGCCTCAGGATGTGGTGATCGCTGCGGACACCATTGTGGTCTGCGATGGGAAAATACTGGGTAAGCCCAGGGACGAGGCGGATGCATTTCGCATGCTGCGGCTTCTCTCCGGCAGACAGCACCAGGTAATGACCGGCATGACAGTGCTTTACGGCAATACCTGCGTCAGCTGCACCGAGGTGACGGATATCCACTTCCGCCCTCTTACAGACGGTGAGATCCTGGCATACATCGCCACAAAAGAACCCATGGACAAAGCCGGTAGCTACGGCATCCAGGGCGGCGCCGCGTTGTTTGCGGAGCGGCTGGAGGGCGATTATTTCAATGTAGTGGGACTTCCCGTGTGCAGATTGGGAAAAATTCTGCGGGAGGCCGGTGTTTTGGAGGATAGCGTATGAGACATATAATTTCCACCCGTGTAAAGGTGGTTTTGGTGATCGCTGCCCTGCTGGTGTTGGTGCTGGCGGTGGTCAGCAGCCTTACGGGTATCAGCATACCCGATATGTTTGTAAAAGGTGTCCTGACACCCATCCGTGCCGGTGCAAGCCGGCTGACGGAGCAGGTGGAGCAGGTGTATAACTATATGTTCGGCTACGAATCCCTGGCGGCTGAAAATGCCATGCTGAAGGAAAAGATCGCCCAAATGGAGGGCGACGCCCGCCGTGCAGACTCTGTTTCCCGTGAGAATGAGCGCCTCCGTGCGCTGCTGGAGCTGAAGACCGACCACGAGGATTACAAGCTGGTGGATTGTTATATTATATCCCGAAGCTCCCAGCAGTGGTCAAGTACCTTTACCATCAACAAGGGTACGGCTTCCGGCATTGAGGCCGGTATGTGCGCCGTCACCGCAAACGGTGAGCTGGTGGGACTGGTCAGCGAGGCAGGTGCCAACTATGCGGTGGTCAAGTCGGTGCTGGACTCCTCGCTGGAAATTTCTGCCACCATTTCCTCCTCCGGCTATAACGGTATGGTGCAGGGTGGCTACGCATCCGGTCTTGAGGGACTTTTGCGCATGAACTACCTGCCCAGCTCTGCGGTGATCCGCAACAAAGACCAGGTGGTCACCTCCGGTTCTACGGTGTACCCCCGTAACCTGATCATGGGCTATGTGGTGGATGCCGGCTTTGATGACACCGGTGTGGCAAAGTATGCCCTTTTGGAGCCTGCCGTAAATATCGGCAGCCTGGAGCAGGTATTTATTATTACAGAATATCAGGTTGAGTGAGGCATATGGCAAGAAAGAACGAATTTAAGCCGGATAAACCATATTCCGGTTTTTGGGAAAAGCTGCTGCTGACCCGGCTGCAGAGAAGGGCGCTGCTGAAATGGTGTCTGTATTCTCTGGTGCTGGTGGTGCTGTCGGTGCTGCAGGATGTGCTGCTGTGCCGTGTGCAGATCTTCGGGGCAACCACGGAGCTGGTACCCTGCGGTGTTTTCCTGGTGTGCCTTCTGGAGGGCGCAGACCGGGGCTGCATCTTTGTGCTGGTGGCATCTCTTCTGTATCTGTTCAGTGGCAGCGCCGCAGGCATCTATGTGATCCTGTTTATGACAGCGGTTGCCATCGGTGCCACCTGGGTGCGCCAGCGTTACCTCCAAAGCGGCTTCGGCGCAGCTATGGTCTGCACGGCTGCTGCGATGGTCGTGTATGAGCTGGCGGTATTTATCATCGGCGCATTTTTGGGACTGACCACCCTGGGAAGAGTGGGCAGCTTCCTGCTCACAGCGCTGCTGACCATGATCCCGGCACCTGCCATCTACCTTGTTTTGCGAGCCATCGGCGGAGGCGATATATGGAAAGAATAACCCGTGTGAGAGCCAGGATCTCTATCATTATCTTTACGGTGATCATCCTGCTGTTCGGCTTTAAGCTTTACGATCTGCAGATCGTGGAGACCGGCGGCGGTAAGACGGATAACGTCACCACCTTTACCACCCGCGTCCGTGTGAAGGCGGCGCGTGGTGACATACTGGATACCAACGGTAACCTGCTGGTCAGTAACCGTGCCAGTTATGACCTTGTGATCAATCATTACGTGCTGATCACCGCTGACGGCACCAATGAGTATCTGTATAAGCTGGTAAAGCGTTGCCAGGAGGCAAATGTCTCCTATACCGAGCATTTTCCCATCTCCCTGGAGCGCCCCTTTGTGTATGAGCTGGATAAGTACAACTCCTCCTGGCAGGGCTATTTCCAGCAATACTTAAATGATGTCTGTGAGCTGGACTCGGATATTTCCGCACCGCTTCTGGTGGAGCGTCTGCGCCAGCGCTATGATATCCCGGCAGAGTGGACAGACGATGAGGCACGCCAGGTCATCGGTCTGCGTTACGAAATGGATCTGCGCAGCTGCATCGGCAGCCTGCCGCTGTATATTTTCCTTCCCGACGTCAGCGACGAGAACCTGTCTGCCATCATGGAGCTGAACATTCCCGGACTGATGGTGGAGGCGTCCACCGTGCGTGAATACAACACAAGATACGCTGCTCATGTGCTTGGCTTCGTGGGTGCTATGAATGCCCAGCAGTGGGAAAAATACAAGGATAATCCTGACTATACCATGGACTCTGAGATCGGCCAGGATGGCTTTGAGGCTGCTTTTGAAGAGTATCTCCACGGTGTGGACGGCATCCGTGAGGATACGGTGACGGTCTCCGGCGAGCTGGTGTCCCAGCGATTCCTGGTTGAGCCCAAGGCAGGCAGCAACGTGGAGGTGTCCATTGATGTGAACCTCCAGGGCATTGCAGAGGACACCATGGCGGATATCTACGCAAGTCTTCGTGCCAATCCCGAGGGCGACGGCGCCGACGTGCAGGGTGGCGCTGTGGTTGCCATTGACGTTAAGACCGGTCAGGTGCTGACCTGCGCCAGTAACCCCACCTACGATCTTTCCAATTTCTTTGAGGATTACAACGAGATCCTGGAAATGCCCTTTGACCCCCTTTACAACCGTGCCCTTTTGGGTGAATATCCCCCCGGCTCCACCTATAAGATGTCCATGGTGGTGGCAGGCATCAACAACGGCTACATCAATTCCGAGACCCTGGTCTACGATAGGGGTGTCTATGATAAGTATGGCCCGGAATTTGCCCCCAAGTGCTTGTACTACACCAACTACGGTCAGCTCCACGAGAACGTGAACGCAGCGGTGGCGCTGCAGGTCTCCTGTAACTACTTCTTCTACGATCTGGCGGACAAGATCGCCTTGAGCGCCATGGATGACACGGCTAAATACCTGGGACTGGGCGAAAGCTCCGGCATTGAGTTGTATGAAAACATCGGTCACCGAGCCAATGCGGAGACAAAGGAAAAGCTCCACGGCGAAGAGTGGTTCAAGGGTGACCAGATCACCGCAGCCATCGGTCAGTCGGACAACCGATTCACCCCCATGCAGCTGTGTGTGTACGCAAGTACCCTTGCCAACCGTGGCACCCGTTACAGAGCCACCTTCCTGAACCGTGTGGTTTCCGACGATTACCGCAGCCTGATTTATGACAATGAGGTGAAGGTGGCAAGCCAGTTTGACATCAATGACGATGCCTACAAGGCTTACACCGAGGGTATGCAGCTGGTTACCCAGAAGACAGACTGGACGGGTACTGCTTACTCTACCTTTAAGAATTACCCCATCGCTGTGGCGGCAAAGACCGGCACTGCGGAAAACGGCATCAACGATGCCTCTGCCCATGGCGCATTCGTGTGCTATGCTCCTGCGGATGATCCTCAGATCGCCATTGCCATTTACGGTGAGCGTGCCGGTCACGGCAGCTACCTGGCGCCCATTGCCAAGGCTATGCTGGATGCCTACTTTGAGGTAGGCGAGGTGGGCGATGTTGCAACCTATGAAAATCAACTCAGCTAAGAGGAGGATAACTATGAAAAAGACAACCTTTATCACAGCCGGTGATGCATTCATCACCAAGCGCCTGCCGGAGGACGGCTACGAGGGCTTTGAAGAGCTGCAGGCTTGCATCAAGAGCCATGACGTGCGCTTTTTGAACCTGGAGTCCACCTTCCATGACTGCGAGGGCTACCCTGCTGCAGAAAGCGGCGGCACCTGGGCAATGTCCGATCCCCGTACTCTGGACGATGTGAAGGATCGCTACGGCTTCAACCTGTTCAACACTGCCAATAACCACTCTGCCGACTACGGTGAGGGCGGCCTGCTGGCAACCATTCAGAACCTGAAGGACCGTGACATGGTATTCTCCGGTACCGGTGAGAATCTGGGTGAGGCTTCCAAGGCCTGCTACCTGGAGACAAAGCATGCCCGTGTTGCGCTCATCAGCTGCTGCGCCAGCACCAAGACGGCTGCCTGCGCAGGTGACCAGACCCGTAACCTTCCCGGCAGACCCGGCCTGAACCCCATGCGCTACAACGAGATCTACCACCTGGATCCCGAGCATTTTGAGATGGTGCAGAAGGTGGCTGCTGTCAGCGGCATCAACCGCACCAAGGAAAAGTCCATCCGTAACGGCTATGTTATGCCCTTCAAGGAGGGTACACAGCCCCTGGGTACCATCAGCTTCAAGCTGGATGACCACTGCTGGATCGAGAATGTTCCCAACGAGAAGGATATGCGTCGCATGGAGGAGGAGATCCGTGAGGCTCGCCGCCAGGCTGACGTGGTGCTGGTGAGCATCCATAACCACTACCTGGACGGCTACGATAACACCAAGGCTCCCAAGTTCCTGGAGATCTTCTCCAAGCGCTGCATTGATGCAGGCGCCAGCGTCATCATCGGCCACGGTCCTCACGAGCTGCAGGGCATTGAGCTGTACAACGGCGGCGTGATCTTCTACAGCATCGGCAACTTCATTTTTGAGACCGAGACTGTGGAGTTCCAGCCCTGGGACGCTTACCACAACCGCAACATGAGCATCACCGACACCAAGGTGGGCGCATACATGGATGACCGCAGCAAGAACGGTACCCAGGGTTACTGTGTCCAGTGGCCCATCTGGAACGCTGTGATGGCAGCCTGGACCATGGAAGACGGCGAGATCACCGAGGTGCAGCTGCACCCCGTGGACCTGGGCATGGAAAAGTCCCGTGGCACCAAGGGTCGTCCCGTGATGAACCACTCTGTGGAGATCCTCAACTACCTGCAGGGCATCTGCGATCCCTACGGTACCAAGATTGAGATCCGTGACGGCACCGGCTACATCAAAGTAAAATAATTTCCCATACACTGTCGTTGCGAGGCTGCGAAGCAGCCGTGGCAATCCCCCTCTTGACAGAAAAGGAAATTTGTAGGGGCCGATATAAACAGCTTGTGTAGGGAGGCATTCATACCTCCCAAAAACATATTACCTAATGAACGGAGTATAGAATTATGAACGGTTATGAACTGATTGCAAAGGTTGCGGAAGAGAGTCGGGAGGAAATGGTCGCCCGTCGCCGTGACTACCATAAGTATGCAGAAAGCGGCTGGTTTGAGATGCGCACCTCTTCTCTCATTGCCCGGGAGCTGACCAATCTGGGTTACGAAGTCCTCATGGGCGAGGACGTGTGCAACCCCGAGGACCGCATGGGCGTGCCGGACGAGAAGGAACTGGAAGAGAGCTATGAAAGAGCGGTTGCCCAGGGCGCTGATCCCGAATTTGTAGTGCGTACCCGTGGCGGTAAGACCGGTGTCATCGGCATTCTTCGCTGCGGCGAAGGCCCCACTGTGGCAATGCGTTTTGATATTGATGCCTTGGGCGTTTATGAGTCCGACGAGGCTGACCACAAGCCTATGGCAGAGGGCTTTGCCTCTGTAAACTACGGCACTATGCACGCTTGCGGCCATGACGGTCACGCTACCATCGGCCTGGGTGTTGCCAAGGCACTGATGGCGGTAAAGGATCAGCTGCACGGCACTGTCCGCCTGATCTTCCAGCCCGGCGAAGAGGGTGTCCGTGGTGCAAAGGGCATCGTGATGAAGGGTCATCTGGATAACGTGGACTACTTCCTCAGCGGTCACATTTCCAAGCACCAGGCAGACGATCCCGGTGTGTTTGTTGCCAACTCCTACGGCGCACTGGCTACCTGCAAGTATGACGCTGTTTACCACGGCTTTGCTGCCCATGCCGGCGGCAGCCCCAACAGCGGCAAGAACGCAATGCTGTCTGCTTGTACTGCTGTGCTGAACCTGCAGGCCATTCCCCGTCACGGCGGTGGTGCTACCCGTATCAACGTGGGCAGACTGATCGCCGGTTCCGGCAGAAACGTGATCTGCGACGAGGCAAAGCTGGAGCTGGAGGTGCGTGGCGCAACTGCAGAGCTCAATGACTATATGTGCCAGCATGCCGAGCGCATCCTGAAGGCAGCAGCAGCTATGCATGACTGCACTGTGGATATCAAGCTGATGGGTTCTGCCATCCCCCTGAAGAGTGATGCAGAGCTGGCAGAGCGTGTCCGTAAGGTTGCCGAGGAGAAGATGGGTCTTGTCCATGACAAGCGTGATACCTTCAAATCCTCCGGCAGTGAGGACTGCTCCTACATGATGCAGCGTGTCCAGGAGCAGGGCGGTCAGGCCATCTTTATGCGCCTGATGACCACCATGGCAGCCGGCGGTCACAACCGTCGCTATGACTTTGGTGAAAAGGTGCTGGTGGACGGCGTAAAGATCTATGCCGGTGCAACACTGGACCTCATGAGCGAATAATACAGCAGCCCCGGTGGTAACCCCACCGGGGCATTTTTGCATTTCATACCGTAGGGGAGGCAATTTGCCTCCCGGTGATTTGTCGTTATCCCCCAATTTATTTCCGTCCTTTTGTACATTTTTATTGACCAAACTATGTAAGTTATGGTATATTTATAATGATATTGGGACGGTTTTGTTCCGAAATTTAGGAGGATGATTTTATGAAGCAGCGTTTGTTGGCATTCCTGCTGGCATTGGCAATGATTGCCTCTATGCTGGTAATGCCGGCTTCTGCGGAAACAGCGGAAGCAGACGTCACAGCGCAGACAGAGACCTGTCCCTGCGGCTGTGGAAAGACTCTTGACGAGATCACCTGGCGTGCATGGGATTCCAATTCCGCACCCCCTACCAGTGGTCACTACTACCTGGACGGCAATTACGTGCAGGATAAGCAGAAGGAGATCATGTCAGGTGACCGTGTGGTGCTTGACCTCCGTGGCAACACCATTACATCCGCAGACTACGGCAGACTGCTGCTGGTCTACGGTCGCTTCCACCTGCTGGATACCGTAGGCGGCGGACGCTTCATGTCCAAGGTCTCCGGCGGCGCTTTTGGCGGTGTTGTTATGGTATCCACCAACGAGACTACGGATGCCATCTTTGAACTTTGCTCCGGCACGATCACCATTGACGAGGATAACAAGGGTAGCCGCCGTGGCGGTCTGATCCATCTGTCCTCTACCGCCAGCTTCCGCATGACCGGCGGTATGCTGCTCAACGGTACTACCGTCAGCACTGCAAACCCGGACACCAAGGAACCCGGCGGCTGTGTTGCGGCAGCAAGTGCTACCAGTACCATTGAAATTCTGGGCGGTAAGATCGTGGGCGGCGAGTCTGCTGCCCAAGGCGGTAATATCTACAGTGTGGGCACTACCATCCTGAAGAACTGTGAGATCATCGGCGGTGTGGCAGCCAGCTCCGGCGGTAACATCTACCAGACTGGCGGTAGCCTGACCATGGAAAATGTCATTGTCCGTGACGGTGTTACCAACGAAGATAAGCAAAGTGGCGGTAATATTGCAGTTCTCGGCAACGCAGATATGACCGTAAAGGACTCTGTGATTCGCAACGGCTGGACAGCTTACCACGGTGGTAATATTTACATTGGCGCGGCCGATGTTGTTTTGGAAAATACTGTGATTGAAGCCGGTGTTGCCAAGAACCGTGGCGGCAATATTTACGGCGCTACCGATGCCACCGGTCTGACCATCCGTAATTGTGAGTTCCCCGGTGACGTGGCTTACCTGGGTGCCGGCCTTAAGCTGGAAGGCAAGGTCAAGATCGGCCTTCTGAACTACGGTCTGCGTTTGAACTTTGGCGACTATAATGCAGGTATCATGGATGCCTCCGGTCTGACTGAGGGTTCTGAGATCTATGTGATCGCAAAGACTGTGTTTACAGATGCAAGTGCCAATATGGATTACTTTAAGGGCAGCAACCGCACAGTGCTGACCCAGACAGAAGAGGGTATTTCCGGCGCTTATGCGGCTTCCGGTGAGTTGGGCGGCTACTGCCCCCACTGCGGTGAGCGTGTGATATGGACGGCATTCTCTACCACGGGTTCTTTGGTGAAGGATTGCTACGATGATGGAGCAGACGACACCGATCCTGCCTGCACCGGCAGACATGTGGAGTCCGGTCACTACTTCCTGGGCGCTTCCATCAGCTCCATGGCCCAGTATTATATCGGCGCTTATATCAGCGGTGTTGGCACTGTGGCAACAGAGGATGTGGTCATCGACATGGCAGGCTACAGCATCACTGCCACCGGCCGTGCCTTCTACCTGCGTCCCCAGGATGCAGACAAGAACTCTGACTCCCTGACCATTCTGGACAGCTACGGCGGCAGTAAGATCACCGGCAGCGGCGCGGCAAATCAGAGCGGCGGCGTTCTGTACAATGAAGGCGGCAATTTGACCATTTATGGCGGCACCTATATCTACAAGCCTAACTCTACCAGAAATATCACCGGTGGCGGTGTTGTTCAGGGCGGTTCCTATTTCAATATGTACGGCGGCACTTTGGACGGCAGTGCATTTGCCTATACCGATCAGTCCACCACGGATAAAAAATATACCTACAATGGTGGCGCTCTGCATATGGGTAACGGCAACACCAAGCATTTCACCATGACAGCCGGTCGCCTTATCGGTGGCACAGCCCAGAGAGGCGGCTGTGTATACTTCGGCTATAATAACGTTGTCAATGTCACCGGCGGTCAGTTCTCCGGCGGTATCTCTGATATGAACAGCGGCGGCGGTGGCGGCTGTATCCGTGTTTACGGTGAGAGCAGCTATAAGAGCGCCAAGTTCAATATGTCCGGCGCATCTGTCCGTGACGGCGAGGTCACCGGCACCTCTGCCGGCGGCGGTAACTTCAGCATCGCCTACGGTACATATAACATTTCCGATTGCTATATTGAAGGCGGCAAGGTGGTTGGCTACGGCGGTAACTTCACCTGCGGTACCTCCGGCGTGATCACTGTCACCGATTGTATCATTGAAGGCGGCTACTCCGCTGCCCAGAGTGGTAACATCCATATGTCTGCTACCTCTGTTAAGACCAACTGGATCGACTGCATGGTTCTCAACGGCTCTGCTACCAATGGTGGCAACCTGAACTCCGGCAACGGTGAGAATATCATCAAGGGCGGTCAGTATCTGTTCGGTGTGGCAAGAACCGCCCAAGGCGGCAACATTATTGTGTCAACCGGTAACAGCGGCGCTACCAACTTTACCAAGATTCTGGCAAATGACAAGGGCGAGGCTACCTTGCTGGCCGGCGGTACTGCCAAGACCTACGGCGGTAACCTGTATACAACCGGCACACTGGATTTGCAGGCAGCCAGCTTTGTAAATGGCACTGCAGCCTCCGGCGGCAGAGATATTTACCTCACTACGGGCAGCGGCAAGAGAACCATGACCGTGGGCGCCGGTGTCACCGGTGAAATTTCCGTGGCATTTGCGGCAGCTTTGTTTGGCGAAGAAGTTTACGGTCAGGCTATTTCTTACACGGCTTGCACGGAACTGAATGCCACCATGATCCTGGAAGGCAATTATAACAACGCAATTCTCTGCGCCAAGGACGGCAAGCTCTTTGTGGGCGCAATTGCCGTTACCGACGGCAACAGCTACACCTGGTATACCGACACCGCTTCCGCTGTGGCAGCATGTCCTGCGGACAAGTACGTGAAGCTGTTCATTGCCCAGGATGTGGTGCTGACAAAGGACTGCGCCGTTGACCTGTGCGGTCAGACCGTGAATATCTCCGGCGCTTACACCCTTTACGGTATGGACTCTTCCGGCGACGGCTACACCCAGCCCACCGGCAAGGCAGTGGTCTCTGCTGATACCACCGTGGAGCAGGATGTGAATGTCGGCGGCAAGCGCTACATCACCACCTCCGATGAAACCGGCTATGTGTTCCACAGATTGGAGAACCGTATTTCCGGTGTCACCCTCCGTCCCTCTGCTGACGGTATTTACTTCAACGGCACCTTCGGCTGCGACGAGACTGTGAGCGCAGATATTGCCTCCTACGGCGTGGCAGTCAGTGTCATGGATATGCCCGGCAAGGACTTTATGACCGACGAGGATACCCTGTACACCAACTTTGATGCTTCCACCCTCCAGGGCGGCGCAATGGTGAGCGGTGTGCTGATTTCCGGCATCCTGAAGGATGAGCGTACTGCAGAAATCAACAGCGTTTACGGTAAGACCCCCGTCTATGCAACCTCTTACCTGGTCATGAAGGACGGCACTGTGGTCCTGGGTGACGGCGAGGGCAACAGCGACGATATCGCCTACAGCCTGGCAAGCGTCGTGTCCTCCATTGACAGCAAGATTTTGGACGAGCCTCTGTCCTACCGTAAGTACACCAACACCATGCGTGCCTACTATACAAAGTGGGCAGAGACCATGGCGGATTGGGGTCTGCGCAAGATCAACACACCTGCCGATGACGGTGTCATTGACGTGCTGATGATCGGTTCCTCCTTCTGCTACTACTATGTGGAAGAGATGGTGGGTCTGGCAGCAGCTGCCGGTATCCCCATGCGTGTATGCAATGTGTACTACTCCGGTTGTCCCTTGGAGAAGCACTACAACTGGTGGATCAATGGAGAAGCCAACTATCAGTTCTTTGATACCACACTGGAGGGCGGCAGAAAGCAGACCAACAATGTGGGTCTTGAATGGTGTCTTGCCCAGGGCGAGTGGGACGTGATCTCCCTGCAGCAGTCTACCTCTGCTACCCGTAACGATCCCAACCACCTGGAGACCACAAGACTGTACTACACCACCCTCCTGAACTACCTGATGGAGCAGTTCCCCGATGCAGATATGATGTGGCATCAGCCTTGGTCTTACCAGATCGGCTATGACCGCAGCGGCTATCAGATGACCTCCTTTGAACAGCAGCAGGCAGATATGGAAGCCGTCCAGGCTTACTGTATGGCTATCTGCGAGGAGTTTGGCATCCAGCGTGTGAACACCGGCGAGGCATGGCAGATCGTCCGTGGCGAGTACGGCTACGATGAATTGTGTGCCCGACTGGGCAAGGGCGACAACCACGAGGGTGACTTCTACCACGATGGCGACATCGGCGGCGGCCAGTACCTGAATGCTTGCGTATGGTTTGAGATCATCACCGGCGTCAGCCCCGTGGGCAACACCTACGCACCTACTTACAAGTATAACGGTGTGACCTACGAGCTGGACAGCGACATCACATTCGCAGAACTGCAGGAGGCCGCCCACAAGGCAGTCCAGCAGCTCCGTGAATACGAAGCCCAGCAGTAAAATATATTCACAGCCGCCCGAAATGGGCGGCTGTGTTTTTTGCGGCCACTTCCAATGGGTAACCATGTTGCTGCAAATGGAAAATCCTCACCTTTTTCATTGACTTTATTTTTATCTTTTGTTAAAATAACTACGTATGCTACTATGCAAAAGGAGGACAAATTCATGAAAAAACGTATTTTTTCGCTGTTTTTGGTTTTCTGCATCCTGGCAAGCCTGATGGTATTCCCTGCAGGCGCAGCCGTTGAGCAGGAAAACGATGTTGTGACCCGGACGGAAGAGCTCTGTCCCTGCGGCTGCGGCAAGACACTGGATGCTGTTACCTGGAAACCCTGGGATGTGAACAGCATTGACGGTCCCACCAGCGGTCACTACTACCTGGACGGTGACTATGTTCAGAACGACCAGAAGGAAATCATGGCCGGTGACCGTGTGGTGCTTGACCTGCGTGGTCACACCATCAACTCCAAGGGCTATTCCCGTCTGCTTCTGGTTTATGGCCGCTTCCACTTGATGGACACTGTTGGCGGTGGCCGTTTTATGTCTAAAGTCTCCGGCGGTGCTTACGGCGGTGTTGTCATGGTCTCCACCAATGAGGTCAACGACTCTCTGTTTGAGCTTTGCTCCGGCACCATTACCATTGACGATGACAACAAGGGCAGTCGCCGTGGCGGTATTATCCACGTGTCTGCCACTGCTACCTTCCGTATGACCGGCGGTATGGTGCTTAACGGCACAACGGTTACTGCCTCCGGCACCTACAAAGAACCCGGCGGCAACATCGTTGCCTATAACGCAGAGTCCACCATTGAGATTTTGGGCGGCATGGTTGTCGGCGGCACCAGTGCTACCTATGGCGGTAATATTTACAGTCAGGGTACGACCATTCTGAAAAACTGTAAGATCATCGGCGGTGTGGCGGATACCTACGGCGGTAACATCTACCAGTCCGGCGGCAGCCTAACTGTTGAAAACTGCGTGATCTCCGACGGCATTGCCAATACCAGTGCCAATAAGTACGGCGGCGGTAACATTGCTGCTATGTCCAGCGCAGTTGTCACCATTAAGGACAGTACCGTCCGCAACGGCTATTCCGGCTATTATGCAGGTAACCTGTACTTCGGTACTTGCTCTGCCACACTGGAGAACACCAAGGTGGAAGCCGGTGTTGCCAAGAACCGTGGTAATAATATCTACGGCACAAATACTTGTACCGGTTTGACTATCCGTAATTGTGAGCTGCCCGGTGACGTTGGTTTCTTGGGTAAGGCGCTGACACTGGAAGGCAAAGTCAAGATCGGTCTTTTGAACCACGGTCTGCGTGTGCGCTACGGCACGGATGTGGCAGCACTTTTGGATGCATCCAAGCTGACCGAGGGCTCTGAAATTTTCGTGACTACCAATACCACGTTTGCAAAGCCCGGTGCTAATATTGCATATTTCAAGGGCGCAAACCGCACCGTACTGTCTGAAACCGCAGACGGTCTTGTGGGTACGCAGGCGGCTTCCGGCGAGCTGGGCGGCTACTGCCCTCACTGTAATCAGCAGGTAGAGTGGAAACTTTTTGACCTCACAGACAGCCTGATTCAGAACTGCCTGAAGGACTCTGCAACCGACACCGACCCTGCCTGCACCGGCGCGCACATTGAATCCGGTCACTACTATCTGGGCGCAACTAACAACAGCTTCACCCAGAAATATATCGGTATTTATCAGGATCTTCTGGATGTTAAGGACGTTGTCATTGACTTGGCAGGCTACAGCCTGACCTCTTCTGCTCGTGCTTTCTATATCCGTGCTGAAAGCGCAACTACCTCTCCCAAGAGCCAGCTGACCATTCTGGACTCCTACGGCGGCAGTAAGGTCACCGGTAAGGGCGCAAATAACCAGCCCGGCGGCGTTATCTATAACGAGTCCTCCGTTTTGAATATCTACGGTGGTAACCTCATTTACAGCCCTGTGGAGGGCAGAAATGTCACCGGCGGCGGTGTTATTCTCAATGGCAACCTGTTTAATATGTACGGTGGCATTCTGGACGGCAGTGCATTTACCTACACCGATATGTCCACCACCGATAAGACCTATACCTACTACGGCGGCTGTCTGTATCAGTACAACGGCAGCAAGTATACCTTCAATATGTCTGCCGGTCGCATGGTCGGTGGTACTGCTCAAGCCGGTGGCTGCGCATATTTTGGCGGCAACAACAAGACCGATATCACCGGTGGTCAGTTCCTGAACGGTAAGACCAATGTAGGCGGCGGTGCCAATATCCGTATGTACGGCAGCGACGATTACACCAAGGCCGTACTGAATATCTCCGGCGCATCTGTCCGTGACGGCGAAGTGCTGGTCACCGGTGCCGGTGCCGGTAATCTGTCCTTGCAGTACGGCACCATCAATGTTACCGATTGCTATATTGAAGGCGGCAAGACTGCAGCCTACGGCGGTAATATTATGACCGGCATCAAGTCAACCATTAACTTTAAGAATTGCATCATTGAAGGCGGTTACGCAGGCGGTCAGGGCGGTAACATCCATATGTCCTCCACCAACACTTACAACACTCTGGAGGATTGCTACATTCTGAACGGCTCTGCTACTTACGGTGGTAACATCAACTCCGGTAACGGTTACAACACCTTCAAGGGCTGCCAGCTCCTGTTCGGTACTGCAAGAACCAGCTACGGCGGCAACCTTTCCGCAATTTCCGGAAACGTGAACGCAACCACCAAGAACTATACCAAGTTACTTGCAGACAGTGACGGACATCAGAACATTCTGGCAGGCGGCTATGCCAAGACCTACGGCGGCAACCTGTACAACGGCGGTGTTACTGATATGCAGTCTGCCCGTCTTATCAACGGTTCTGTAGGTACCTCCGGCAAGGATCTGTTCATGGCAAAGGCCAGCAATCAGGGTAAGCTGACCATCGGCGCCGATGTCACCGGCACCTTCTATGCCCGTTTCAACAGCGGTCTGTATAGCGGCGATGTCTATGGCCAGGCTATTGACAGAACCGTTTGCGAAGAACTCAATGCCAATATTATCATTGATAACTACAGCAATGCGCTGCTCTGCGCCAAGGACGGCAAGCTGTATGTGGGCGCCATCGCCGTCACCGACGGTGACAGCTACCAGTGGTTCACCAACACAGCAGATGCTGTGGAAGCATGCACCCAGGACAAGTACGTGAAGCTGTTCATTGCCGAGGACGTGGTGCTGACCAAGGACTGCGCTGTGGATATCTGCGGACAGACAGTGAACGTCTCCGGCGCATACACCCTCTACGGCATGGACTCCTCCGGCGACAGCTTTGAAGCGCCCGCCGGTAAGGCAGTGCTTGCAGAAGAGACCAAGCTGGCCTCCAACGCTACTGTCTGCGGCAAGCAGTACATCCCCACTGCCCAGGGCAATGAAGCCACCTTCCACAGAATGGAAAACCGCATCACCAATGTGGCGCTGCGTCCCTCTGCTGACGGCATTTACTACACCGGCGCCTTCGGCTGTGATGCGACCCTGGTGGGTGATATTGCTTCCTACGGTGTGGCAGTGAGCCTGGTAAATGCACCCGAGGCTGACTTCATGACCGATGAGGACACCCTCTACACCAACTTTGCAGGCGAAAGCCTCCAGGGCGGCGCCAATGTCACCGGCGCACTGGTCTCCGGCATTATGAAGCAGGAGAACAACGCACAGCTCAACAGCGCTTACGGTCAGATGCCCATCTTTGCTGCGTCTTACCTTGTGATGAAGGACGGCAGCGTGGTGCTCAGCGAAAGCGTGGCTCTGAGCCTGAAGGATCTCATGACCACGGTTGATAACCTGATCACCAACGATCCGCTGAACTTCCGTAAGCTGACAAACCCCATGCGTGCATTCTATGATAAGTGGGAGGAAAACGGCATGGCCGACTGGGAATTCAAGAAAATCATCACCCCCGAGGAGGATGACGTGATCGACATCCTCATGGTCGGTAACTCTTTCTGTTACTACTACGTGGAAGAGCTGGCAGCGATCGCTGCCGCTGCCGGTGTGAAGATGCGTGTCTGCAACGTGTACTACTCCGGCTGTAAGATGAGCCAGCACTACAACTGGTTCGTCAACGGCGAATCCAACTATCAGTTCTTTGATACCACCGCAGAGGGCGGCAGAAAGCAGACCAATAACGTGTCTCTGGAATGGTGCCTTGCTCAGGGCGAATGGGACTACATCAGCATTCAGAGCCTGAACCTGAATTCCAGCGATCCCCAGCAGATCCTGGCAGATAACAAGCTGTATCTGGATACCTTCTACGGCTACTTCCGTGAGCAGTTCCCCAAGGCAACTATGCTGTGGCATCAGACCTGGTCTTATGCTGTGGGTACTGCCGGCAACGGCACTGTCACCACGCCCGAGAAGCAGGTGGCAAACCACGAGAGAAACAGAGCAGCTGCAGCGCTCATCTGTAAGGAATATGACCTGGTCAACGTTCCCTCCGGCGATGCCTGGGCGATCATCCGCGGCGAAGGCTACGATATGCTCTGCGGCCGTATCGGCAAGGGCACCAACCACGAGGGTGACTACTACCATGACGGTGACGTAGGCGGCGGTCAGTACCTGAACGCAGCTGTGTGGTTTGAGACCATCACCGGCATGTCCGTGATCGGCAACACCTACCGTCCCGTTTACAAGTACAACGGCACTGAGATCCCCCTCAACAGCGCAATGACCTACGAGCGTCTCCAGGAAGCAGCCCACGAGGCAGTCCTGAACAACGTGGTTCAATAAAAAACCCCGGAGGGTGCTTCTGCACCCTCCGGTTTTTTCTGCATTTGCAGCGGAATGCGAAAAGAGTTGTCAAATAAAAAAATATCTGCTATAATGATTCCATTAAACAAAGGGAGGATTATTTATGCTGAAAAAGATCCTGGCGCTTACCTTGTCTGCACTTATGCTCCTGGGCGCATTTTCCGGCTGCGGCGCAGCGACACCTGAGGAAACTGAACCTACGATCCCGCCCAAAGTCGATGACGGTGTTATTGATATTCTTATGGTGGGCAACTCCTTCTGCTATTACTTTGTGGAAGAGCTGGTGGGTATCGCAGATGCTGCCGGTGTGAAAATGCGTGTGTGCAACTTGTATTACTCCGGCTGTAAGATGAGCCAGCACTATACATGGTATCTGGAAGAAAAAGCACCCTATGAGTATTTTGATACCACCGTGGAAAACGGCAGAGTGAAAACCGAGGGTGTGACCCTTGAGTGGTCCTTGAATCAGGGTGATTGGGACTATATCAGCATCCAGAGTCCGAACATCAACTCCAGCGTGCCGGAAGAGATTTTTGCAGAAAATAAGCTGTATTTGGATACCTTCTATGGCCTGTTCCGTGAAAAGTTCCCCCATGCAAAGATGATGTGGCATCAGACGTGGGCTTATGCTGTTGGCATTGCCGGCAACGGCACTGTCACCACCCCTGAAAAGCAGGTGGCAAACTACGAACGAAACAGAGGCCTTGCGGCGCTGGTTTGTGAAAAGTATGAGCTGGGCAATGTTCCCACCGGTGAGGCATGGAAGATCATCCGTGACGGCGGCTACGATATGCTCTGCGCCCGTATCGGCAAGGGCGTTAACCACGAGGGCGACTACTACCACGATGGCGACATCGGCGGCGGTCAGTACCTGAACGCAGCTGTTTGGTTTGAGACCATTACAGGTCAGTCTGTCATCGGCAACACCTACCGTCCCGTATACAAATACGGCACAACGGAAATTCCCTTGCGCAGTGAGATCTCTTATGAGCTTCTGCAGGAGGCCGCTCACCAGGCCGTGCTGAACAACGTTGTAAAATAAAAAATCCCCGGAGGGTGCAGTTCAAAAGCACCCTCCGGCTTTTTATTCATTGTTCAGTTCCGCCAACAATCCCATATCTACCCGGTTGATGGTCAAGGGGGAGATGGAAATATAGCCGTGCATAACGCAATCGGTGTCCAGGGACAGATCGTTTTTGTCTTCGTACACGCTTTTGCCGCAGGGCAGGTATGTACCGTCCGGCTGCTTCACAAAATCGTCGGAATAAAAATGACCGCCCTGACGGGTGAACCGAATGCCCTTGGCATCGGGGCGGATGTTCACGTTGTAAAGGACGCCTCGCTCCAGCAGCTTCTTCTCTTTGAAAAATGCCAGCACCTGATCCAGCGGCTCCATGGCACGGGGATAAAATTCTGCGCTGGTGGAGATGGCCACCGCCTTTGTGCCCAGGGACACCGCCTCAAAGGCAGCGCCGGCAGTGCCGGAGTACATAATGTCACCGCCCATATTAAAGCCACGGTTAATGCCGGAGATCACCAGGTCAAATTTTCCCTGCCGTCCCAAAATGCCGATGCGCACGCAGTCGGCAGGTGTGGAGTCCACCGCCGTAATGTGGATGCCCGGCTCCGGGTCATATTCTTCCACCGCAAAGCTTTTGTGCAGCTCAATGCTTTGGCTTTTGCCGCTTTGCTCGTATTTGGGAACGATCACCGTTACGTTGCCCAGCTTCTGGCACCAACGGATCAGGGGGATCAGCTGAGGTGCGTGGAGACCGTCATCGTTTGTAAGCAGTATATTCATGGCAGTTCCTTCCTTGTTTTGTATTGTGTGGGTGTGCAGCCGAAATGCTTTGTGAAGGCTGTGCGGAAATATTTTACGTCGGAAAACCCGGATTGCTTCGCCACCTGCTCCACGGTGTAGTAGCCGGAGCGCAGCAGCTGGGTGGCATAATCAAAGCGCATGGACAGCAGCGCCTGCAGGGGAGAGGTGCCGAAATGCTGATGATAGATCCGTCGGAAATACACCTCACTGACAAAGCAGCTTTTGGCTGCTTGGGCAACGGTCAGCTTGGGGTCACGGAAGCTTTGCTTCAGCAGCGCCACACCCGGTGCGATCACCTGGGGTACACTGCTTTGGGGCGCCTCCAGGGCATCAAACAGCTCATACAGCAGCGCCATGCAGCGGTTGTGCCGCCCCTCCTCCCAAAGGGTGTATAACTTTCGGAAAAGAGGTTCAAGGGAGGCGGTATTTTCGTACAGACGGAAGTCCTCCGGGCTGTGCCCCAAAGGCTGCAGATGGACGATCACCAGTTCCTCGTCTGTATCGTGGCGGTTTTGAAATGCAGTACCGGCAGGCAGGAACAATGTGCTGCCGCTGCCGGCATGAAAGCTGCCGCCTGCGTAGGAAAACGTGCTGTTTCCCTGGATTCGGAAGCCGATTCCCACAAAATCCCGGGCAGGATTGTGGACATTCCTGGGTTTCCGATGGATATGATATACGCCCAAAAGCTTATAGGCGCAGTCGCTTGTTGTGTATTCCATAGTATCACCAAAAATATTATACTGGTTTTAGTTTCGGAATTCAACCCTTTTGCTGTCATTTTTCTTGTTTACAAGGAAAGCGCCTTGTATTATGATGAAGAAAAAACCTTCAGGAGATGTTTTATGATTGATTTAGAAATCGCAAAGCTTTGCCAAATCAAGCGCGCCAACACGGATTGGTGGATCAATTCCCGTGCTGTGGTAGGAGAAAACGGCAAGACCTATATCGGCTATGTAACAGACACCGGCGAAATTCATGTGAAGGAAATGGATGCCAAATGCGCCAAGGCGGTCAGCCGTGACGTATGTCTGCGGCGGCTGAACAATGACTATGCCGACGAGCATAATGCCCCCGGATTGTGCGTCCTGCGCTCCGGTCATATTATTGCCGCCTACACCGGTCACGGCCGCAGCCAAAAATATTTATATTACAGAATCACCGAAAAGCCCTATGACATTATGTCCTTTGGGCCGGAGCAGGTGCTGGAATACGAGGGCGGCACTACCTATGCGCAAATCTACGAAAATTGCGTGACAAATGAAATCTGGTTGTTCTGCCGTGTGGCAAAGGTGAACTGGCAGTTCCGCTGCTCCCGTGACGGCGGCGCTACCTGGAGTCAGCCCAAGACCTTCCTCCATTCCGAAAGTGGCGGACTGTTCTATTTTGATATCCGCAAGCAGCACCTCCAGGGCAACAACGGTCGGAACGAGCAGTTCTTCTTTGCGGTGTACGGTCACCCCCGTATTTCCCTGGATCATACCATCCGCAGCGGCATTTTTGCTTCAAACGGACAGCTGCTGAAAACCGACGGCACACCCCTTGATATAAATTTGTACGAAAATGACGGCAGAATGATCGTCCTTTCCCAGCTGGACACGGTGTACACCGCCCCGGAAGGCACAACGGTGCGCCTTTTGGATGTTGCGCCCACGCTGCCGCTGCGTGTGGGCTTTGCCCCCTTCGTGCTGGATGATGACTTTGCCCCCGATCCTGCCAAGGCATATTATTGCTCTGCCACGTTTGTAGATGGCAAGTGGGTGGCATCCCAGCCCATCTGCACCGCAGGTGAGTTTCTGGCAAAGGGAGTCATTGACGGCTCGCAGACTTATTTGGGCGGCATGGCTTATTACTACGGTGTGGGCGAAGCCGGTCTGCGCCGCTACAGTGAAGACCCCAATCACGATCCTGCCACCTTCACCAACCGCATTTACATTGCCCGTTTTGACGGCAAGGACAGAGTGCTGGAAAGCTATCTGTCTCAGGATCGTGGCAGAAGCTACAAACTGGAGCAGGTGCTGCGCCGCATCCCCGGTGAGAAGGATATGAAAATTTGGCGTCCCATCGTGCCGCTGTATGCCCAGGACAACATGCCGGTATACTGGCACGAAGGCCCTTACACCGCCCACAGCGGCGGCTGGCACTGTGACGTAAAAATGTATGTGGAGTATGATGATTGATATGAAAGAAGTAACAATGGTCATTGCCGGCATCGGCGGCTACGGCAGTACGGTGTTGAAGTTCACCCTGGATAAACTGGAAGGTTGGGGCGTGAAGCTGGTGGGCGCAGTAGACCCTGCCTGGGAGAAAGCCCCTTGCTGGCCGGCGCTGGAGGCAATGGGTGTACCCCATTTTGACTCTTTGGAGGAATTTTACAAAGACCACAAAGCAGATCTTGCCATGCTCTGCACCCCCATTCAGTTCCATGAGGAGCATGCGATTCTTGCCATGCGCAACGGCAGCGATGTGCTTTGTGAGAAGCCCATTGCGGCAACGCTTCCCCAGGCAGAGCATATGGCGCAGGTGGCACAGGAGACCGGCAGAAACCTGCATATCGGCTTCCAGCTGTCCTATGTGCCGTCTGTGCTGGAACTGAAAAGGGACATTATGGCAGGTGTATTCGGTGCGCCGATCGCTTTTAAGACACTGACCTGCTGGCCCAGAAACAGCGATTATTATGCCCGTCCCTGGTGCGCAAGGCTGAAGAAAAACGGGCAGTATGTGCTGGACAGCATCGCCATGAATGCCTGCGCCCATTATATGCACGTTTTATACTTCCTGCTGGGCAGCACCATGGAAACCTCTGCCCAGCCGGAATGGCTGGAGGGCATTCTGTGCCGCGCCAATGACATTGAGACCTTTGACACCGCAGCGCTGCGCATCCGTGCCGCCGGTGCGGAGCTGGACTTCATGGCAACCCACACCTGCCACGAAAAAGTTGACCCCCAAATTGTTTTGACCTTTGAAAAGGCCGTGATTAAGATTGCGGAAACAAGAGAGGAAGATGCCATCCATGCGGTATTTCATGATGGCACGGTGAAGAATTACGGCGCTGTGCGCACAGATTTTTATAACAAGATTCCCTATTGCAGCGACGTGGTGCGTGGACTGAAAAAGCCCATCTGCACCGTGGAAACCGCAACACCCCACCTGAAAACCATCAATGCCATTACCCAGCACATCCCGGTGGTCAATCTGCCCGGCTGTAAAAACGAGAATCAGGTGACCGTGGTGGAGGGCTTGCAGGAATGCTTGCAGGAAGCTTTTGCCGCCGGGAAAATGCCCTGGGAACTGACAGACCGCTTCGGCGCACCCACCCGTGTGGAACTGAAAAATTATACTTGGGAGGACAAGCTGTGAAAATTGCCATTGTGGGCGGCTGCGGACATTACCGCTATGTGCTGCAGGAACTGAAAAATCACACCCTTTTGGGCATCGCTCCCGGCATCATCGGAGAAAACCTGGACAAGCTGCAGGCAGCGCTTGCCAAAGCCGGCATAGAGGCCGAGGTGTTCTATGACTGGAAAAAGCTGGTAAAAAATGCGGACGTGGTGGTGGTCAATACAAGACCGGATAAAAATGCCATTGTCAGCACCTACTGTCTGGAGCGTGGCGCCAGGGTGTTTTCCGAGAAGCCTTTGGCTGTGACTATGGAGCAGCTGGAGATTTTGGGGAATGCTGCGGAAAAAAGCAAGGGAAATATCAGCGCCATGTTGGGCATTCGTTACAGCGGCTGGTATCTTACGGTGAAAAAGGCGCTGGGACACATTGGTGACATTCGTATGATCAATGCCCAAAAGTCCTACAAGCTGGGTGCCCGTCCCGATTTTTATAAGAACAAGGCGACCTTCGGCGGCATTATCCCCTGGGTTGCCATCCACGCACTGGACTGGATTCTGGATCTTACCGGCGCAAAGGTCACCGCCATTGGCGCCGACACCAACAACGGTCATAATAACGACCACGGCGACCTGGAAATGACGGCGCTGTGTCAGCTGCAGCTGGAGGGCGGTATTCTTGCTTCTGTCAGCGCAGACTTTTTCCGTCCCGAGGGTGCGCCCACCCATGACGATGACAGAATCCGCATCGTGGGTACAAAGGGCATCCTGGAATATATGGACGGCAAGGTGACGCTTACAAATGCCGACGGCATCACCCAGCTTCCCCTGGAGGAGGGCGAGGACGTGTTCCGCCTTTTCCTGGAGGACAGCGGCATCACCGAGCAGGACAGCTTCTATGTTACGGAGCTTGCCCTGAACCTGAATGAAGCTGCCGAGCCTTGATTTTTTGGGAAGGAAGTGTGACAAATGCTACGAAAAGTATATACCGCTACAGAGGAATTTCATGCCCAGCAAAAAGAACTGGGACTGGATATGCCGTTCTGTGAAGACACATCTGTTCTTTCCCAGCCTTTGCAGCTGAAGAACAGGATGATTCCCAACCGCCTTGCCTGCCAGGCAATGGAGGGCTGCGACGGCACAGCGGACGGCTGCCCCGATACGCTGACCGTCCGCCGCTATGACCGCTTTGCCAGGGGCGGTGCAGGTCTTATTTGGTTTGAAGCCACAGCGGTCATGGAGGAGGGAAGAGCCAACCCCCGTCAGCTGTGGATCCATAAGGACAATGTGGATGCCTTTGCCCGTCAGGTGGACAGAATCCGGGAAACCGCCCTCCGGGAAAACGGCTATGCCCCCATGATCGTCATGCAGGCTACCCATTCCGGGCGCTACAGCAAGCCCCATGGCGCACCTGCGCCTTTGATTGCTTACAATAACCCCATTTTTGAAAAGGATGCCCCCATTGCGGAAAGCCGCATCGTCACCGATGACCACATTGACCGCATCGGAGAGGCGTTGGTGGAAGCTGCCGTGCTGGCAGAGAAAGCAGGCTTTGACGGTGTGGATATCAAGTGCTGCCATCGGTATCTGAACAGTGAGCTGCTTTCTGCCTACAACCGTCCCGGTCGCTACGGCGGCAGCTTTGAAAACCGCACAAGATTACTCCGGGAGAGCATTGCCGGCGCAAAGGAAAGCTGCGGCAGTGACTTTACGGTCACCTCCCGATTGAATGTCTATGACGGCTTCCCTTACCCCTACGGCTTCGGTGTTGCCACAGATGGCAGCCTGGATTTTGACCCCACCGAGCCTGAAAAGCTTTTGCAGGAGTTGTCCGGCATGGGGGTGGAGCTTCTGAATATCACCATGGGCAACCCCTATTTCAATCCCCATGTGAACCGCCCCTTTGTGCTGGGCGGCTATGAAGCCCCGGAGCATCCTTTGACGGGTGTGGCACGTATGCTGCAGGGCATTGCCCGATTGAAGCAGGCAGTGCCGGAGATGAAGATCATCAGCTCCGCCATGTCCTACCTGGGCGTGGCAGCGCCCCACGTGGCGGCAGGCTTTGTGAACGGCGGCGGCTTTGACATTGCCGGCTTTGGCAGAACCATTTTTGCCTACCCGGACTTTGCGAAGGAAATTTTGAAAAACGGCAAAATGGATGCCAAAAAGCTTTGCATCTGCTGCTCCAAATGCACGGGGATCATGCGTTGCCCCGGCGGCACTCCCGGCTGTGTCATCCGGGATGCAGAGGTGTATAAGCCCATTTACGACCAACTGGTAAGAGGTGTGTAATATGAAAACAGCCATTGTGACCGGCGCTGCTTCCGGCATCGGTCTTGCCATTGCCAAAAAATTTGCGGAAAACGGCTATCAGGTCTACGGCATGAGCCGCCGTGAGACCGGGCCTTCCTTTGAAAATTTCACTTATATATCCGGCGACATCTCCAATACCGCTGACAGAGAGCGCTTGGTGGCAGCAGCAGGAAAGGTGGATGTGCTGGTAAATTCTGCCGGTGTTGCACCCAAGGTGCGTGCGGATCTTCTGGACATGACAGAGGAGAGCTACGATTACTGCATGGATATCAACACCCGTGGCGCTTTCTTTCTCACCCAGCTGGTGGCAAAGAAAATGCTGGAGAACGAAGAGATAAACGGCATTCGTGGCTATATTTGCAGCGTTTCCTCCATTTCTGCCTACACAAGCTCTGTAAACCGTGGAGAATACTGCATTTCCAAGGCAGGTCTTTCCATGGTCACCCAATTATTTGCTGACCGCCTGGCAGAGTACGGCATTCCCGTGAATGAGGTGCGCCCGGGCATCATCGCCACGGATATGACATCCAAAGTACAGGGGAAATATGATGACCTGATCGCCGGCGGCTTGCTGCCCATTTCCCGTTGGGGTCAGCCGGAGGACATTGCCGCCGCCGTATGGACGCTGTGCAACGGCAGCCTTCCCTATATGACCGGGCAGGTCATCAACACCGACGGTGGTTTTCACCTGAGAAGACTGTAAAGGACGGTCAGCCTATGTTTACAAAATGGTTGCAGGAAAATCAGCTTGCAGAGATCCGCTTTGACGGCGTTTTGTTTCCTACGGCGGCAGACAGGGAATTCTGGAGCGGTTGTACCGGCGCGGAAGAGATCGCACAGGCAGAAAAATATCTGAATTTTGACTGGCCCTTGCTGCGGGCAAGTCATTTTCTGAAATTCAGCAAAGAGGGCGACCGCCTTGCCTACGAAGGTCCCTACTTTGCCCGACGGGATGCGCTGGCATGGCTTCTGCTGGGAGAACTGGCAGAATACAAAGGCCGTTTCTTGCCGGAACTTTGCGACGGCATCTTTCTTGTCTGCGAGGAATCTTACTGGGGTCTTTCTGCCCACCTGTGGGGAAGACAGCTGCCGCCGGTGGAGGAACCGCTGATCGACCTGTATGCCTCGGAAACGGCGGAATTTATGGCAGTGCTGCGCTACCTGATGGCAGATGCGCTGGAAAGCTACTGTCCTGCCCTTTTGCAGAGGCTGGACTATGAACTGCAGCGGCGCATTGTAACGCCCTACCTGAACCGTAAGGACCTTGTATGGATGGGCTACGAAAAACGGGTAAACAACTGGAACCCATGGATCCTGTCCAATATTCTCACCGTATTTCTCCTGCAAGTAAAGGACAGGCAAGTCCTGAATGCCGGTATTGAGAAAATGTTCACAGAACTGGATCATTATTATATCCCCATGCCCCAAGACGGCGGCTGCGACGAAGGCCCCAATTACTGGGACGTGGCAGGTGGCAGACTGTTTGTGTTCTGCGACCGGCTGTTTGTGTTTTCCGGTGGCAAAATAAACTTCTTCGGAGATGAAAAACTGCGAAAGATCCTGCAGTTTTTGGTACATTCCTATATTTCCGGCTGCCGCTTTGCCAACTTTGCCGATGGCAGCAGCCGCATTATGGATAATAACGACTATATTCTCTACGTAAACGGTTTGCGGATCGGTGACCCTCGCCTTTGCGCTTTGGCAGCTTCTATGAAAAAAGCGCAGGCCGCAGAAGCACCCCTGTGGACACGCCGCCTGACGGCACTGTGCGGTGAGCTTTACGGCAGGATCTACAGTAAAGAAATTGATAGCTACACCGCCGCTTTCCATGGAGAGATCACGGTATTGGAGGACACCCAGCTGGCGTTTTTCCGAAACCACCGCTGGTACTGCGCCGCAAAGGGCGGCTATAATGCAGAGAGCCATAACCATAATGACGTTGCCGGTTTTATGTTGTACTTTGACGGACAGCCGGTGCTGGTGGACCCCGGTTGCGGTGTGTACCGAAAAGAGACATTCCAGCCGGCGCTGCGTTATAGGATATGGACGATGCAGTCCTGCTGGCACAATCTGCCCACTGTAAACGGACAGGATCAGTGCTTTGGCAGAGAATACAGGGCAGACAGTTTTCAGATCAATGGAGAGACATTGGATATCTCCTTTGCAGATACCTACGGGGCGGAAAGCGGCTTGCAGTCTGCCTGCAGAAATATCGCCCTGACAGAAACCGGCTTGCAGGTGCGGGACAGTTTTGTTTTCTCCGGTCTGTCCAATACCCTGACGGAAAATTTTATCACGCCGCTTCTTCCTGTGGTCACGGAAAAAGGGGTGCTGTTGGGAGAAAAATTCCTGCTGACTGTACCGACATCCTGTCATATTCAGATCGACCGGCAGGAGATCGCGCAGGATAAAAAACTGTTTGCCGACTGGAAGACAGAGGCGCTTTACCGGCTCCGTGTGGGATTTGAATGTGAAAATACATGGAAGGGAACCTTTACCCTTCAGGTGGTGTAAGTATGGAATCAGGACTTGTGAGTATTTCTTTTCGGGATCGTAGACCGGAAGAAATTTTAAAGGAAATGAAAAAAGCAGGTCTTACCTGCATTGAGTGGGGCAGTGATGTCCACGCCCCCTGTGATGACGGGGAAAACCTGAAAAAACTGGCGCAAATGCAGGAAAAATACGGTGTTCATTGCTGCGCCTACGGAACGTATTTCCGTTTGGGCGTTACCCCTGTGGAAGAATTGCCTCTTTATATTCAGGCGGCAAAGCATTTGGGAACGGACATCCTGCGCTTGTGGTGCGGTGATAAAAACAGTGAGGATTACAGCACAGAGGAAAAAGAAGCGCTGTTTGCCCAATGCCGCGCCGCTGCTGACATGGCTGCCGCGGCCAGTGTGACTCTGTGCATGGAGTGCCATGATAAGACCTATACAAACCGGAAGACCGCAGCTTTGGAACTGATGGAAGCGGTGGCTTCGCCTGCTTTCCGGATGTACTGGCAACCGAACCGGTACCGTACAGTTGCGGAAAATCTGGACTACGCAAAAAGCATTGCCCCCTATACGAAGCATCTGCACGTATTCAACTGGCAGGAGAAGCTGCGTTTCCCCTTGAAAGAGGCAAAAGACATCTGGCGGCAGTACATTGCCTGTTTTTCCGGTGAACATAAATTACTGCTGGAATTCATGCCGGATAACAAACTGGATTCTCTTGCGGAGGAGGCGAAGGCGTTGCAGGACATTGTTATGTATAAAAACAGCTTTGAATGCATCGTGGTGGGAACAGGCGCTGCCGGTTATAATGCTGCCTGCCGGTTAAAGCAACAGGGAAAGGACGTTGCCATTATTACAGAAGGCGTGCTGACCGGCACCTCCCGAAATACCGGGTCGGACAAGCAGACCTATTACAAGCTGACTCTCTCCGGGGACACCCGGGACAGCGTGCAGCTGATGGCGGAAAATCTGTTTGCCGGCGGCAGCACCGACGGTGACAATGCCCTTTGCGAGGCGGCGCTGTCTGTGCGTTGCTTCATGCATCTGTGTGAACTGGGCGTACCCTTCCCGGTGAACCGCTACGGAGAATACGTGGGCTACAAAACAGACCATGACCCCTATCAAAGAGCCACCTCCGCAGGCCCGCTTACCTCAAAATTCATGACAGAAGCCCTGGAAAAAGAGGCAAAAGCCTTGTGTGTTCCGGTGCTGGATGGACTGCTGGCAGTGGAAATTTTAAAAGACGAAGACCGTGTCTGCGGACTTCTTTGCATAGAAAAGAAAAGCGGCAAGCCGGTGGCTTACCGCTGTGGCGACCTGGTGCTTTGCACCGGCGGTCCCGGTGGTATTTATGCGGATTCTGTGTACCCCCTGGGTCACACCGGCACCACCTCCCTGGCGCTGCTTGCCGGAGCAAAGGCGCAGAATCTGACCTTGTGGCAGTTTGGCCTTGCCTCTACCAAGCCTCGCTGGAATGTGTCCGGCAGCTACATGCAGGTGCTGCCCCGATTCGTGTCGGTGGATGACACGGGGGCAGAGCATGAATTTCTGCTGGAATATTTTGCTTCCCCGGAGGAAGCTCTTTCCATGGTGTTTTTGAAGGGCTACCAGTGGCCCTTTGACTCTCAAAAGGTGCTGGCGGGCTCTTCTGTCATTGACCTGCTGGTGTACCGGGAGTGCGTGCTTCGGGGCAGAAAGGTCTATCTGGACTTCACCCGAAATCCCTTCGGTGGCATTGCCTATGAGAAGCTGTCCCCGGAGGCGAAAGACTACCTGGAAAAAGCCGGTGTCTGCTTCGGCACGCCCATAGAGCGGCTTGCTAAAATGAATGCCCCTGCCATTGCGTTGTATAAGAGCAAGGGTGTGGATATTGAAAAGGAATACCTGCAGATCGCGCTGTGCGCCCAGCACTGTAACGGCGGCATCAGCGTGGACAGCTGGTGGCAGACGGAGATTCCCGGTCTGTTTGTGGCCGGTGAAGCTGCCGGTACGCACGGTATCTCCCGTCCCGGCGGCTCGGCTCTGAATGCAGGTCAGGTAGGCTCACTGCGTGCTGCTACCTATATTGCCCACCGGGGCAATAAGCTTCCGGAAGAAAATCGCTTTTTGCCTATTGCGCAGCGTGCATTAAAATGGTATGATGAGGAAGGCAGCCGTGTGCTGCAGAATCCCGACAATGTGCAAAGCTGCCTGGAGGCGGCAACAAAACGGATGAGCAGTCATGCCGGTGCGTTGCGGAAGGCAGAAGACATGGAAAACCTGCTGCAGCAGACCCAAAGGGAACTGGAAACCCTGCCGGAGACGGTGGGAACCGGCGCTGCGGACAAGCTTTACCGCTACTATAAGCTGCGGGATATCCTGCTGACCCAGTGTGCGGTGCTGACGGCGATGCTGCACTGGTGCAGCTCCCGGGGCATCACCTGCGGCTCTGCGCTGTATTATGCGCCGGAGGGCGAGAAATCGGAGGCGCTGGAGGAGCGCTTCCGCTTTGTGCCGGGAAAAGCGGGAGAAAGCATACAGACGGTGCAGAAAACAGAAAACGGCTTCTGCGCCCACTGGCGCTCTGTGCGACCCATCCCAAAGAACGAGGATTTCTTTGAAAATGTATGGCGCAGCTATCGGGAGAATCAGAACGTTTATTAAGGAGACAAGCCTATGCAATACGGAAGCACCATTGGCATGAAATTTTATGAGGACGGACGTGTCCGTCAGTTTAAAGGAAATACGGTGGTGGCGGACGTTGTGCCGGGTAGCGGCGCCTATGAGACCATGTGTGCCTTGCGGCAGATGGTCATAGATGCCGGGCTGGAGGACTACCTGATTTTGATGCCCGAGGACAGCTATCACATCACCTACATCAGCGGCTTCAACGATCAGCAGCGCATTGACGGCTTCTGGCCGGAGGACAGTGTGTTTCCCCGTACAGCCACCATGGAGGAGGCAGACGATTATGTGTCTGCTGCCGTTGAACGTGTGGGAATCCCCCAGCCTGCCCGTATGAAATTTGACAACGTGGGTTGGGGCGCAGGCTGCTGCATTATCCGTGTGAAGCCTGCAGATGAGCAGGAGCATAAGCGCCTCTATGAATTCCGTGATAACGCTGCCGATGAAATGGGTGTCCGCCGTGACAACCATGAAAATTACCGTTTCCATATTACCCTGGGCTATACCCGTGTTGTCCCCGAGGGGGAGGCAGCCCAGCGGAAGCAGGCGCTGAAGGAAGCCATGGAAGCGCTGATGGCAAAGCAGCCGGAATTTTTAACTACCCAGGCATATATGGCATATTTTGACGATATGTATTATTTTTCCCCCACAAGAATTCCCAGATAACAGCAGCATGAGAGGAGATGGATGTTTTGTTTGAAAAAACAAAAGCACTGTGCGAAAGCTTTTTGAAAATGGGCGTGCCTTGCTTTGACCTTTTGGTGCGCAAGGATGGAGAGGTAATTTTCCGTCACATGGGCGGCTATATTGACGTGGAAAACAAGATCCCCATTAAGGGTGACGAGCTGTATAATATCTATTCCTGCTCCAAGCCCATTACGGTGACAGCCATGATGCAGCTGTGGGAAAAGGGGCTGTTTGACCTGGATGACCCCCTTTACAAGTACCTGCCGGAATACGAGCATATGACGGTGAAAACGGAAGAGGGCATCGTGCCTGCCAAGAATCCTATTCTTGTGCGGCAGCTGTTCACCATGACAGCCGGTCTGACCTACAACCTTCGTTCTCCCCATCTTCTGCAGCTGCGTGAGGACACCCAGGGTCGTTGCCCCACCCGTGAGGTGGCACGCTACCTGGCACGGGAGCCTCTGGCTTATGAGCCTGGCACGCAGTATCTTTACAGCCTTGCTCATGATGTGCTGGCGGCTTTGGTGGAGGTACTCTCCGGCGAAAAGTTTGAGGACTACGTAAGAAAAAATATTTTTGAGCCTATGGGCATGACCCGTTCTGATTTCCTGATGGACCCTGCGGTCTATGACCGGGTTGCGACCCACTACCGCTTTGATGCAGAGAAGGGCAAGGCCGTGCTTCGGGATAAGTGGCCTGCTTACCGTATGGGCACAGAGCATGCCAGCGGCGGCGCCGGCTGCGTGTCCACCGTGGAGGACTACAGCAAGTTCCTGGAGGGTCTGCGTACCTGCAAGCTGCTGAAAAAAGAGACCATTGACGTCATTACCCGTGACTGGCACAACGAGGAGGAGAAGAAGACCTTCCCCGTTCAGGATTTCTGGTACGGACTGGGTGTGCGTATGCGTAAACCCGGCGGTGTGCTGGCAGATTTCGGCTGGGGCGGCGCTGCCGGTGCTACCGGCCATGTGGACATTGTCAACGGCATGACGCTATATTATTCCCAGCACCTGATCAGCTCTCCCAACCAAAGCATGCGTACCCGTGTCTACAGCGCCGTTATGGCAGACCTGGGCTACGATGTGCCTGTGGTGATCCCCGATAACCCCGAAAACAACAAGCTGACCTATTAAAAAACTGCCTTCCGGGTATTTCCCGGAAGGCAGTTTTCTTTTTTAATCTACTTCGTGGGGCAGGATGAAGCCGCCAAAGTTGCGGTGGTAGCCGCCTGCCAGGTACTTGGCCTTCAGCCAGCGCTGAAGACGGGTGTCCTCGGGAAGTGTGGCAAGGTCGGGATTCACAGAGGACTTGAACACAAAGTTAAATACGCTCTTGCCTGCGCACTTGGTGGGGTGCAGATGGAACACAGAGGCAAAGGCCATGATGTTGGAGTTCTCACCCAAAGGCTCTGCAAGCTGAGGATTCAGGATCCAGGAACCGCAGTGGATGGCCTTGGGGGCATAGTCGGGATAATATTTTTCCGCATGGCGGAAGGCCTCACGGACAGCCTGCCGCGTGATCTCACGGCTCAGCTTCATGCCGGCAGGCAGGTGCAGGGCGATCATGTTGTCGCCGGGCTTCACAGCCAGCTCCCATTGGTCTTTGGGGTAGTGGGTTAGACAGTTGGCGATCAGACCCTGCTTGTCCGTAGGATAGCCGGTGTATTCTGTCTCTGTCTCCGTGAAGGTGACGTGGAAAGAACCCTCCTCGTCGGTAAGTCCTGCAGAACCCAGGATCTCACCGGAGCGGTGGATGTCCCGGTCGTGGAGCAGCACAGCCACCTCACCGCTTTCTTTGTGCTTCAGCACGTAGAAGAATCTGCCTGCGGTGCTGAGGTTCATGCGGAAGCCACAGCAGGGGAAGATAACCGCATAGAGGAACAAGGTGATCCAGTTGAAATAGGTCTTGTCAAGACCGGGTCTGCCGTGGCGGCGGACATTTACCGCAATGTCGCCACGGAAAACAGACACCATTGCCTTTTCTGCCTCCTCCGGGGTGTAGCCACGGCGGATAAACTCCCGGATGCCCCGGTCTGCCATGGGCAGCTCGATCATCAGCGGTAGCATATCCAGCGCCGGTGTGCCGTCCGGCTCGGGCAGGGGAATGGCGGTGGCAGCGGACTGTCCCACCGTGGGCATATAGCGTGCAGCCACCTGGGCATACAAATAAGCATTCTCACGGGTGCAAAGATCCTCATAGCCACGCACTACATCCGGGTAGTACTGACCGAACAGCTCTCTTTCTTCGTGGTGACGGTCGATCAACGCCCGGTCAAACAAAGGGGCAGCGCCTGCTTTGACCTCTTCGTAAACAGCATCCATTCCCTCAGGATAGGTCTCTATTCCCAGGGAAGCTGCGATTTCTGCAAATTTCATAATATACCTCCAAGAAAATCCCGGTTTATTTACCGTAATTCTTCAAATCTCTGGGTGTGCAATCAAAATGCTTTTTGACCACACGGGCAAAGTATTTGGGATCGTTGAAGCCGCTTTCCATGGCAGCCTGCTCAATGGGGATGCCGCCGGCAATGCGGCTACGGGCATATTCCAGCCGCAGCTCGGTGATGTACTCCACCGGGGTCTTCCGGTAGTGCTGCTTAAACAGCTGACGGAAGGTGGTGGCGCCGATGCCGGAGGCCTCGCAAATGCTTTGTACATTTAAGGCAGACCGATAATTGGCGTTGATATAAGACACCGCCTGCAAAAAATGGGGTGGCATGTTGGTTTTTGTCTGTGACTCAAAAATAGTACCGAGGATGCTGTACAGCTGACTCATAGCATGCACCTTGTAGCCCGGCTCTTTGTTCTGCCACAGAGCATGGGCGCGGAGGAAAAGCTTATACAGCCGTCCGCTGTCCTCCAGGGGATAGACCTCAACACGCTTGTCGCTTTTTCGGGTCAGGAAATGAATGACGATCATTTCCGTATCTGTGTAGTTTGCGGTGTAGCCCAGGTCCTGGGGCAGATACAAAACATCGTTGCTGGTAATATGATACCGGTTTCCCTGGCAATCTACCTGGGCAGTGCCACGAATACGGAAGGCAAGGGCGCAATAATTTCGGGGCTCAACACAGTAGTTGCCGCCGGGCCATTGCATATGTTCAACGGCAACGATGCCCAGTATGGGATTATCGCCTTGATACAGCATTACTTTCTCATCTCCTGCAGCCAGCCCAGCAGCTTAAGCACAATATGCTCACCGGTGCCTGCCACATAGTGACACTGGGTGACCTCGTATTCGCCGTGGGGGAAGGCGGAGCTGTCCGGCAGATAGCTGTAGTAATCCAGAGAGTAGCCGCAGGTGAGGGTCATGGGGAAGGCAGAGCCGATGCGCAGACGGACACCCAGCACGTCAAACATCTCCAGGGGGAAGAAGCAGATGGCAACATCGCCAAAGCTTAAGGCAGCCAGGGGCATGTCATGGAACTCACCTTGCATTTCCGGCCATTCCACACGGCGGATGATCTGCGCCTGCTCATAGCGGTTGGCAATGCCGGCAGCGTGAAGCTTTTCCGTGCGCTCCTTGGGGTCGGCTACGTTGTAAAGCTCCCGTGCGGTATCTGCCAGATGGTCTTTGGTGTGATTCACAGCGCAGCGAAGGGTACCCACCTGCAGACGCACATCGCCGGGCTGCAGCATAGCTTCCTTTTTCATGGCCTCCAACGCCGCATCGGCAATGGCATAGCCAAGATCCCAATAAGTCGCTTTGGCGAAGGGCTTTTCCTCCTCCAGTCGTGTGAAGCTGTTCAGGTTGCCGCAGCAGCCCTGGATGTAAAGCACCTTGGCGCCGGTGGCCTCCTCCAGACGCTCCCGAAGGGGATGGACAAAGTCGGCGCAGATCACAGTGGGCGCCAGGGAAAGGGCATGGGCAGCATGCACCTGATAATTCACAAGAATAATATCCTCGCCGCCCTCCCGACAAATGCGCACAGTACGCAGCTCCGGGTCAGCCTTGCTCTCGTGGGCAACCAGGGGGGCCTTGGAGGGGTTGGCAGAGGCAATGCAGTACCAGGTGCCGTCGGCTCTTTGGTAGCGGCGGACATAGGTGGTGTTCTCCAGCTCGGTGGTGCCGCCGGCAATGGCGGTGACAGCCTTTTCGTCTGCTATGGCAGCCTTTGCGGCCTCCAAAGCGGCAGGGGTGCAGATCCGCTCCCGCCAGTCCATAATGTTGTCCTTTGTAATATAGCTGGCATCGGGGGTGGAATGGTTGTGGGTGCAGGTGAGAAGCACCTGGGCTTCGGTCAAACCGGTGGCTTCTGCAATGCGAGGCTGCATTACGGCACGGAAGGAACGGGTGATCTCACGGATATCAAAGCTGACCACCAAAGCGCGGGTATCGCCGCTTTGCACAGAAAGGGCGGTAACGCAAAGGGGAGTTTCTGTTTTGGTGCTGACCAGCACGCTGTTGATCTGCACCTGACCGTCAGGGGTGATATCCCGTCGGGCATAGCCGATTTTCACATTTTCCATAAGGAACCTCCCAGGGGTGATTTTTTCTCATTGTACCACACAGCCGTGGAAAATGCCAGTAAATAAAAGAAAAAAGTGCGGAAAGTCTTGCACTTGTATGCTTTGGGCATTATAATATAAAAAAGCGTAAAAAAGAGGGAGAATCCATATGGGGCATAGAGAATCTGTAATACAAGGCTGTCTTTTGGGTCTGGCCGTCGGTGATGCCATGGGCGCACCGGTGGACAAGATGAAATGGGATCAGATCTGTGAGACCTACGGCCCTAACGGTCTGTTGGGCTACGATACTGCCAATGACAATGCCGATATCACATCCTACACCCAGCTGGCAGCGTTTTGCTGCAACGGTCTGCTTTTGGCAACCTCCCGGGAAAAATATGACAAGCTGACCCGTTACCTTGCCATGAGTCAACGGGAGTGGGCGAAGAGCCAGCAGTTCCGTGGCGCCGGAGAAAAGACCTTCTGCTGGCTGGCGCAGCTGCCCCGTATGCGTGGTCGCCGCTGCATGGACAGTAAGCTCCTGGATGCCCTGGGACGGGATTCCCTGGGCACACCGGAAAAGCCCCTTCTGCGCAGCGAGACACCGGCGGCCCTGACCACCGCCGTGGCGGCAGCTGTTCTGTACGATCCCGAAAAAATGTCCCGTGAGACCCTGGCGCAGCTGGGCGCCTACGCTGTGGCATTCACCAACGGTGACCCCCTGGCATGGTGCAGCGGCGCCGTGCTGGCCTGCGCACTGGGAAGCTGGCTGCAGGACCCGGAAAAGAAGGTGGAGGTGTGCTTCGGGGAGGCCGCCGAGCTGGTCACAAAGGTGTACCCCGGTGAAGCTTCGGAGACGGTGCAGCAGCTTTTGCAGCTGGCAGTCACCTTTGCCAAGGACGAGACATTGACACCCCTGGCGGCGCTGTCCATGCTTGGCTGCACCACAACGGAGCAGTGCCTTGCCGGCGCTGTGTATTCCTGCGCCTACAGTGAGGATAATTTTGATAATGCCCTGATCGCCGCCGTGAACCACTCCGGTCGAAGCTGCGCAGTGGCAGCGGTAACCGGCGCATTTATGGGCGCAAAGCTGGGCGCAGAGGCGCTTCCCGGCTTCTACCTGGAATCCCTTTCTCAGGTGCAGACCCTTTGCGAGCTGGCAAGAGACATTGCCCAGGGTGCAGCCGCCTACGGCGCATTTGACACAGACTGGGATCAGAAATACAACCAGGGACAGCCTGTAAATACCGACTGACCAACAGCGGTGCTGCAAACGGCAGCGCCGCTGCTGTTTTTTTACCGAAAAATGCTATTTTTGAACCTTTACCCCATTGGCGTTGCGTGGTAAAATAGGGGAGAAAGGGGCGATTACTATGAAATTATCTGCATTGACAGCCATTCATTGGTTCGGTGATATCTGCATCTGCCTGGCGGCAAAGGATCTGGCACGGGACATAAAAGCCGTGGCAGGCATTGACCTTCCGGTGATTGCGTCCCATGAGACCGGAGAGGGCATTTTGTCTGTCGGCACAATGAAAGATGCGCCTTTCCTGGCAGAAGCAAAAGAATATTTTTCTTCGCTTCCCACCGAATGGGAAGAATATGCCGCTTGCGTGCTGGTTGACCGTGTGGTGATTTTGGGCAGCGACAAGCGTGCCGCCATGTGGGGCATTTATAAGCTTTCTGAAAAGCTGGGCATTCTTCCTTGCCACCGCTATAGCCTGACAGAGCCTGAAAAGAAAGCGGAATTGCCGGAGCAGGCCTGGACAGACCGCCCTAAGACCTACCGCTTCCGTGGCTGGTTTCTCAACGATGAAGACCTGTTGACAAAACGCATTCTTTCCGGGGGCAAACGGGATATTGATTACCGCTATTACCATGATGTCTGCGACGTGGCATCCCTGGAGGAAGCGGTGGAGACGGCGCTGCGGCTGAATATCAACCTGATAATTCCCGGCTCTATCATTGATATTGACGAGCCTTACCAAAAGGCGCTGGTGGATTACTGCGTGAAGCGTGGTCTTTATGTGACCCAGCATCATATTGAGCCGGTGGGTGTCAGCTGGTGGGCATATAATAATTACTATAAGCGCAGAAACATGGACATACCACCCTATTCCTTCCTGCAGAACAAGCAGGCAATGGTCACAGTTTGGGAACGTTATGTAAACCTATGGGCGCAGTACGGTGAGAATGTAATCTGGCAGCTGGGACTCCGTGGCAGAGCAGATACCCCGGTGTGGAAAGCAGATACCGCCAAAATGGACGAAGAGGGCTGGGGCGGCTATATATCGGATGCCATCGCCACACAGTATGACCTGATTCGCCGGGCGGTGGGTGAGCATTTCTATGCCACTGCCACCATGTGGATGGAAGGCGCTGCCATGTATGCCGACGGCAGCCTGACACTGCCCAAGGGTGTTATGCCGATCTTCTCCGATGCCGGTAATACCCAAATGATGTCTTCTGACTTTTTCAATACTCCCCGTGACCCCAAGGTGGGCAGCGGTATCTACTACCACGTAGCCTATTGGGGCGGAGGCCCACACCTCGCCATTGGCAACAACCCGGTGAAGATGTTGTATAATTATGATTTGGCGATTCAAAAAGGGGACACCTGCTACAGCTTTTTGAACGTGTCCAATGTCCGTGAGGTCTTGTATTGCGCCGCTGCCAACAGCCGTGTTGTGTGGGATCGGGACAGCTTTGACCTGGAAACCTTTGACCGCAGCTTTGCAAAGGATTATTTTGGAAACGAAGCGCTTTCTGTCTTCTTCCGGGAATTTTTTGCCTGCTATGTGGAAGGGGATATTCAAACAGACCTTGCCAAAAGCCGGAATTATAGTTTTGATTTTCTGCTCCAGGATGTGCCGTTTCCCTATTACCCCATCAATGATGGCGATCTCCGCGTGATCGGACGCTCTGCCCTTCGTGGAAAGGAGTATAAAAATGGCTGGCCTCAGCGGTTTGAAGCCAGCGCAAAGAAATTTGAAGCGTTGCTGCAAAAGGTGGAAACCGCTTCCGCAGCGCCCTATTTTGAAGAGTATAAGCTGATGGTGCAGTTTATGATCTGTTTGACCCGCTGGGCGGTGGGGGTTTGTAGCTACCGGGAAACCGGGGACAAAGCATACCTGCGCCCTGCGGCAGAACACCTGCAGCGCTATTTGGAAGCAAGAAAGCGTATGGAACAGCCGCCCTTTGAAAACTGGTATCGGGGCGACGATAAAATGAACATCCCCGGCCTGTTGGCGCTTACCATGGAATACGCAGAAGGGGAGTAAGCTTATCGCTGATTCTGTTTGAAACGGCGATATTCCGTAGGTGTTCTGCCGGTGATCTCACGGAATTTGGCAGCGAAATAAGCCTGGGAGGAGAAGCCGCATTGGGCGGCGATCTCTGAAATGGAGAGGTTGCCCTCCTCCAAAGCAATTTGCGCAGCGGTGATGCGCCGGGACAGAATTCTCTGTGCCGGCGTTTTTCCGTATCTGCGTGTATACAGCTTGTGAAAATAGGTAGGGTCCAGGTTGCTCACCTGGGCAAGCTTCTTTAAAGAAAGCTCCTCGGATAGATGCTCACGGATATAGCGATCAGCCTTCATAAGATCCTCCCGATGGACAAAGCCGCCGGTACCGGCATGGGGGTTTTCCGCCAGCAGCGATAAGACCCGGGCAGCGCAGGCGGTGATTCGCAGTCGGCCGGCAAGGGAGTCTTTGTCCTCGGTGCGCAGCATCTTTTGAATTTGGGTGATCACCTCATCCATGTTCCAGAAAGGACCGGTATCCGGCAGATTGTCAAAAAAGTCGCACAAAGCAGGATCCTGGGTGCTGATGTTCAGGTAATAGCACCGATAAGGTCCCACCAGCTGCTGCATCTGCCCCGGGCGGTACAGACAGTAGTACCCCTTTCTGGCGCTGCGAAAGATCCCGTCGGTAACGGTGCCGCCGGGGTGATCCTCTGTATAAAATTCCAGCTCATAAAAGCGGATCGGCTGAAGCTTGCTGACCCGCCGGATCTGGCTGATACCGAAGTTAGACAGTGAAAAATGCGGAAGCTGCATCGTGATCCCTCCCGGAAAAAGAGTACCACAGCTTCCCAAAGATTGCAAGAAAATTATAGTATCCCATGCATTCCTGTGAAAAAATACCAAGATATTTATAATTCATGCCAATATATCCATTGCAATTGCCGTCCCGGGGACTTATAATGAAAGAAAAAACGAAAGGAGCAATACTATGCTTACTTTGGAAACCATTAAAAATGCCATCGTTCCCGTGCCCCAGCAGGTCACCGCATTGGCAGGTGAGGGTCTGTCCCTGAAGCCCACTGCCAAGTTCTGCTTCACCGCCCCCCAGGCGGAGAAAGGCCCCGTAAAGACTGCCGGTGAGAACATGCGTGCCTTCTTGCAGAAAAACTGCGGTGAGGACTGCTTTGATCCTGCCGGTGTACCCGTGACCCTTGCTTTGGCAGAAGCACCTGCAGAGGTGAAAAATGCCGGAGAGGCTTATAAGCTGACGGTGGATGCCAATGGTATTCAGATTGAAGGCTATGGCGAAAGCGGTCTGTTCTACGGTGTTGGCTCCTTCATGCAGCTGTGCAAGTGGGGTTCTGCCGGTGTGCAGCTGCCTGCCTTCCAGGTGCTGGACTGGCCGGACAATCCCTTCCGTGCCTATAAGGAAGAGTGCCGTTACGGCTCCAACATGATGGAAAAAGCTGACTGGTTCGCCATGATCGACGATCTGTCCTCCAAGAAGATCAACAATCTGTCCCTGGCGCTGTATGGCTGCTGGGTCATCCAGTATGACGGCAGAGTGGCAGAGTATCTGTACCTGCCCCTGAAGAACTATCCCCAACTGAAGACCCCCATGACCGTGAAATACTACTCTCCCACCGAGGGCAAGTGGTTCAACTACGAGCAGCTGCCCCCCATTTTCCGGGATGACTTCTTCGGCGAGGTGGTGCGCTACTGTAAAGACCACGGCATGAACGTGATCCCCGGTGTCAACTCCTTCGGTCACAACACCCTCTTCCCCCGTCTGCTGCCGGAGGTGGCTCCCAAGTCCCCCGAGGGTGTACCCCAGCCCACCGGCTTCTGCACCTCCAGTGAGGAGACCTATAAGTTCCTCTTTGAGGTCTATGATTACATCATTGACGAGTACCTGATCCCCAATGAGATGTATTCCTTCAACGTCCTGCTGGACGAGGTGTGGGATCAGTACGGCGTAAATCCCGAAAATCCCGCAGAACTGAACTCTCCCTGGTGTCAGTGCGAAAAGTGCCGTGGTAAGGAGCGCAGCGAGCTGTTTATTGAGCACACCATAAAGCTTTTGAAGCACATGAAGGAAAAGGGCATCAAGAACGTTGTGGTGGCAGGCGATATGCTTATCCGCAAGGTCTCTAAGCTGGGCGACCTGTCTGCACCCTTCCTGAAGCGTGTCCGTGAGGAAAACCTGCAGGATATCCTCTTCTTTGACTGGTGGTGGTACAGAGATGTGAAGGAGCAGCTGGACTTTGTGATTGAACCCGATGAACTGGGACTGCGCAGCTTCTTCTGCCCCTGGAACGGCTACTATATCTGGAGTCTGCTGGATCAGCCGCTGCGCAACAACCAGATCATGGCAGAGATGAACCACAATGCCAAGTGCGGCGAGGGTATCTACCAGTACGCCATGTGGGATCGCAGCTATGACCGTGTCCATGACTGCTTTGCCGACTACGGCTGGAACTTTGTGGGTGCAGGCTCTGTGGAGGATGTGACGGAGCGTTATGTAAACCGTCATTTTGCTCCCATGGCACGCAAAGTGCGCCATGCTTTTACCTTGATGGACTGGATCACCGAGCAGCGCACCGTGGTGCAGGACAAGGAAAACCCCGACAAGACCGTGCTGTCCAACATCGGCGTGCTGGCGCATACGCTGTCCTATTACACCTATTGCTACTACCGCAATCCTGCCACCATGGGCGAGTATCCCCAGCACTTCCCCGGCAATGCCTTGAAGAAGGTGCTGCCCTGGCGTGCAGACTACAAACGTGTTCTTTACAGCTGTGGCGCAATGGCGAAGGAAGCCGTGGCCATCTTTGAGGAGGCTGCCCGCACCGCCGGCTGTAACAGCGAATTGGCACGTCGCATGGCTTACGAATGCCGTAACTACCAGGTGCTGGTGGAAGACTGGCTGGCACTGCTGGAGATCTATGACCTGACCCAGAAGGGCGACCAAAAGGCGATCGCTCCCATTGCAAGAGAGCGCCAGGCAGCCCGTCTGTCCCTGATGACTCTCTGCGAGCAGGTGAAGGAAGAATGGGTGCGCAAGGCAGCCACCATGCGTAACCACTCTGTGTTTATGCAGTCCTTTGCAGATATTGCCGACTATGTAGAGTCTACCGAAAATCCCCAGCTGGATCTCATGAATATCACAGCCATCATGAGCAAGGAAAACTTTATGATCCGCTAACCGAACGACCGCCCCTGCCCGTAAGGGTAGGGGCGGGCACATGCTGCGTAGAGGAAAAAGAAATGAAAATACTTTCCGTGGGCAACAGCTTTGCAGTGGACACCATGACACTGCTGCCCCAGGTGTTAGGCGCTGCCGGGGTGGAATGCACCCTGGGCTGTCTTTACATTGCCGGCTGCTCCATTGCCCAGCATTACGAGAATTTTCTTAACGAAGAACCGGGCTATATTTACCATGCAAGCCGTGGCGACGGCTGGACACAGACCCCGGATTACAGTATTCAGCGCGCGCTGAAGGAAGCACAGTGGGACGTGGTCTCCATTCAGCACGGCAGCAACAACGGCAGCCGCTATACAGAAGCACGCTGCTATGAAGACCTGAAGTCTTTGGTAGCCGGCATAAGACAGCTGCTGCCCACGGCAAAAATCGTCTTTAACATGGCATGGGTGCCGGAGCCGGAATGCACCCGTAAGGAGATGACATCCTTCGGCGGTGACCAGCTGGCTATGTACCGGGCGGTAACGGAAACCACCCTGACCCAGGTCTGCCCGGTGGTGGATGGGGTCGTGCCTACAGGAACGACAGTCCAGAATGCCCGTACGGTGTACCCCGGCAAGCTGACCCGTGATAATTTCCATTTAAGCCTTGACCTGGGCAGATATATGGCGGCGCTTACCTTTGGCGCCATGCTCTGCGCCTTTGACCCGGAGCAGATCTCCTGGCACCCGGAAACGGTGACGGCGGCAGAAGCAAAGCTGGCTAAGCAGTCTGCCATCGCCGCCCTGAAAACGCCATTCCAGGTCACCCCCATGACAAAATAAAAAATCCCGACGGACGTGGAACACCACCTCCGCCGGGATCATTTTATTGTCAGATCTTATCCAGAACTTCCTTCAAAAACGTGGAGGAAGTGCCGTTGGTGTAGGGGAAATAGACGATCTCCACACCCAGGGGGCGGAACTTTTCTTCCATTTCATTGAAAAGGGCAGAACCCTTCCAGTCGTCGCCCACAAACATCTTGTGGAAGCCCAGCTGTTCCCAAGCCTCCAGCTTGTTGCGGTTCACCTGGGGAACGACCTTGTCCACATACCGAATGGCAGCGACAATGCGGCTGCGCTCTTCGTAGCTGATGACCGGCTTTTTCTTTTTGTATTCTGCCACCAGCTCATCGGTGCTGACACCCACAATGAGGTAGTCGCAATGCTCCTTAGCGCGCTGCAGAATGTTCAGGTGACCGATGTGGAACAGATCAAACACACCGGTGGTATAGCCAATGATCATTTTTCTATCCTCCCGAAGCATATAGTCTCCAGACGCTGCGCCACGGTCTGGGCGGCAGTGCCGGTTTCAAAGCTGCCGATCTGCCGGCAAAATGCCTGCAAACCGTTTTTGTACCCTTCTTCGTCCCAGGTTTCCATGCAGCGGCAAAGCGCCTCCATGGTCTCTGCCTTGGGGAAGGGAAGCGTAGTCACGTCAAAATACAGTCCCCGTTCCTTCTCCTGATAGGCTGACAAATCCGGCATATACAGCACACAGGCCTTCCCGGCAATGGCCATGTCAAACATGGAGGAGGAGTAGTCTGTGATCAGCAGGTCACAGCTTTGCAGCAGCTCCTGCATATCCGGGTAGCCGGTCATATTCCGTCCACAGCCGGTGTCCACGCTGCCGGCAAGGTTGGGATGCAGCCGACAGCCGATGACCCAACCGTCCCCCAGGGACTGCGCCATCGCTTCCGGGGAGAAGCCGTAAAGGCTGGGCTTTCCGTCCTTGCGGAAGGTGGGGGCGTAAAGGGCAAGCTTTTTGCCCTTGGGGATGTTGTAGTAAGAAAACACTTTTTCCCGCACCGCCTCGGTGTCCCCGAAAAAGCCGTCGCAACGGGGCGTGCCGCACTCTAAAATTTCACCGTCATACCAGAAAGCTCTGCGGAAAATGTCGGTGCTGAAGCGGCAGCCGGAGAGCAGCAGGTCAATTTTTTGGGAATCTGCCTTGGCATAAGCCACATATTCCGGTTCCAGCAGCGGCGCATCCCCTTCAATTTTCTTCAGCCGCAGGGAGCTGTGCCAGGTTTGAATGTAATACTGCCCCTTGCGCTTTTCAAAACGGTGATAAGGGCCGGTGCGGTGATTGCAGATGATCACCTTGGCGGTTGCGATCTCCTGCAGATACTGCATGGAGAAATACCGCACAATGCGGATGCCCTCCGGCAGTCCCTCAGGGATGGGGCGTCCACGCTCCAGCACCCACACAAGGTCATACTTGCCGGGACATTCCCGGGCAAGCCGGGTGGCGATGTACTTGGGACTGCAGCCGAAGCTTTTGAAATTATCCGCCCAAAAGAGGATCTTATTCTTCTTCAGCGGCATCCTCCGCCAAACCCCCAGCCATATATCATGCCGCAAGGCTTTTATTTTTTGTAGCAAATTATTCGCCATCCTTTTTTCGCAGCAGCAAAGAGCGCGCCACCTGCTTAAGATATTGAAATGCTTCTGTCTTGTGGAAAATCAGGGTGTACAGTCCGCAGAGGACAACACCGCAGGCAGTGCAGTGGAGGAAAATATCCACAAGACCGCCGAAAATGGTGATACGGGAGATCAGCCAGCCGATGACACCGCTGACAGCCAGCAGCGCCGCCAGCAGCAGATACTGCAGGTAGTATTCCCAGGGATTTTCCTTGAAGCCTTTTTTGTAGACGATATAGGGGTCATACCAGGCATTGGTGGTCAGTCGGGCGATGATCGTACCCAGCAGCACACCCTTCAGGCCGATAAAGTGACCCAGGATCACAGAAACCACCAGGTTGATCACAGCGGAGATCACGGGGCGCCATTTGCCATAGACGAAAAGCCCCATGGTCTGTCGGTAGTTATAAGGCGCAAACAGCATGCCACCCACGTAAATATTGCCGCAGATCACCAGCACAGTGGGGAAATCCAGCGTCCATTCCACGCCCAGCCACAGTTCCACGGTGGGGGTAAGCGCCACCATAAAGCACACCGAGGCAATGGCGTAGATCCAGAAGGAGGCAAGGTTGGTCACCTGAAAAATCTTCTTTTTTTGCGACACGTCGTCACCGGCATTCAGGTTGCCGATGCTGGCGGTCAGGGAGGAGAAGATGGTGGAGATAAAGCTGCAAACAGAAACGGTCAGCACCTGATAGTTGGAGTACAGACCCACCCAGGTCAGACCCACCATGGTGGTGATAATAATATTGTCTGTGGAATTCAGCGCCAGGTTGCCAATTTTGTAGATCAGAAGCGCCCGGACGTTTTTAAAGATACCTTTTGTTTCCTCTTTTGGCAGCTTTCTTTTGGTTGCATCCTTCAGGAAGGGGTAGAGCTTATTGATTCGACGGTTGATCCACAGATTTTTTACCACATTGAATACTACGCCGAAGATCAGCATTGGAATATACTGACGGGTAAATAAAAGCAAAACGATGCGCAGCGCCTCGTGGATCACAGCAAACACGGTGTTGGTGGTGTTCAGGATGTGCTGCTTTTGATTTGCCTGCAGGAAGCTCTGGCGATAGGAGAAGAAATAGGCAATGCCCGTATCTGCCACAAACAGGAGGTAAATGAGATACAGATGATCCATTTGAGCGGTGGCTTCCGAAACCAGGGACGGCAGGAAGGGAATAAAGGCGGCTCCGGCAACAAAAATGAAAATACCGATGGCGGTGTAGGTCTTTTTGTACAGACCCATCAGTGCCTGGATCTTGGGAATGTCATTTTCCCGAATAGGCTTATAAAGGCTGAACACAATGGCTTGTCCAATGCCCAATTCAGCCAGAGAAAAAATGGTCAGAATGTTGGTAAAGAGACCGTTGACACTTAGAAAGGTCAAGCCCAGCAGCTTTATAAAAATGGTGCGGTACACAAATTGCAGGATCAGGGTAACTGCCTGACCAATGAGACCGGTGCCCATATTTTTAAGTGAGTTGGTGGTTCTGCTCATGCATACTCCTTTTGGGCGTATCAGCCCTTTCCAAACAGCTTGCGAAGGTGATAGTAAATTTCAGGGGCTGCAGCGGTGATACGGGTACAGCGGTGCAGCAGACGGTATTGTGAGGGAAGACCGGGGATGTCCTTTTCAGACAGCGCCCGAAGCTGCTGCCGTAAAGCGTCGGCTTCTTTGGGAAAGCCGTCTTTTTTGGCGGCGCAGTACAAAATGCAGCCGTTTACAAACAACCGCTGACGGGTGATATCTGCCAGGTCGGAAAGCCCCAGATTTTCCAAAACAGCCAGCCGCTTTTCCATAATGGGAAATACGTCCAGCCGTCCCGGTTTGAAGCGGCTGTGGACGATGCTGCCGGGGCGCATACGGTAGCCATACAGTACAAGCTGGGTGTAGACCACCCGGTGGCACAAGGGCAGCAGCCGGGTCATCAGCTCCTCATCCTCGTGGAGAATGCCCTCCTGAAAACGCAGGGAGGCAAACAGTGTTCGGGAGAACAGCTTTGTGCAGGCGGAGGCGCCGATGCCGCCCAGGGCATAAAGCTGACGGAAAAATTCTGCCACATGGGTCTCTTCCCGGGTGTCTGTTACCTGGGTATCCGGTTGCCAGCTGTCATCCGGGACTTCCCGGTAGGCAAACTGCACCATGTCTGTGCCGGGGGTAGCCGCTGCCAGCAGCCGCTCCACGGCATCGGGGGCAAGGTAATCGTCACCGTCCACAAACATGACCCAATCGCCGGTGGCGGCATCCAGTCCTGCGTTACGGGCAGAGGACAGACCGCCGTTTTCCTTGTGGATCACCTGGATTCGGGCATCCGTAAAGCGGTCGCACAGCGCACCGCTGCCGTCGGTGGCGCCGTCATCCACCAGCAGGATCTGCAGCTGCGTGTAGGTCTGCGCCACCAGGCTTTGAACGCAGGCAGGCAAATATTCTTTTATGTTATAGACGGGAACGATCAAGCTTACCATAAGATCACCGTAATAATATTTGTTTCAGTCGGGAAAGCAGCAGCGACGGGTAGCAAAGCAGCTTCGTCTTGCGGCACAGCGCTCTTTGCTGATGGGGCGCAAGACCCACCGCATTGCTTTTTGCCAGCTGGCGCATAAGCTTTTTCAGCAGCTTTTGGTCATAAAGCTTCTTTTCTTCGTTGGCGTTTATCAGCGCCTCAAAGAAGCGGATCTCTGCCAAAGCTGTCTCATAGGTCTTGGGTTCTTTTGTTTGATAATTATAATAGGCTGCTGCCACAGCGCCCTCTGTGGGCAGTCCCAGCCGGAGCAGCTGCCGCTGCTTCAGGTTGCGGGCGGCCCGTTGCTTTCGCTCCGAGGGCTGCTGTGTCACCTGACCGGGATGAATCCGATAGCGCAGCAAAATTTCGGGATATACCGCCAGTGCAGCCTGCTGCGATACACGGCACCACAGCTCGTAATCCTCAAGACCTTCAAATTGGCTGTCATAGCCACCCAGGTCCAAGATCATTTGCCGCCGCAGCATAACGCTGGGATGGGCAATGGCGGAAGCAAACAGCAGGTCAATCTTCAGCTGCGCACAGCTTCCCGAATAGCAGAAGGGCTCACCGTCGCCTTCAACGCTGAAAAACCGCACCTGCGTACCCAGCACAGCCACCTCCGGGTGTGCATCCAGGTAGGCAACCTGCTGCTCAAAGCGCCGGGGATGGGCGATGTCATCGGCGTCCATTCGGGCAATATAGTCACCCTGGGCGACAGCGAAGCCTTTGTTTAAGGTGGCGGCAACGCCCATATTCTTTTCGTTTTTCAAATACACGATTCGGGAATCGTTATAGCTTTTGATAATATCTTCTGTGCCGTCGGCAGAGCAATCATTGAGAATCAAAAACTCAAAATCCGTAAAGCTTTGATTCAGAATGCTTTCAATGGCAGCACCGATATAAGCCTCGGCATTGTATGCCGGCATTACTACACTGACTTTAGGCATATTACCGTCCTCCGTTAAACCAGCTTGTGTAGTCAAAGGCATCAAAGTATTTTTTGCCGCTGCAGGCATTTACAAAGGCATCGCAGTTGCCTACAGTCTCCCGGTCTTCAAAGCCGGGAATATAGACGGCGGATTTGATATTCGGGCAAGGCAGGTGCGTGAAGATCACCTTGTTTTTGTAGGGGAGGGCATCAAATGCCTCCATGACCTCCTCAGTACAGTCATCCTGGTCGGTCATCAGCACAAAGAGATTGTCCCAGTTGATGCGCTTGCATCTGCGCAGCCAGGCGCTTTCCGCTTCCTCCGGGGTGTGATAGTGCATGAAATAAAGGGTGATATCCTTCAGCTTTGCCACGGGATACTTCTCTTCTGTGGGAATAAACACCAGATCTTCTTCCAGGTATTCCCGGGGAGCTGTCAGAAATCGGATGAAATCCGGGGCGGTGAGGAACAGATTCACAAAGGGGGAGCGAAAGGCAAGACCCAGGTCATGACAAATGCAGGCGCCGTTGCAGTTGGCGGAGAATACGGAAAAATCTTTATTTTTTAGCCGCAGCCGATTGTAAGCGTTGCGAAAATACCGCAGCGCCGTGTTTATTCGGGACATAGCCGCCCCTCCTTTCTGTCAGTGCTTTATGCTGTAGAGAATGCGCAGCGGCAAGGCTGCTTTTTTGGACAGCAGTGTTTCCTGCAGTCCCTGGGGCGGAAAACGGGAGAAGGCCTCCTGCAGCCGGGGGTTAGCGGCAATGGCACGGATCTGCTGTAAACGGTCTTTGTCGGGATACGCCGGAGATGCGATCTGCCGGATGGCAGCCAGTGCGCCACCCACAAGAAACAGCTTTGTATAGGTAGGTTCAAAAGTGCGGTTCCAATAGTGGGACACTATCTTCATGGCAAGGTCGTAAGCCTTTTGGCTCTTTTCCCAAAGGTCGGGATGGTAGCTGAATACGGCGCTGCCCTCCCGAACCAGGCGGTAGTACATAGCCCTTTTTAAATACTGAATATTTTCTGCTTTTCCCATGGCTTGCAGATTAAACAGCCGATCCTCGGACAGCTTAATCCCCAAGGGAAACCGAATATCCTGCAAAAGCTCCGCACGGTACAGACAGCGCCACACAGCGCCTGCCATATACCGTAGCAGGTGGGGGGTGATTTCCTTGTAAGAGAGAAGACAGCTTTCCGGCAGCTGGTCAATGGTGTCCGGCTGGGTGTTGCCGTCCGGCAGGACAGTTACCGCATCCCACATAACCATGTCACAATTGCTTGTAGCCTGAAAGGCGGATTCATAGGTGTCTTCTGAAATGGTATCATCTGCATCCACAAAGCCGATAAAACGGCCGGTGGCGGCATCCAGACCTGCGTTTCTTGCTGCAGAAACACCGCCGTTTTCCTGATGGATCACACGGATGCGACTGTCCTGGGTGGCCAGCCGGTCACAGAGATCAGCGGTGCCGTCTGTGGAGCCGTCATTGACCAGGATAATTTCCAGTTTCCGGTAGGTTTGGTTAAGCACAGAGCGGACACACCGCTCCAGGTGCTGCTCACCGTTGTAAACAGGTATGATAATACTGATCATAATTCTTCCCTCAAGAGGTTGATTCTGCCCAGAAGAATACCCAGTATGGCGTAGGGCAGAATATTGGGGTTTGATGCCATTAGTCCCAGCTCAACAGATTGCTGCAGGACAATGACAGTGAAGGCGACCATAAGACCGGCGGTGCAGGGGTCTTTGCGATAGGGTATGCCGTGTGCAAGACAAATGCGGAAGAGATTTGTCCAAAGGCTGTAGCCCACCAGACCGAAGGCGGTGAGGCAGGCAAGGGCGCTGTTATGCCAGTAGCCGGCATTGATGTTGCCGGTACCGAACCAGTGGTTGTTGCCCAGGAGGCGGAAACCCTCCACCCACACCTGGTCACGTCCGTTAAAGATGGGCTTGTTGAAATTCTCCATACTCCAGGCATCCAATGCGGCCAGATCCCATGCGGAGGTCAGGATCGCAACAAAGGCTGCGACGAACAGGGGGACAAGCAGCATTACCAGCTGCATCCGTTGCGAGGCCAGCAGTCCACGGGTAGGGAGAATGCCGAAAAACAGAAGCAGCGTAACGGCAGCAGCCAGAATGCAGGAACGGGAGTTGGTCTGCCAGAACAGAATGCCGAATATAATACCGGCGCCGATGAGAATCAGCTTGCTGCGGACGTTGCGGATGCCAAAATAGGGAACAAGAAAAATCAGGAAGCTGTTAAGACCCACCATGGCAACGGAGTTGCCGTCCCAGCCCTTTAATATATCTGTGTAGGTATAGGCGGTGAGAACGACAAGACCCATGACGGCATAGGCAAGACCGGTCAGAAGAAGAGCGCTGCGGGTGGGACGTGTTTCTGACAGAATGAACACCAGAAGATAGGTCCATAAGTAATCAAAGGCATCGGTTTGGCTGCCGTGGGACAAGGAGGAGCCGATAAAGACAACACCCATCAGCAGCACAGTGAAAAATTCCTGGCGATTTGTTCGCAGAGGTCGCTCCCGCCGTATCTTACGCATGGCGCAAACCACAGCGACAGCAACACAAAGTAATTTTGTGATGCCCAAAACATTATAAGTTTGGCCAAGGCCGGTACCTTTTACCAGGTTCAGCACCCAAAGTACCACCATTGCCGCTGTGTACAAAACGGTTTCCATACGATCCCTTTCCTGTGTTTGTTATGATCTGTGTCGCCCATAGTGCAGCGCCATGGCAATGCCCAGGGGCAGAGCGGCAGCAAGCAGCAGCCATCGCTTTCCTTTGTAGCGTCCCAGGGGACTGGGTGACAAAAGGGAAAAGGCGATGTAACGATAGGCAGCGTCAAAGCGTATTTTCAAAGGCAGCGGCATATCCAGACGGTCTGCATAGAACCATTTCATGGACACGCTGTTGCGAAGCATAAGCTGGCGGAAGCTGTGAGAGTAGCCGCCCTCCTGGTATTCGCAGCTGCAAAGCGCCTGGGGGAGCAGCTTGCAGCGATGGGCTTCGTCGATCCGGTCATAGAGCCAGGTCTCCGGGAAGAAACGCTGCGCCGGCGGCTCCGGGATTTTATGGGGCTGCAAAAGCTCTGTGCGATATACCAGTGTGCGATCACCGCTGCAGCGGTGGAGATTGATCAGTTCTATAAGGGTGGTTTCTGAAAGTTCCTCCGGGAAGGGGTCGCCGATTTGCTTGCCGGTTTCCATGTTTTCCTTGTAGGCTATAATGCCTGCCGGCGTATCCTGGATGGCCGCCAGCAGTGCAGACAGCGCACCGGGCATCAGCACATCGTCGGAGTCAATGCACAGAAAATAGGCATGCTTTGCCTCCCGGATGCCCACATTCATGGCGGTATGCTTGCCACCGTTTTCCTTGTAGATATAACGGATCTTCAGTTGTCCCTCGCAAGTGAAGGCATCTACCACCTGCTTTGTATCGTCGGTGGAGCCGTCATCCACGATCAGCCACTCCAGCTCCGGGCAGCTTTGGCTTTTTAAACTCTCATACAGCCGACCCAGCAGCTTTGCCCGGTTATAGGTAGGTGTGAACACGGTGATTCCGGGAAGAAATGTATTATGCAAAATAAATCTCCTCAATTCTTTCCGCCCAGGCGGTACAGCTATACTGCGCTTTGATCTGTGCAGAGGTGTTTTCCAGTGCCTGAGAGGGGAAGCGGTTGTCGGTCAGCAGCTGTGCCATGCGATCTGCCAGCGCTTCCGGATTTTCTGTCTCAAAAAAGCATGCGGTATCAAAGTTCTTTGCCCATTGGTTGCCGGGGATGTCGCTGACAATGGCAGGCAGCTTCTTGTAAAGCGCCTCCAGCAGCGCATAAGAAAAGCATTCTCTGCGGCTGGTGGACAGAAAAACCTTGGCGCTGTCATAGAATGCAGATACATTTTCAGAAGGCGCAAGGCGCACTGTGCAGCATGCCATGTCCGGGTAAGTGGCATCCAGGTATTCCCAGGTTTGGGGATAGCCTACAATGGCCAGCTTGAAGCTTCGTCCTGCCTTGTGAAGCATGCGGCAGGCATCCATAAGGATATCCAGCCCTTTTGTTTTGTAAAAACCGCCAAAGACCAGGAAGTCATATTGCTTTGTCAGCGCTTCCCGGGAGACCAACCGTGAGCAATCAATGCAGTTGTCTACGATGTGGACATTCTTTTCGGGAAAGCCCAGGGAAACGGTGTAGTCTGCGTAGTAGCGGTTGGGGGAGATCATGATGGCCTTTTTGCCGCAAACACCGTACTGAAAGCGGTTGATCAGCTGATGGGGCAAATCAATATTTTCCTCAAAGGAATCATGCAAATGCCAAAAAAGCTTTTGCTTTCTCGTTTTGGCAAAGGCGCATAAACAATCATAAAGCTCAAAATGGGAATGGATCATGTCCGCCTGTGCCATGGCAGCCTTTACCTGCCGGAAGGTGGCATAGGAGAAACGGTTCAGACCTGCAAAAAATACCTGCCGTGTCCGGGAAAGCTGCTGGCACCAGGGGGTTTCCGCAACGGTCTCCGGAAACAGATACATGGTTTCCACGCCACGTGCGGACAAACGCTGATCCAGCGCCAGGAGAGAGGCTATGAAGTTGCCGCTGTACTGTGCGGTATAGGCGCATACTTGCAGGAGCTTCATGGTGTGTTATCCTTTCTTTCTGCCGAAGAGACGGCGGAAGGGGCGCAGCAGGCGGCTGCGCAGTACGAGTCCGGGCTTGACCCAGCTTTTTGCATACCAGTGGATGCTGACGGTGTTTTCTGTGATATTCAACCGCCCGGTAAGGTCGTCATAGGGGTTCATGTAATCTATGGGCAGGATCCTTGCACCGGCAACGGTCTGCTCAGTGCCGTCGGGAATCAGTCCCAGCTGCACCAGGGCAGCGGTGTTGTAATGGGGGCAGGCGGAAATGTCCGGGGGGACAATGGTATGGTATTGCTGCAGCATGGCCTCCACAGTCTCGTGGTGGGCAGCAGCGCCGAAGCCTTGTCCTGTGTTCACACAGCTGCTGTTTTCAAAGCTGTAGAAAGCGCTTTCTTCCAAAAGCTTATCCGGGGCGCAAAGCAGCTCCACATCGGTGTCCAGATAGATGCCGCCGTGCTCTGCCACCACCGCCAGCCGGACATAGTCGCTGAGAAATGCCCATTTGCCGTTTTCGTAGCAGTAGCGGACATAGGCGTTTTTCGTGAGATCAAAATTGGTCTCATCCCAGCGTTGCAGCTGATAATCCGGACAGTATTTTTTCCAGCTGGCAATGCAGCGCTGCGCCTTTTCCGGCAATGGTTTGCCGCCGAACCAGCAGTAATGTATGGTTTTTGGGATCATAGCCATCAGCTCCCGAGACGTTTTTTGTGCAGTAAGGTGTAAAGGGGAGTGGGAAGAAGTCCCACCAGGATGGGGCGCAGTGTATATACATAGCACCAGACCGGCAACTTCAGAATCCGCACGGCTTTTGCCTTGACCCGTGCTTCGTTGATGCGGTAGCGGAATTTTCTCCGGGCGGTGGCGTTGCGGTCATCCCGCATGCGGTAAAGGGCTTCGGACAGATTGATGCCCCGATGGCCGGCGTGATACAGCTTGATCCACAGATCATAATCCTCTACCCGGAGGAATTTCTTGTCATCGGTGTAGCCGCCAACGGAGAGCATGGCCTGCCGCCGCACCATACAGGGGGCATGGCAGAAGGGTGTGCCGTGGAGAAAGTCCCGGGGCTGAGGCTCAGAAATTGCTGTTCCCGTGGCCCAGGTGCCGTTTTCATCAAAATATTCCATGGGAGTGCTGACAATGGCGATCTCCGGCCGGCTTTCCAGCACCTGCAGCTCCTTCTCAAAGCGCTCCGGAATGCACAGATCGTCACCGTCCATACGGGCGATGTAAGTGCCGGTGGCATGCTCCAGGCAGCGGTTCAGTGTGTAGTTGAGACCCATGTTTTGCGGATTTTGCAGCAGCTTTATTTTGTCGGGGTGCTGCTCACAAAAACGGGTCGCCACAGCATAGGTGTCATCGGTGGAGCCGTCATCGCAGAGGATCAGCTCCCAGTCTGTGACAGTCTGCGCAAGAATGCTTTCAATGGCATCGCCCAAAGTTTCTGCGCAGTTATAAATGCCCATCAATACGGAAATCTTCATAACGATTCTCCCAACAGCTGCTTTCTGTCTTCCAGAATGTGGCGGCAAAGGGTTACCTGGTCAAAGTTCTCCCGGGCAAAAGCAATGCCGGCATCGCCCAGGGATTGCCGCAGTGCGGTGTCCTCCAGAAGCCGCAGCATTGCAGCCTGCAGCGCCGTGGCATCCTTTGCAGGCACCGTAAGGCCGGTAACGTCTTTTTTCATGGCATCTGTAGGACCGGGGATGTCCGTTACGATCACCGGTACACCCATGGCCTCTGCCTCAATGACGCCGGAGCCGAAGCCCTCACGGTAGCTGGGCAGCAGATACACATCCATGGCAGCCAAAAACTGCTCCACCTTGTCGGTGTAGCCGCACCAAAGGATGCGAGGCTCACTTTTTGCCCACTGATACAGCTCAGGCTGCAGAGATTCTGTCTTTTCCTCTCTGCCCACCAGCATAAGCACGGCATTTTCCGGCAGCTGCCGGAAGGCAGTAAACAGCTCGTTAATGCCCTTGTCGCCGGTGATGCGACCCACAAAGCCGAACACCGTTGTCTCCGGGGCAATGCCATAATGCGCCCGAAGCTGCTGCCGCCAAAGTTCTTTTTGGTTGTGGTCAAATTTTGTCAGATTTACACCGCTGGCGCTGCCGTTCCATACCACACAGCCCTTCTCGGGGCGGTACAGACCCTCCTGGGCAGCAAAACGGAGGTTGCCGTAGCTGTCCGGGGAGACCCGGGTGGCAAGGCTGCAAACCAGCTTTTCCACTGCCTTAAAGACCTTTCTTTTAAAGCCGGAGAAGCCTACGTAGGCAATGCCCCACTGGCAATACAGCCGTACCGGCACCCCGGCCAGCGCTGCCGCCAGGGAGGCATACAGCGATGCATTGGGGGTGGAGAACTGCACCAGGTCAAATTTTTCCTTGCGGAAAATGTTATATAGCTTCCAGACAGCCCCAAGACCGCTGAGGCTGATGCCACGCTTCATGGCGACGGGGATATAACGCACACCCTCCGGCAGCTGGGAGACCAGGGTGCCATCCTCATCGCAGATCACAGTGATCTGCCAATCCGTCATCTTCACCAACTGTTGCAGCACCGGAAAAACAAAAGCCTGCAGCGTGATGGGGACGGTGGTTACAATACAAAGCGATTTCATTTGATTCTCCTTGCAGGAACGCCCACGTAAGTACCGGACTCCGTGATGGTTCTTACGACAACGGCGCCTGCGCCTATGACGGTATTTTCACATACGGATAGATTGTTGCTGATAACAGCGCCGATACCGACCCAGGTCTTTTGGCCGATGCAAACAGTGCCGGCGACCTTTGCGCCCACAGAGACATGGGCATAGTCAGCGATTCGGCAGTCATGCTCAATGATGGCGCCGGTGTTAAGGATGCAGTGTTGTCCTGCTTCAGCGCCGGAATTGAGGATGCAACCGGCCATAACGGCGCTGCCTGCGCCCACAGTGGCATCTGCGGCGATCACAGCCTGGGGGTGGATGGCAGTATACCAACGGACACCTTTCAGAGTTTCCACAATTCGCTGACGGATATCCTGATTGCCGATGGCAACGATCATGGGGGTGTCCAAATAATTTGCATAGTCACTGACAGGGCCTAACACGGGAGCGCCGACCCATTGTGTAATGTCTGTGCGGTCATCCAAAAAACCCAAAACACGGTCACCGACACACCGCACAATATCTGCCACAACTCTTCCGTAGCCGCTTGCGCCGATAATAATGACATTTTGATTCATAATGGTTACTCCTGCTTGTTGCTACCACGGAAGGGTTCCATGGTAGCATGTCCCTCAGCGCTGATGCCATCCCGCTTCAGCACGTTCTTTACCGTAAGCAACAGAATTTTAATGTCCCCTAAAAGGGTGATGTTTTTGGTATATTCCACATCCATGCGGAAACGGTCTTCCCAGGCCAGCAGGTTGCGACCGTTCACCTGGGCAAGACCGGTCAGTCCCGGGCGCACATCGTGGCGGTGGCGCTGCTGCGCATTGTAAAGGGGCAAATACTCCACCAGCAGGGGGCGAGGGCCTACCAGGGACATCTGTCCCAAAAAGATATTGATCAGCTCCGGCAGCTCATCCAGGGAGGAGGCACGGAGGAATTTTCCGTAACCGTTCAGCCGCCGGGCATCGGGCAGCAGCTTGCCGCTGCTGTCTTTTTCCATGGTCATGGTGCGGAACTTAATAAGCCGGAAGATCTTCTCATCCTTGCCGGGGCGCAGCTGTGTGAAGAAGGGATTTCCCTTCATGGCAACAGCGCCCACCAGGATCAGGATCAGCAGCACCGGGGACAGAACCAGGAGCGCCACTGCGGAAATGCACAGATCCAGCACCCGTTTCCAAAATTTAGCATACATATCAGAACGCCGCCTTTACAGTGTCAATTACATAGGAAAGATCTTCCTCGGTCATCTTGATATCCGAGGGCAGACACAGACCCCGTGCAAAAATATCCTCATCCACCGGCTGTTCGGCAGCAGAGACAAAGTCACAGTGGGCAAACACCGGCTGCATATGCATGGGCTTCCAGATGGGACGGCTCTCAATGTTGGCTTCGTTCAGCTTTTGCATCAGCGTCAGGGGGTCAACGCCGCAGCCGGCATCCAAAAGAATGCAGGAGAGCCAGAAATTGGGAACAGAGTCTGCAGCGTAGGGGTTCATGGTCAGGGGTAGACCACGGAAAGCTTCCTCATAGCGGCGATAGATCCGCTCCTTGGCATCCCGATGCTCCTGCAGATGGAGCAGCTGTCCTCTGCCGATGCCGGCAACGATGTTGGACATGCGGTAGTTGTAGCCCAGCTCCTTATGCTCATACCAGGGGGTGTTTTCCCGGGACTGGGTGGCCCAGAACAGCGCCTTATTCCGCATTTCGGGAGACTTTGCCAGCAGCATGCCGCCGCCGGAGGTGGTGATGATCTTGTTGCCGTTAAAGCTCAGCGCCGCAAGCTGCCCAAAGGTACCGCACTGACGTCCTTTGTAGGTGGAAGACAGCGCCTCTGCGGCATCCTCAATAAGGATCACGTTGTGACGGCGGCAGATCTCCAAAATCTCGTCTGTTTTGGCAGGTGTGCCGTACAGATGCACCAGCACCACGGCTTTTACATTGGGATAGCGGCGGAAGGCCTCCTCCAGCGCCTGGGGATCCATGTTCCAGGTGTCACGCTCACTGTCCACAAACACCGGGACACCGCCTTCATACACCACGGGATTGACCGTGGCGGCAAAGGTCATGTCGGAGCAAAGGACAACGTCGCCGGGACGGATGCCTGCCAGCTTCACTGCCAGATGCAGCGCTGCCGTGCCGGAGCAGAGCGCCAGCGCATGCATATCCTGCTGCAGAAAACGGACAACACCGGCTTCCAGCTCGTCGCAGTTGAAGCCCAAAGGTGCCACCCAGTTTCTGTCAATGGCCTCCTGGATATATTGTGCCTCCTCGCCGTGGAGGGTGGGGGTAGCCAGTAAAATTCTTTTTTCCATAAAACTCACGCTTCTATTATGCCGTACAGCTTCAAAAGCGCCAGCCGCTGCTTGCCAAGCTGCAGAGTCGCTGCGCTGTCACGGTTATTTTTATAAGTAAGGATGCGGCAAAGCCATGCCCATGGCAGCAGCCAGGGGTGCTTTTTCAAATAGGGGAAACGTCCCACAAGGATGTTTTTTGGGGGGAACAGCGCAGAAAGGCTGTGACCGGACTTCCGCCCGGCAGCAGCGGACAAGGTGATGTTGCTGCTGCGCTTTCGCACGTCGGAGCTGCCGCCGTAGACACCGGCTGCCATAAGGTCAGCCAGCAGAGGTTCCGGGTCGGTGTCTCTGTAAAAGGGGGCAGGCAGACACCAGTATTTTTCGCCCAAGGCAAACAGCGCGGCGGCAAACCGATCTGCCCGAAGCTGGACAAGCGTGTTTTCAATCACGTCCCACTGAATGCTGTCACGGTAGTGAGCGGCAAACAGAACAATGTCGCAGACCTGGCGCACACCGAAGCCGCTGTGGAGAAAATGCTTGAAGGCGTGCAGCAACAGATACAGCATATGCTCTGTGGGGTGCAGGGTGGGAAGCCCGTGGCACACTGTGGCATGGGCCGCTGCATCTTCAAAAAAGCGGTTCCAGCTGCCGTAGGTCTGGGAGTCCGGGTCAAATAAATGCCGATGCAGCTCAAGACACAGCCCGGAGGCGGAACAGCGATAGGTGCGTTCAAAGCGGTCTTCCGGGTCGGCGGTTTCGTAGCCCAGGTCTTCCAGGGCATGGCAGCAGCGGAGAAAGTCGTCGCCGCCTATAAACAGATCCTCGTCGGAGGAGGGTCTGTGATCCTCCAGGGGATAAAGCTTGCGGCAGACATAGCCTTTGACGATCAGGGGTCGCAGATTTTCTTTTTCCAGCTGCCGGTACAGCGCCTCCAGCTGCTGGGTGCGTACTGCCTGGGTCATGACCTGCTGCCGCACCATGGGAGCGGCTTTGGTAAGGGCGTCTCCCTGGGGTAGCTTGTAGGCAGCCTCATAAAACAGGGGCAGTACATGATGGGCAGCGGCTTTTGCTGCCAGCTGCTGCAAAAATGAAGGGGTATAGGAAGGGTCATCCTGCAAAGGCTTGCCCGTCAGGGCAGCGCCCAGAATCTGCATAAATGCCCGGCTCTCGTCTAACATAGGCTGCCTCCCTTCGTAACCCGGATCTGAATACATTATTATATCATAAAAATCGCTTTTTGGAAATGGTTTTGCTTACAGAATACCCAGCTTTTCCAGCGCCTCCAGGAAGGCGGAAATGTCTCTGCGTGCGGTGGCTTCGTCCACCTCGTATTCTGCCAGGACGGCATCCACCAGCTGCTGAATATCTTCTGCCTGGGGCAGCAGATCCCAAAGAAAGCCGCCCAGCTCGTTAAGGACAAACAGTCCGTTGGCATCGTATACCGCAGAGCCGATGGGTACCAGCACCGTATCGCCGGATATGGTGCGCTTGATCAGTTCTTTTTTGAGCTGCATTTACAGTTCCTCCTTGGCGAGCCGTACTGTCTCCTCCACCTGCTGACACAGATAGTGGGGGACTTGGTCAAAAGCGCCGGTTTCGGTGACACACACTGCAGCGCAAACGGGGCACACCGGCTTTTTGGGGCAGGTGGTGCAGGCGCTGGGCAGCCGAAGGGCGGCGGTGGCATTGCGAATGGTCTCCCAGGCGGCGGCAAAGCCTGCCTCCAGGGGATAGGCGATGGGACGGGGCATCATGCCGCAGGGCAGCATCTTGCCGTCCCAGGTGAGCCAGAAGCTGGTGCTGCCGGCACGGCAGCGGACACCGGGATCGGTCTCGGTGGAACACTCCGGCGCCAACTGGGCAAGGGCGGCGGTGTTTTCCATCCGTTTTTTAAACTCCTCCGGAGTAAACCGAAGACGGTCCCAGCGGAGACTTTCTTCTGCTGAACGACAAGGGGTGAAGCGGTTGCCTGCCCCGTAGCTGTCCTCCTGCACACGTACCGGGGGATACATATAGCTGCTGGCTTTGATATTCACATCCAGCTCCATGGCATCCCGGAAGATCTTCTCCAGATCCTGACAGTTGTAGGGGGTGATGGACAGATTCAGACTAACCTCAATACCTGCCTTTCGTAGGTTGGCGATGTTGCTGCGTACCCGGTCATACATGGGAAGACCGCACATTTTTTCGTAAGTCTCGTTGCAGCCGCCGTATAGGGAAATGTTAAAACGGGCAGGGGGATCTGCAAGGAATTTCTCTAAAATCTCCCCTTGGAGCATAGAACCGTTGGTGTTGACAGACACCATAAGTCCCAGCTTCTTCATGCCGCTGTAGATCTCAAAAAAGTCCTTCCGAACCAAAGGCTCGCCACCGGTGAGCAGCGCCACCAGCATACCGGCATCCCGGGCATCCCGGGCAAGCTGCAGCCACTGCTGGGCGGTCAGCTCTATGCCTGCCTGCCGCTGCTGCTCCGGGGTCATGTGGATATAGCACATGGGGCAATTGAAATTGCACCGGGGCGTCAGCTCAAAAGTACCGGCAATGGGCAGACCCAATGCGCGACCCTTTTGATGCAGGTAGGTCATAATATGCGGTTCTGGGGCGGTTCTTTTCATAGTAGCCTACTTTCTGATGCACTGCCAAAGGGCAGTCACAGCGGATTCGTCGGGGGTGCAGTCCAGCTGATACACCGGCACGGCGTTCAGCAGCTGCTCCAGGGTGTGGGAAACGGCCTCCAGGTCGTGCCGATCCCAGGTGTTGACGCTGATGCCCTCCCATACACGGGCGAAGGCAGCGGCGCCGGTAAGCCGTGTGCAACGGGTTTGAGGCGCTTGGGTGAGATAGACGATGGCAGACAAGGGCAGCGAGCAGCTTTCGCAAATACGGGAGCTGCCGGAGAAGGGGATGCCCTCTGCCAGGGCATTTCCTTCCGTCAGGCGCAGACAAGCACGGTCACCGTTGCAGATGCGTGCACTGCGGTGTTTCTCCCAAAGGGCGGCCTGGGTGGATTTTCCCGTGCCGGAGGGAGCAGTGAATACAACGGTGCTGCCGCCGATGTCAATGAGAGAGCAGTGCAGCACAAAGCCCTCGGCCTGTGCCAGCAGATGCTCTGCGGCGCAGGCATTTAAAAGGGTCTTGGCAGTCATGCCCGTGGGAAAACGGGTCTGCAGCAGCTCCACAAAATGGTCTTTTCCCCGGTGGAAGCAGCACATGGCGGCATTTTCCCAAAGTCCTTCCTTGGCATGCACATACCGCTGCTGCCCCTGTTCTGCTTTGTAAACAGCGCCGTCGGGGAGCTTTGCCAGCAGCTTTCCCTCCGGGGGAGTCAGCTGCTGCGTATACTGAAAAAGAAAGCGGTGGGGGTCTTCTGCCGATGCTACCCGGAAGGGGGCAAGCACATCGTCGGGAAAGTCCTCCCCCTTCGGTGCAGTGACCGCCAGGCTGATGCCGGCAAAGCTGTAATACTTTTCCATACTCATTCCACCGTAATGAAGAGGATCTCGGTGTTGTTCTCGTGGATATGCTGACTTATCAGCTGAGAAATGGCATTTCTCTTCATACCGCCGGTGATCCGCAGGCGGTAGGTGATGCCGCCGTAATAAATATCATTCTGCTTGTTTTTGTAGTAGACCACGATATCTCCGTCAATATCCTTGCCGGAAATGTTGATCACATTCATGCCGCCGTCCAGCAGCTTTACAGACAAAAGGTCTTCCTGACGGCTCAGCTGCTTTGTGTAGAAAGCTGTGTTTTCCATCAGTGCATACTGGTAAGCTTCCGTGCTGTCATAGGGCAGACGGTTTGTCTCCAGCAGGATCACTGTCTCGCCGGGCAGCAACGCAGAAAGGGTAAAGCTTGCCTGCCCATCCTTTGTGGAAAGGGAGATGTTGGCATATTCCACCCCGGTGTCGCCCCGGTTGGTCACCCGGATCATCAGCACGCCGCTGACCACCTGGTCGCTGCCGTCCTCCAGGAAAGGGCCGGTGTAGCTGCCCACCTCGGTGAGGAAAAGACCGTAGCCCAAATTCACAGACAGAGACTGGCTGTCAGTGACCCTGGCAGGGGCAGTCTGCTCGGTGGGTTCTGTGGTGTCGGGCGCCGGTGTTTTTTCGTTTTTCGGAAGCAGAAGCAGGACTATGACCAGTGCGATCACAGCCAAAACAGCGGCTGCAATGTAGAAAATTTTCCGTTTCATAGCATTACCTCAAAGCCAAGAAGGCCGTGCCAAGGAAATGGTACGGCCTTCAAGGTCAGGAATTGAACAAATTATTATACTCTGTGGGCACGTGGTAGCAGAAGCCGTCCCAGGTGTCCGGTGTACCGCCGAAAGTATCGGGGGTAAAGAAGCAAGCGCTGACGGAGCTGTCAAAGATGTTGACGCCGCCGGAGGAGACCACGGCGCAGGTACCCCGTGTGGGGTTGTCCACAATGGCCTCGCAGCTGCCTGCGATGTTAGTGCTCGTGGCGAAGCTCTCAAAGAGAATGCGCGGAGCGTTATAGGGTTTTTTCATACTCCGAGCCTCCTTTAAGCTTCGTTTGTATTTACCAGTAGTGTTGCCACCTGGGAGATGATCTGACTGTTCTTGGAGCCGATGATCACGCAGCGGTAACGGTAGCCGTTACGGGCGGCGGTGACGGTGACAGTCAGTGTGTCGGTATTGTAGCCTTCCATGGTGGTGTTGTGCCAGTTTTCGCCGTCACGGGAGTACTGCCACTGATACTTGATGCCTTCTGTCACGTTGGCAGCAGCGGTAAAGTATGCATTTCCGCCAACCACAGCAGTAGCATCCTGGGGCTGCTCCTCCAGGGTTAGGATGCGCAGTGTAGCAGCCTGGGTATACTCGGTGACACCGGCAGCATTGGTGATGCGGCAGCGGTACAGGTAACCGTTACGGGCATCTGTTGCCGCAATAAGAACCGTGGGCTTTGTGCAGCCTTCCATAGCAGTATCGATCCATTTTCCGCTACCGGGACGGCAGTACTGCCACTGATACTTCAGGCTTTCGCCCTCTGCAGCTGCGGTAAACTGCGCCTTGTCACCTGCGGCAACCACCTGGTCCTTGGGCTGGGTTGTAATCTTCAGCTCTGTTTCCACAGCCAGCAGCGCCCAATCGGAGGTCAGCTTTGTGCCGTCTGCCAAAGTGACGATGCAGCGGTACTTGTAGCCGTCACGTGCGCCGCCGGCGGTAACGGTCAGGGTGTCCGTCGTGCAACCGGTCAGCTCGGTGTTGTACCACTTGGTCAGCTTGCTGTACTGCCACTGATAGGTTGCGTTGGGATCCTGGGTCTCCACATGGAAGGAAACCGCAGTACCGGGGTAAGTAGTGACAGATTGGGGATGCTTTGTGATGCAGTAGGGTTCAGGCTGTACGGTCACCAGAGGACTACCCACGGCAGTGTTTTCCTGGGGAACGCCCTTGCTCAAAGCACGAACCGTCAGGGCAGCGGCGCTTGCGCTCATGCGGAAGAGAGCGCGGCTGCTGGATTCCTCTGTGTAGGTAATCTTAATGTTGGTGACGGAGAGAACGCCGCTGCCTTCTGTGCCGGTGTTGGTGATGACGATAATGTCATCCTTCCAGCCGGTGATGTTGTAGTACATATCGGAGGCAGTGTTGAATTCTCTTGTCTTGGTGTTGTAGTAGTCGCCGGCTTCCACGCCGGTACCCTCAATGTCCTGGGCAGCGATGTTGGCCAAAGTAGCGAAAGCCTTCTTGCCGTCAGCGCTGCTGACAGCCATGTGAACAGAGGCAACATTGCTGTTCACCGTCAGACGGAATGCAACAGATTGACCGGGCGCAAGATACACTTCGTTGTTGGGGCCGTAGCTCTGATACTCGGAAATCTCTGCATCGCCGCCCGGCTTACCATCAATGAACACAGCGCCTTCCAGCTCTGTAGCAGCGCCGTTGAAGGAATTTGCTCCCAGAATCAGGTTACGCAGTTCGTAGTATACGGGATAAGCTTCCTTATCCACAAGGTAGGCGTTCTGTGCGCTTTCGTCGATCAGGTTGCCGGTAATGCCGTCGGCGGCATCGTCTGTGCCGTACTGTGTGCCGGCAGGATCGTAAATGCGGATGGCATCCAGATACAGGTCATAGCCGTCATCGGTCGTCTGGTCAAACACGGGGGTGTAAGTGGCGATGATGGTCACGGTGTACTTGCCGTAAGGCAGACCCTTTGTCTTCATCACCGGCACCTGATACATGGCATTTGCCTGCTCCGGTGTGGGAACCCATACGTTCTCATGAACGATGATGGTATCATTGATTTTCAGACCCTCGCCGTTTACATCGGGAAGCGTGGTAAGGGTAGCGCTTGTGGTTTCCAGGATCTCGGACAGTACCCACTGACGCTGACCCTGTTCGTTCAGTCGCAGGGTGTAAATCACATCCCGTGCTTCATAGATGTAGCCATAGTAGGTGTTGACAACACGGGCTTCCACAGTGTTGCCCTGGGCATCCTGCACCTGCACAGCCAGAAGACCGGTGGTGTTGCTGGTCATGCTGATAACATCAAAGCCGGTACCGATAAACTGGAAGGTAGCGGTGGCGTAGGAATCTGCGCCTACGTGAACCTTCTTTGCGTTGTCCAGGGAGAAGCTTGCAAAGTAGGCATAGTTGCCGTCATAGCCATAAATGTTGTTGGCATCAGTCAGGCTGTAAGCGCCGGGACGGTCTTCGTCCTGAACATAGCCGCTGGCGTCATAGTTTTCTGTGGTGTCCTCCCAGGCAGTGCCGCTGCCGCCCAGCTGCAGGAAGGTTTCCTCATAGTAGACGGTGGTGGCAGGAATGACGGTGAGGTGGTCATAGTAATAACCGCCGTTTACGTCGCTTTCGTAGTCAACTGCATAGGTGAACTTGTCCACACCGTTCATAGCCATGGTGGTGGGGGTGTAGCGCAGCTTGCCCTTGGCACGATCCAGCAGAATGTTGCCGAACTGACCGGGATAGCTGTCGCCGAAACCCTCTGCCAGTGTGCTGCTGCCGGTAACAGTGTCCAGAGCCTCGGTGTAAGGACCGACGGCTGCCAGTGTGCCGGGTTCACCGAACATGTCATTGGCCATAACATCAATGTCCACGGGCAGACCGTAGTCAATGACCACAGAGTCCGGGTTTGCCTGCACCTTCCACACAACGGCAAACCAAACAACCGTGTGGGTGTAGTCATTGCCGAGGGAGTTGGTGTAAAGCTCGTTGGAGAAGGCGGCGGAGTCGCTCAAGTTAAACTGAGTAACGTAGGTACTCTGCACAGGCTGGCCGCAGGTGATGGTCCAGTTACCGGTGGCATCGGAATAAATCTTGACCTGGTAGACGGCATCCTCGTCATACAGTGTGTAATACTTGGGAAGCACGTCATCCTGGATCGCCTTGACTTCCAGGGCGGGGATCTCTTCCGATGCGTTCAGATAGACTTCGCTGTAGAGAACCGGCTGGGTAACGGCGATCTTGTTGGCAAAAGAGCCGGTGGCGCCGGTGGTCTGGTTAACGATGATCTGTCCCTGCTCATTTACCAGGTAGAATGCATAGGAAACGTTGGCAGACTTCCAGGCAACGGTGGGAGAGGGGGGGCTCTGGACACAGTTGTCCTTGTCCAGATAGTTGGTGTAGTAGAGGCTTGCGTACTCGTTGGTGGCATAAGAGCCTGCTTCACGTGTGCCCTCCATAGAACCGGTCAGGTACACATAGTAGCTCATAGCCAGCTCGGTACTTTGTACCGTACCCATCTTCCAGTAGAAGGTTTCAGAGGGGAGCAGTGTGCTGTCACCGCCGGTGGGGATATCCACGCCATCCAGGGAAACGGCAGTGGGATTGGTGTTGTACAGGAAAGTCAGTGCGTTGATAACGCCGCCTTCCAGAATGTTGCCCTCTTTTTTGTTGGAGTAGGCAGCGGTGAGAACACCGTTTGCATCTGTTTCAAAGGTGACGGTTTCCAGCACAGAGTAAGTACCCTTACGGACACCGATCATGTTCAGCGGCACAGCGTCAGGATTCTTATCATGCTCTGCACGGGTGTAGATGTCATAAGAACGAATCTCAATGGTGGGCTTGATCTGCTTGCCGGTGCTGTCGGTGACAGCGTTGCCGTGTACGTCGGTGATGGGGGCAAACTGCATATTGAAGCTCTCGCCCATCTGGTCAACGAAACGGGCATTGCTTGCCGCATAGGTGATAGAGGTAGCGATATGGTTAAATGCATTGTCCAGCTCCGTTGCGGTCTGCACGTCGGGGAAGCTGTAGCCCTCACCGGAGGAGATGACGTTGATCAGCTCTGCCTCGGTATCTTTCGTAACCGCACCGCCGGTGTGGGTATCTGCTGCCAGGCGGAAGCCAATGGAGTAGACAGTGGCGCCCAGACCGGGAACCTCGGTCATATAACCCTCTGCATCTCTGCGGATAACGGAGTAGTATTCCTCAGTAGAGCCCTTGATGGCTTCAGCATAGCGGTGGGGATGGGTCGTGCCGTTGCCGTTGTAGAACTCCAGATATTCCGCATTGGTGAAGCCGGCAGCGCGGATAGCATCTGCATTTTCCCATTCGCCGGTGAGCCATTTGTTCCAATCATTGTAGTTAGCGCCGCCCTTGTTGTTAAAGCCATTGTAACGGAAGGGTGCGCCGTCGGACATGAAGATAACGAACTGCTCGCGGACTTCTTCACCGTTGGCTTCCTTCTTGGCTGCCAAAAGATCGTAAGCGTTTTGCAGTGCAATATCATAGTTTGTACCGCTCTTACAGTTGGTTGCTGTAAAGTTGCCGGCAATGGCGGTGGCATCCAGGTCGGCCACATCTACAAAGTCTGCTGCGGTCAGGGTGGTATTTTGGATTGTGACGGTGGTAACGCTGTTACCGTTGACACGGGTGTGCAATCTGCCCTGGTCCACATTTTCACGGTAATTGCTGGTGCTGGTGCCAAATAGATTGATCTTGTCAAACGTTTCGTATTGGTTTTCAGCCTTCAGATAGCCGTTAAAGTCAATGATGGAAATATCCACATCAGGGACAGCGCCGTTATCATTGGGAGCCTGGAAGGTTTGCAGCATCTTCTTCAGAGAATCGGAAAGGATCTGAATACGCTTGGGGTTTCCGTCGTCGTTCATGGAACTGGAGGTGTCGATAACAACCACCACGTCCACGCCGTTTTCCATGGGAACACCGGAGGCGGAAAGCTCCACCTGGGCAACACCGGTGGATTGGAAGTCCACGCCGGTGGCGGTCTTGTTTACTTTAACTGCGCCCTCGTTAGGGTATTCGGGATAGTGATTCAGCGCCTTTTCTGTAACGGTCAGAGTAAAGCCCTCTGCAACCGGCTGACCCTGATAGCTGACAGTAATGCCGTCAATGACACCGGGCTCCAGGGTGCTGACACGCTGACCGTTTTTGGACAGCATATCGATGGTAACGGGAACTTTATAGTAGGTGCCGTCTTCCAGGAATACCACCAAAGTAGAGCCGGTGTTTTTGCTCTGGGAAGAACCCTGGGGGACGGTGGCAACCAGGGGGTCTACAGTGTAGCCGGTGATAGCAACGGCAGGCACTTCCGGCACGACCACCTTGGCAACGCCCAAAACATTTCCGTCATAGGAAATGGTCACAGCATACTCGCCGGGGGTGACGCCGTCATAGCTGCTGTCCAGCTCCCAGGTAAGCTTGGATTCGTTATCGGCGATGGCTGTGCCGTCGGTGCTGGTACTGGGCTTTTCGTCGGCTATATATTCCTGGACGGCGATTCCATCCATTACCGCAGCCAGTGCATCATTTCGGGAAGCGCCATAGTCTACATCATACGCCAGCTCACCGCTAAGCTTGTAGTATACACCCGGTGTGCCCTCGGTTCCCGGAATATCCGGTGTTGTCACCACGTCGGTTCTGGTGTATTCGTACAGGCGTACATACTTGGTGTTGTTATTTACAGTAAAGGAGCCGCTGCTGTAGTATAAATACCGCTGCGCTTTTATGGAAAACCGTGCATTACTGCTATCTGCCTTAATCGTCCAGGTTGAACTGCTCTTTGAAAGGGATAGGGTACTTTTGCTGCTACTGCTGTTGTACAGATAGTAGTCTCCGTTTTTAATCGTGCCACTACTGCTACTGCTAAAGGTCCATTGGGTAAGGGGGGTGCTGGAGGTGATTGTGGCGCCGCTGTTGGTGGAGGTGACAGTTTGTGTGCCTTTATTGCCGTTGTTATTCATAAAGGCAACATAGCTGTCGCTTGCAACGATCACATATGCTTTGCCGTTTTGGATGCTGCTGACCCGTGTATAAACATAGGTAGAGGTGGTAGTGCCAGGGATTGTTTCTGTTCCTTCTACGGGATCAATTGCGGTCACCCAACCGTTGGTATATGCATCCACAGTGGGGCCGGCGCTGCCTTCATCGGTGAGGCGGTAGATATAGAATTCCGTATCTGCTGTTTTGACGTAGCCGTTGATCAGACCCTCGGAGGAACGGTCAAAAACATAGTTGTAGCTTCTTCCGCTGTTGGTGACAGTGGTGCTGAAGGTGAAATTGTCTGCGCTGCCGCCAATGGTAAATACGGATTGGCCGGAGCCGGACAGCTGCAGCTTGCCGCGGTCACTGCTCTGGTAGGTCATTTGGGCATTTTTGCCATCTGCACTCAAGACCCAGCCGGTGCCGCTGGTGGTCAGTGTCCACTCCTTGGCTGCGTAATCGCCGGTAATCGTATCGCCGCCGGCAACAGAGGTGGATTCAATATTAAAGCCGGTTCTGTCGTTTTGAACTTTACCCTCAGGGAGCATGAAGTAATCCGTGGAGGCATTTTCAATGATCAGGTACTGACCGCCGCTTACCAGCTCACTGGTGGAGGTAACACGGGTGTAAGTACGCTGGTTGGTGGGCGTGGAGGGTTCGGTGGGAACTTCGATCTCCTCACCTGCGGGGGTAATTTCTTTGTTCAGTGCAATGGTCTGGGGGCTGCCGTAGGTGGTGGTGTTGGGAGAATAGGGCTCGCCGGTGTAGTTCTGGTTGGCGTAACCCACAGATTTCAGATTGTGGAGGCCGTTGGCATCATAACGGGTCACGGTCACATCGTCCTCGGTAATGGTGAACACAGACATGGTCAGTGTCTTGTCGCTATTGCTGTTGGAGGTGTAGTAGCCCACATAACCGGGATTCATGTAGGTAAATGCCAGGGTTTCTTCTTTGTACTCGGTGGTGCTTGCCTGGGCAATGTTGATCTTGTCGCCCTTCTTCAGGTAGATAGCGGCGCCGCCCAGGTAGTCGTCCCAACCGTTGGAGTGGTTGTGACCAAAGAGGAAAATGATGTTCAGACCGGCATTACCTGCCTCGTTCAAAACATCAAAGATATAATTTGCATACTTGCCGTCGCCGTTGCCGCTGGTGCGGGTACGCATACTGTAGTGCAGAGGCAGATGGGAAACAATGAAGATGGGCTTGGTGTAGCCGGTGTTCCGCTTGGCATCCAGATAACTCTTCAGCCTGGCAGCGGTGTTTTTGATAGTGGTCTCGTCATTGTTGTACCACATGTAGTCATCTTCGTTGATGAGGAATACACCGTAATTGGCAGCATCATTTGCGCCGCTTGCATTCCAGCTGCCATCGCCGTTGTCATCGTGGTTGCCCTCGCCGTAAACCTCATGGGAGATGCCGGGATAGGCAGACTTTACTGTGTTCTGCAGCTGCTGCTTGCCGGTGGCGGAGCTGGCGTAGTTTACATCATAGTCACCGCAGAACAGAAAACCGTCCATTGTTGCATAGTTTGGCGTGATCTGATTCAGGATGCTGTTGACCGTACTGACACCTTCCGTGTAGCCGTTTTTCGGCTGGAAGTCAGATGCGGCCAGCACATAAGTAGTCTCTTCGGCGGCAGACGCCGGAAGCGCCGTGACGGGTAGCATGGAAAGCACCATCACCACGCAAAGAAGCATAGACAAAATTCGTTTTGTAATTGTCATATTCTCGAACCTCCCAAAGTGAGATTTTTATAGGCATCCGTAGGGATTTACGGTTTGTCTCGGTATGTTTGTGTTTGGAATAAAAAGATTTTGAAAATAGTACATCTATTTTATCCAGTATATTATACCACAATAAGGAAAAGTTGCAAGAAAAAACTGCGCATAAATTAGACTTTATTTTTAAAATTTTCATAATTTTTTTGGGGAAACTGTCTAAAAAAGTCCTTGGTGCGCCTAGGGAAATCCCAAACAAGGCGCATCCGGCCCGGGAACGCTCCCGTGCTGCCTGCATTGTGCAGCAAGCCCCGACAGTACACCTGTATGGTGTAACATACGATACCTTGCAGGGCAAGGCGTGTAAAAACGGAGTACGAGCAAGCTGCTCGTACTCCGTTTGCTTTTTTGTAAGATGCAATTCTGCTTTACGGCAGGAACCCTTCGCACCGTCTTCTTTTCTTATTTCGGGTCGTTTTTTCCGGCTTCATCGTTGCCGTAGCCATAGCCGTAACCGTAGCCGTAGCCATAACCGTAGCCGTAACCATAGCCATAGCCGTAGCCATGACCGTAGCTGTAGCTGCCCACCGCATCGGTGCCGTTAAGCACGCACCCGATGGTAGCCAGGCGGCTGTCGCTGAGCCGCTGCACAGCGTCACGGATCTGCTCCTGGGAGGCGAAGTCCTGGCGCACCACCAAAATGGCGCAATCTGCCAGCTCTGCCAGCTCTGTGGCATCTGCCAGCAGGGAGCAGGGGGGCGTGTCAATGATAATATAATCATATTCCTCACGCACTGTCTCCAGCAGCACCTGAGCACGTGCCAGTGCGGCAGTGGTGTGGTGAACGCTGCGGGAGGATTTCTGACCGGCGATGACGGAAAGGTTGGGGATATACGTGCGATGGATCACGTCCTCGGCGGTCTTTGCCTGGGACAGATAGTCTGCAAGACCGTTGTCATCATCCACAAGATGCAGCATCTTGGCAATGGAGGGGGAACGCAGATCCCAGTCGATCAGCAGCACCTTTTTGCCGCTGCCTGCCAAAGCGATTGACAGATTGGCGGTGACAGTGGTCTTGCCCTCGCTGGGAATGGCGCTGGATACCAGCACCACCTTGCGATTTTCCTCCTGCAGCCGCTTTTCCGTACGCAGCCGCAGCAGTCGCACGGATTCGCAGAAGCCGTCGGGATCCTGCTTCATGACCAGCATGGGGCAGGGGTACTTGCGAAGCACCTTTGCCACCGGCAGCTGGGCAAGGCAGGGAACGCTCAGCAGATGCCGCAGTTCATCGTCGTTGTGGACGGTGGACTTCAGCAGCGCCCGGATCAGGGCGTAGCCCAGCCAAAGGAAAAAGGCGATGATCACGCCCTGGAGAATGTAGCGAATGGCGCTGAAGGGAGCGAGCTCCGCTTTCGGCACGCCGCTTTCGTTCAACAGATACATCTGGGTAGAGCCCACCACAAAGTCGGAGACCTCCGGGTAATGGGTGATCACAGACTGCAGCACGTCATAAGCAAGCTGGGGACTTGTGGAGGTCACCATGAGCGTGAACACACTGGAGTTGGGCAGTGCCTCTGCGGTGATGGCAGGCAGCTGGCTGATGCCCAGATCCTCACGGACACGTTGCTGCAGCACGCCGCTGGTGAGGATATAGGGGAAGGTCTTTGCCATTTGGCCTGCAGTTTCAATATTATAGGCGCTATGCTCCGATTGCAGGGGATTTGCCACCTTAATGGTAAAGGAGGCAGTTGCCCGGTATTGGGGCACATGGTGCATATAGCGGTAGCCTGTGAGGCAGCCGGCCAGCAGCACCGCAAGAAGGGGCAACCAGAACCGCAGTCTGCGTGCCTCACGAAGGAGGTCATCCCACAGCACACTGAGGTTTATGCTGGATTTGTTTACTTGTTCCTGTTCCATATATCAATCCTGCTTTTCAAAATCGTAGGCTTCATAGGCGTTGGTATCGCCGTACTTGCCGTAATTTCCGTACTTTCCGTACTTACCGTAGTGATTGTAGCGGCCGTAGCGGTCATAGTGACTGTACTGTCCGTAGTGACCGTAGGCATTGCCGTAGCCCTGACCGGAGAAGAAGCCGGTGGCATACACATTGTTCAGCACACAGCCAAGCAGCTTGGCCTGGCCCTGGTTCAGCGCCTCAATGGCCTTGTTCAGGGACTTGGAGGGCGCAGCGTTCTGCCGCACCACCAGAAGGGTGCTGTCCACCGTATTCATCACGCTTTCTGCGTCGGTGACCTGGGCCATGGGGGGCATGTCCAGCACCACAAAATCATAGCTTTTCTTTGCCCATTCAATGAGCATCTTCATGCGATGGCTGCTGACCAGGTCGCCGGAGTTCATAGAACCGCCTCTTTGCAGCAGAACATCCAGGTTACTGCGGCTGTCATGCTGGATCAGCTCACGGGGAACGGAGTTGCCGGAAAGCACGTCCCGGACACCCAAAGTCTCCCATTTGATGCCCATCTGACGGGCGCAGGAGGGCTTACGCAGGTCACAGTCGATCAGCAGCACCTTGCTGTGCTTCTTTGCCAGCGCCATGGCAAGGTTAACGGCCACGGTGGACTTGCCCTCGTTGGGCAGCAGGCTTACCACCATCAGGGTGTTGCCTGCCATCTGCTGCTCCACACTGCGGCGCAGCTTTCTCACCGCCTCGGAGAAACGGAAGCTGGTGGCAGGATTGGAAATAAGCAGGGTGTTGCCGTTGCGGCGCAGCCGTGCCTTCAGGGACTTGTAGCGGCGCTCGTGGGGCAGATCGCCCAGATAATGGCAGTGCAGCTTGGTTCTTACCTCACGGGAGGAGCGGATGGAATCCCTTGCGCAGCTGATCCAGGCGAGCAGACCGAACATGGCAACAGCTGCCAGCATCATGGCCTGCTTGGCATTGGACATGGCGGTTCGGGGATTCATAGGCGCCATGGGTACTGTGGGCTTTTGCAGCACCTCCAGCACCACCTCGCCCACCACCTGGGCGGTCACGGCCTCATAGTTGTTCAGGATCGCCTCTGCCACCAGGAAAGCAGACCGGGGGTCAGAGGAGGTAACATACATGGTCAGCAGGTTGGTATCCGGCACCTGTGTGGCGGAAATGCTGCCGTCAAAAGCCTCCAGTCCCGTGTCCTCCAGGATCACCTGGTGGAACACCGTGCTGCCCAAAAGCTCTGTCAGCACCTTGGCCAGGTTGGCAGTGGAGACCATGTTGGAATAAACGGTGCTGGAAGTGCCTCGGGAGGTGACCACCAGGGTGGCAGATGCCCGATATTTGGGGGTGTAGCGGAAATCGCTCACCGTAAAGACCGCCGTACCAACCAGCACGGTGACCATCAGGATCAGCAGCCAGCGCCGCAGCACCTCAATGACGATGACAATGGGATCATATGGCAGAAGACCGTATTCTTCCGCCTGAAATTCTTTCTTTTTCTCCATGGGCGATTATTCCTCCACCACCACGATCAGCTTGTTATAGGCTGTCCACTTGCCGCCGTTTGTATCGGTCAGGGTATAAGAGACGGCATAGACACCGGGGGTTTCTGTGTCAACCTCGCCCTCCAGGGTCAGCTCCATTCCCTCCGGGAGCACACGGGTCAGCTTCGTGCTGACACCGCCACGTAACAGCTCCTGCAGGTAACTCTTGGGAATGAATTCTTCCCCGGTCTTCATGTAGACCAGGTACTCCTTCAGAGTCAGCTGGGCATTGAAACGGCCGGAATACTGCACCTCCACCGGCAGGACCAGCTCCTCCAGGTCGCCCAGAGAATTGGTGACACGGAAGCGCACCTCATGGATGCCCTCTGCGGAAAGTGTCTCGGAATCCAGCTGCATGGTCTTGATCTTGTGGCGGATATCGCCCTCCAGAGGATCGGTCACCTGCACCTGGTTCAGTACGTCAAAATGGCTGCCGAAGGTATAGACCAGGGGCGCAGAAAGGCTGTACCGGGGGCCTTCATAGTCTGTGTACTGCACAGTGCGCTTTGCCTTGCCCACATTGCCTGCCTTGTCAAAGGCGGCATAGGTCACGGTCATGGTGTGTTCATTGCTGATCACACCCAGGCTCTCCACCACCAGGGATGCAGTCACATCGCCGTCCCGGTCATCCTGGGCGGTAATGCCTGCCAAAAGGGCGGTCTTGGGGTCATTGACAGAGACCTGCAGAACTTTTTCCGGGCTTGCCACAGAGACCACCGGAGCCACGCTGTCCGTAACGGAGCGGCTGTAAAACAGATAGGCGGTCAGCAAGCCGACGCATAATATGATCATAACGATGGGAAACCAGATTTTTTGCTTCATATATCAATTGCCTCTTTTCGTGTATCAGAACCGATGGAGCCGTGGAGCAGGTATGGGGAAATTCCGCAAAATGCGTCTGGGGTTTTCCTGCAATAACATTTCCGCAGCTCTGGGGGAGAAATCCTGGCAGATCAGATCCCAGGTGCGATCCAGTGTAGGGGTGCGGCGGTCAAAGCCGTGACCGTCGCTGGAGATAACAGCGGCATAGCCACGTGCCACAAGACTGAATGCCAGCGCCTGGCATCGGGGGCCGAACTGACCGCTGAAGCTGCCCTTATTCAGCTGCAAAAGACAGCCCATGTCCAGCCAGTCATTTAAAAGCCGGGGCTCTTGCTGAATATAGGTGTAACGCTCCGGGTGTGCCACCACGGGGCGGTAGCCTGCTTCCACCAATTGGCGCAGCAGCCGCCGGGGCAGCCGCTCGTCGCATTCAAAGGCGAATTCCACCAGGGGATAACGGGAGCCGCCCAGGGTCAGCAGCTTGCCGTCCTGCAAAAGACGGGCGGTGTTTTCGTCTGCAAAGATCTCCATGCCGGGAAAGACTGCCAGGGGCAGACCGACACACTGCAGCTGTTCACGCAGAAATTCTATGGCGCGGTTTACTGCCTCTGCACCGTCGGTGTGGCAGTGGGGGGTGGCAACCAGTTGGGTCGTACCCCGTTCCAGCGCCAGCTGTGCCATGGCAAGAGACTCCCGGACATCCCGGGCGCCGTCATCCATGTCCGGCAATATATGGCAATGCAGATCTACCATGGTATCACTTTCCTTTAATTCGCCGCATAAGACCCCGGATGCGGGGGCGCAGAGGGATCATGCGGAGCCAAAGCTTCTCATAAAAAAACCAAACGGGATGCCCCGGCCGCAGCAGCTTGCCATTTCGGCGCACAGCGCAGGCAACAGCAAGCACGCTTTCGGGAGCAACACCCGGCTCAATGCCGGTCTGACCGTCCCCGATCAGCTGCAAGCCATCGGGTGCAAGACCGTAAACACGGTGCAGGATATACTGCCCGTTGCTTCGCTTGTACAGAACGATATCGCCGGGTTTTACGGGGGCGTCCTGCTTTTTCAGGTACACTGTGTCCCGTTCCGGCTGCAAAAAAGGCGTCATGCTGCTGCCGGTGACCGTAAGGGGAACGGCATCGGTGCGGTCAAGCAGCGACAGAAGCTGGGGCAGCAGCTCCTCTGCCGGTAAAGTTTTGACGTTATTCTCCATGGGCTACCTCGGTCACATAGCCGTCACGGATGTCATACCCCCGGTCGCAGAAGGCAGCGCTGGCAGGACGGTGGGTCACAAGAATGCAGGTCTTGACCAGCTTGCTGGTGCGAAGACTTTCCAGCAGCTTTTCCTCGGTTGCCAGGTCAAGGGCAGAGGTGGCTTCATCCAGCAGGAGAATGGGAGCGCCCTTCAGCAGTGCACGGGCAATGGCGAGGCGCTGCGCCTGACCTTCGGAAATACCACGTCCGCCGGCACCCAGCTTGTGGTTCAATCCGTCGGGGAGATGGGCAACAAATTCCCGTGCGCAGGCAGCATCCAGCACCTGCCACAGTTCGTCCTCTGTGGCCTCCGGGCATGCAAGGCGCAGATTGTCTGCCACTGTGCCTGCCAGAATGCTGTTGCCCTGGGGAACGTATGCGAATTTACACCGTGTGCCGGCGGAAAGGGGATAGGTGTTCTTGCCTGTAAGCACGGCACTGCTCTGTGCCGGCGGCACAAGACCCAGCAGCAGCCGCAGCAGTGTGGTCTTGCCTTCGCCGGAGGGGCCGGTAACGGCCACCGTCTCACCCGGCCGGGCGGAAAAATCAAAGGGCTGCAGCACCACATCACCGTTTTTGTAAGCAAAGCTTGCGCCGGTAACGGAAAGGGAAAGGGTCTGCTCCTGCTCCAGACCGGCAGGCACGGTGCTGTCCTCCTCCGGCAGCGCCTCCAGGTTCATAATACGGCCTGCGGAGTTGGCAAGGGTGATGCTGTGATGGGACAAAGACATTACACCGGAAAAAGCGCTGCGCAGCACTGCCATCAGCTGCAGGAACATGGTCAGAGAGCCAAAGGTCATGTTGCCGCGCCAAAGCCGCCAAGCGCCCCAGGACATACAGATGCCGATGAGCAGGGTGCTGAAAAGAGCGGTGAAAATAGAAATGTGGTTTTGGGTTTTGTTCATCTGCAGGGACTTGGATTCGTATTCCTGCTGCAGCTTGTCCATATCCTCCACAAAACGCTCTGCCACACCAAAGGCCTTGATGCTGGCAACGTTGCGGAAGGTCTCCTCCTGGAAGGACATGATGCGGCTGCACAACTCCTTCACAGCACGGTCCTGGGTGCGCAGGGGGCGCATCAGCAGCTGGGACAGAAGCATGGTGGCAGGCATGGCAAGCACTGTCAGCAGCACCATGGTGGGGTCAAAATACAGCATGATGGCCACAGCGCCCAAAAACCGCAGCACAAGGGAGGCAATTCCCGGCAGGAAGCCGATGATGCCCTCGGAGACGATGCCCATGTCACTGTTGAGTCTTTGCAGCAGGTCGCCGCTGTTGTAAGGCTCCAGGGACTGCCAGTCCGCCCGCAGGATCTGTCGGAAGATCTGCTTCTGTCCTGCGTTGCGAAGCCGCACACGGATCCGGGTGCTGACACGGCCGGAGATTGCAGCGAGAATGGGGCTGCTGCCCAGCATCAGCGCCATAATAAAGGCAGAGATCAGCAGCTGCGCCTTGTTGTGGGAAACCAGCGCATCCACCAGATATTTGGAGGCGACACTGCTGCCGAGACCGGTGAGTGTACCCAGCAGTCCCAGTGCGGCGACGGCAGCCACGCTGCCGCTGTGTCGCACACTGCGACGGAACAGCCATATCAGCTCTTTTTTTAGTTGGATCGGCTTGTTGGGCACAGTGTCAGCTCCTCTCCTTAATTAGTATATAATATTCCTTTTTAAGGGTAGCACAAGGGGGCGGTATTGTCAATGAAAGGGCATAAATTTTGTAGAAATTAGGGAAAAGAATTGTTCTTGACATAAATATTTGCCGCAATTATACTAGAAGCAGAAAAAAGAAAGAAAGAGATTATCTTATGAAACTGATAAAGCTTCTGGATAAACTGTTGGACGGTGCCGGAAAACGCCGTTCTATTTTGCTGACTTTTGATATTTTGTGTTACTGCCTTGTTGCCACCGGTTACTACTTTTTGGCGCAGCGTGCGGCAAACAGTATGCCCGTGGATGACGGTACGCTGTTTTTGCTCCATACCGGCCTCCAGCTGCTACTGATGATAGGCATCCGTATGGTCACCGGTACATATCGGAACGTGTGGCGCTACTCCAATACCCACGCCTATTTTGTGCTGGTGCTGGCGGATGCTGTGGCAGCGCTGCTGACCGTGGTGATTTTGCGTGTTGCCAATATTTTTTGGGACGGTATTTACCAGGGCCTTTGGCAGGCTGTAAGCCTGGGCTGCCTGACAGCGCTGCTGGCGCTTGTCTCCCGTTTCGGCTATACGCTGCTGTACAAGGAATCCAAGAAAAAGCGTAGCCAGACACCCCGGGTGCCGGTGGTGATCGTGGGCGCAGGCCGCCTGGGCAGATACCTGGCAGGCGATTTGAGCAATAACCCTAATTCCGGCTATGATCCCATGTTCTTTGTGGACACCGACCGCACCAAGATCGGCAACCGTGTCTCCGGGCTGAAGGTCTACGAAGAGGAATCCGCCGATACCCTGATCAAGAGCCTGGGTATCCGGGAGGTGATCATTGCCATCGCCGGTATTGACGGCGAGGAAATGAGCGCTGTTTATTACCATTACCGTGACCTGGGCTGCAAGGTGCGTATCTATGAATCCCTTGTGGACGGCGCATCCAAAAAGGGTGTGCTGCGTGAGTTCTCCATTGAAGACCTGCTGATGCGCCCCACCCATGAGCTGGGCGGCGCCCACGTGGCGAATTTCTACCGGGACAAGACCGTACTGGTCACCGGTGGCGGCGGCTCCATCGGCTCGGAGCTGTGTCGGCAGATCGCCCGTTACAGCCCCAAACAGCTGGTGATCTTCGATGTGTATGAGAACAATGCCTACGATATCCAGCAGGAGCTGCTGCGGAATCTGGGCAAGGACTTCCCCCTGTGCGTAGAGATCGGCACCGTTCGGGATGCGCCCCGACTGGAGGAGCTGTTCCAAAAGTACCGTCCTCAGATCGTGTTCCATGCCGCTGCCCATAAGCATGTGCCGCTGATGGAAAACAGCAGCGCAGAAGCCATTAAAAACAACTGCATCGGCACCTATAATACCGCAAATGCCGCCGAAAAATACGGCGCAGAGCGGTTTGTGCTGATCTCCACCGATAAAGCGGTGAATCCCACCAATATTATGGGCGCCTCCAAGCGTATGTGCGAAATGATCGTCCAGTGCCGCAAGGAAAGCGCCACCACCTTTGCCGCTGTGCGTTTCGGCAATGTTCTTGGCTCCAACGGTTCTGTGATCCCGCTGTTCAAGCGGCAGATCGCCGAGGGCGGCCCGGTGACCATTACCGATAAGCGGATCATCCGCTATTTTATGACCATTCCCGAAGCCAGCCGCCTGGTGCTGCATGCCGGTGCTATGGCGGAAAAGGGCGAGCTGTTCGTGCTGGATATGGGTAAACCGGTGAAGATCTATGACCTGGCGGTGAATATGATCCGTCTGTCCGGCCTGGAGCCGGGTGCGGATATTGAGATCCGCGAAATCGGCCTTCGTCCCGGTGAAAAGCTTTACGAAGAGCTGCTGATCAAAACCGAGCAGCTGCGCAAGACGGAGAACGATATGATCTTCGTGGAGCAGGATGCGCCTTTGACCCGTGAGCAGGTGGAAGAAAAGCTGAATGTTCTGCGTGCCGCCGTGGAAGCCGGTACCGGCATCCGGGAAGCCGTAGCAGCGGTAGTCCCCACCTTCCGCACCCCGGAACAAGTCAACCGGGAAGCAGAAAAAAGCCGTGAAATGCAGGAAGCCGCTATAAATACATAAATTACCATCCCCCGGTCAATCCGGGGGATTTTTGTTGTCCTCCATTAGAAACCTTGCTTTTTGCCGGAAAGGGTGTTAAACTGAAATAAAAATGCGGTGGAGGTAATGGTTGTGTTTGAAAATCTGTATGACAATATCGGTGGAAAATTAAAGAACCTGGCAATATGGTGCTTCGTCGTTGAGGCCGCCGGAGCGATCATCACCGGACTGGCGCTGCTTTTTGGGAGTTCTGAGACAGTGCTTTACGGACTCCTTACCCTGGTGGGCGGCCCCATCGTTGCCTGGGTCTTTTCCTGGCTTCTGTATGCTGTTGGTGAACTGGTGGAAAAGACCTGCGACAACGAGCATAATACAAGAGAGATCCTTAAATTGCTGCAGAAGAGCGCATGGGAGAAAGAGACAAACGAAAATAAGGAAGAAAAATCCGTTGCACCTTCCCCTGCTTCCGTGGTAGCCGTTGACATTTCCGGCGAGGTGAAAACATCCACCATCCGGGAAAACATCAACCCTGCGGATAAAGCGCCTTATTGGTGCGGCAAATGCGGTCAGCCGGGCCCGTTTGATGGCAATTGCTCCAATTGCGGCAGCAGCATCAAGATTTTTGGAAGCAAATAAGAATAGATCAAAAAATGGGCAATACATAGTTTTAGATCTTATAACAAAAAGTAAAGGAACGCATGTGATATGAAGCTGTATACAAATACACTTGAAAATGTAACCCCCATCAAGATGCTGACGGCGACGGCGACCTATGGTGTCGGCTTTCTGACCGCCATTGTGAAATCTTTTTGTGATTTGTTCGGTGTGAAGTGCGATATGTACACCAATAAACTGGACAAAGCCGAGGATAAAGCAACGGAATATTTGAAACTGTACGCAGAAGATATTGGCGCTGACGGTGTTATGGATGTGCGTTGCCAAATTGACGGCCTGACATTTTTTATCTACGGCACAGCCTATAAAGAAAAGAAATAAGAAAAAGCGAGGTGAATTTCACCTCGCTTTACAAGTGTAGATTATACGCCTCCACTATGATAAACAATACAGTAAATAAAATTTAAAGAACCCAATATACAGGTGATAATCATACTAATAATGTTGAAAATTGTATATGATCTATGTTGGGCTTTTGTTGATTTTACTAATGCGATAACGGATAAAATAAGATATGTAGGAGTTATGCTGAATAGACCAGATATTAAAGCAAATATAGAAACTGTGTTGCTAAATATTGATTGCTTCCAAAAAATATCGAGCGCTACTATTGAAGTTAGCCAAACAGCCCAAGTAAGAGAACAGAAATAGATGTAGAATTTTTGAAATTTCATAATGTACAACCTCGTTTGATTTATTGTACCATATTTCATTTCAAAAGTAAATCTTGCGGTCAACGCCTTCCCCTGGGGGAAGGTGGCCGAGCGTAAGCGAGGTCGGATGAGGGTAACCCCAGCGCCAGGGCCTTTTCAAAGGCCAGCATGGTGTTTTCGGGATATTTCTCCGAAAAACCTCTGTGCGCAGCCACGAAAATATTTTTTGCGCTTTGTGTCCAATAATTCATAAATGCCCTCCTGCGAGCGGTAATAAAAAACGGAGGCAGCGGAGCGTGTCACGCCGTTGTTTGTGCTTGTGGAAGCTGTTTTTTAAATTCCAGATAAAACCAATAAAAAACGCAAAACAGTGCAACAAGCGCGCCTGCGATAACATCAAGGCGACCAAAGAAATAGGTGTCCTCAAAAATGAAATAATGATAGCTTCCGGGTAAATCAAGGGTAATTGCCAACCATTCCAGCACCAGGATCAGGCGAGCGACGATACCGGAGTATAATAAAGCGAAACCGGTAGCCGCAATAAAGGGCTTCCAACGCTTGGGCAAAAGAAAGGCGCCCTTCCAGAACATATCCGGACGGTCAAATATGATTTGAGAGAAGTATCGGGTATATTTTGTTTCTTTGGTATACACAGTGGTGTATTTGAAATAGCAGTAATAGGCAGTGAAAAAATATAGAATAAAAACGGCGATGTTTGCAATCGCCAGTGCGCCCCAGCCAAGACCGAGCTTTGCAACCAAAGGATTCCCTTCGAGAGAAAGATCCGGTGTGTTAATATAAGTCAGCGCCCCATCGGCAAAAGCCAGCAATAAATAGACGGCGATCAAGATCCAAAATTTGATTTTCTTCATAAAAACACCCCCTATATTTTTACTATAACACAGGGATCATGAAAAGTAAATCCATCAGTATAATCTCCTGGCTTTTACAGATACGAATAGCGTAATTTGTAAAATTTCGCAGCAACGCCTTCCCCTGGGGGAAGGTGGCCGAGCGTAAGCGAGGTCGGATGAGGGTAACCCCAGCGCTGATTCGTCGGCATTGCAAAAAAGGTGAGGACTGCCCCTCATCAGTCAAAAA
>JAFYNQ010000028.1 GCA_017548065.1 Oscillospiraceae bacterium
AGCCATTGGCAAGCCGTCCCTCCTCTGCCTTGCTGGCAGTCTTTCCACGCTCGGACATATACTTTTTCACGTAGCCAAAGGCGGTTTTTTCCGCAACGGTACCCACGGTACCGGCACGGAACACGTGGGACTTACCGAACAGCTCCGTACAGTAGGCATGGGCTTTCGCCTGGTACTCACCGGAGAAGTTCAGGTCAATATCGGGAACCTTATCACCGCCGAAGCCCAGGAAGGTCTCAAAGGGGATGTTGAAGCCGTCCTTCTCAAACTGGGTGCCGCACTTGGGACACACATCGTCGGGAAGGTCAGCGCCGCATTCAAAGCCCTTTGGCACATCAAAGGTGGTGTGCTTACAGTCAGGATTGGGACAGCGGTAGTGGGGCGGGAAGGAATTAACCTCCGTAATACCGGACATATAAGCCACGATAGAAGAACCAACAGAGCCACGGGAGCCGACCAGGTAGCCATGCTCCAGGGAGTTCTGCACCAGCTTCTGGGCAGACATATAGATCACGTCATAGTGACAGCTGATAATATCGTTCAGCTCCGTATCCACACGCTTTTGGATCAGCTCCGGGGGATTCTCACCGTAAAGGCGGTGCATCTTGCCGTACACCAGCGCCTTCAGGTCTTCCACAGAGTTCTCGATCTTGGGTGCAAACAGATTATGCGGCACAGGGCGGACGTTTTCGCACATATCCGCAATGAGGTTGGGGTTGGTGACCACCACCTCGTAAGCCTTCTCTGCCCCAAGGTAGGAGAATTCCTCCAGCATTTCATCGGTGGTACGCAGGTACAAGGGGTTCGGCTTGTCGCAATCGTCAAAGCCCTTGGTCGCCAGGAGAATATGTCGGAAGATCTCATCCTCGGGATTGAGGAAATGGACGTCGCCGGTGGCAACAACGGGCTTATTCAGCAGCTCGCCCAGGCGCACCACCGTGCGGTTAAATTCACGCAGCTCCTCTTCCTCCTGGACGATGCCCTTTGCCAGCATAAAGCGGTTGTTGGAAAGGGGCTGGATCTCCAGGTAGTCATAGAAGGAGGCGATACGCTTCAGCTCGTCCTCACTCTTGCCGTCAATAATGGCCTGGAACAGCTCACCTGCCTCGCAGGCAGAGCCAATGATAAGACCCTCACGCAGCTTCATCAGCTCCGACTTGGGAATACGGGGCACACGCTTGAAAAACTTCAGGTTGGAATCGGAGATCAGGTGATAGAGATTCCGAAGACCCATCTGATTCTTGGCAAACAGAATAATATGCCGTGCATGGCGCTCATTGATACGGGTCTGGGCACGCAGTCCCTCCATGGCAGGATTGATCGCCTGGAGGTTCTCCACACCCTGCTCCTTCAGCATGTCCAAGAAACGAGCCATGATCATGCCGCAGGTGACCGCATCGTCAGCAGCTCTGTGGTGGTTAAATTCCGGCAGGCTCAACGCATTTGCCACAATGTCCAGCTTAAACTTGCCCAGCTGGGGCATCAGGTTCTGCGCCAGCACCAGGGTGTCCGCAGAGGTGAGATTAAAGCTCAGTCCCTGCTGCTGGCAGGCAGCACGGATAAAGCCGGTGTCAAAGTCCGCATTGTGGGCAACCAGTACGCTGTCGCCAACAAATTCCAGGAACTTGGGCAGGACCTCTTCGATCTTGGGCGCACCCACCAGCATACGGTCGGTAATGCCCGTAAGCTCCACGATCTTGCTGTCCAAAGAGCGCTCCGGATCAACGAAGGTCTGGAAACGGTCAAGCTCCTCTCCCCCACGCATACGCACGGCGCCGATCTCAATGATACGGTCATCCCGGGAGGAAAGTCCGGTGGTCTCCAGGTCAAAGGCAACAAATTCCCGGTCAAAGGTCATGTCAGCCTCACCGTGAACAACGATACGGTCATCCACATCGTTAACAAAGTAGCCCTCGCAGCCGTAGAGGATCTTGATCACCTCGTCGGTGCCGGCAACCTTGGGACCGCCGCCCCAGGCTTCCACCGTATGCAATGCATCGGTGAAGGACTGGACACAGCCGTGGTCGGTGATGGCGATGGCCTTATGTCCCCAGGCAGCTGCCTGCTTGATGGCGGCATCGGTGTTGGTCAGGGCATCCATGTTACTCATGGTGGTATGCATGTGCAGCTCCACACGCTTTGCGCCCTCTGCCTTATCCACACGCTTGGGCATGGAGCCGGCAATAATATTGGCAGGCTTCAGCACCATTTCGTTGGTGTAGTTGTCGATCATCAGCTTGCCCTGGATCTTCACCACGCTGCCCTTCTTGATGCCGGTGATAATGGGGTCTGCCTCTTTCTTCTCCAGGAAACGGGAGACACGGACAGAGGAGGTGGTGTCGGTGACGTCAAAGTTAATGACCCAGGCATTGCGCTTGGGCAGCTCCTTATGCTCAATGTTGAACACACGTCCCTCCACGCACACGAAGCCCATATTCAGCTCCAGCTGGGACATGGGAATGGCTTGCGCCTTGAAGGACTTGCCGAAAATAGCATCGCTGTCCTGCCGGGGAGCCGCCTTCTGCTCCTGGGCCTTGCCCTCTGCTTTGGGCATCTGCAGGATCATGCTGGAACGCATCTCCTCCAGCGCATCAAACAGCGCCTTGCCCTCCAGGTCATTTTCTGCCACGATGGTAATGGCAATGTCCTCGGAGAACATTTCGTGGATGCGGCTTTTCACCGCCGGGGTGCAAGCCTCCAGCTCTGCCTTGCCGTTGCCACGAAGCTTGATCATCAGGGTATTTTCCGCATCCCATACCCAGGAAGCGCCAGCCAGCGTGCCACGAGCCATGGGATTCTGCTCCACAAACAGATTCATCAGGTCAGCGCCGTCCATAAAATGCAGCTGCTGCGCCGCAAAGGTCACCTGCAGCTCCAGCGCCTGGAGACCGTAAATGGCGCAGATCTCCTCACGGACTCGCTCCAGCTGCTTTTGGGATATGTATTTTTCCGCCAACAGCGCCACAGAGATCCTCCGTGTCGCCGGGTCAATGTCTGCCGACTGCACCGTCGTCTGGGCAAGAAGGCTGCGAACCTCCTCCTGACCACGGTACTGGGCAAACATATCCAGTAACGTTAATTTCTCTTCCATTGCAATTCCTCAAAGTGCTTCAATTCTCTTCAGCAGCGCAGGCAGAAGTTCATCATAGGGCAGCTTTTCCAGCTGCTGACCCTTTTCAAAGAGCATGCCGCAGCCATCGCCGCCGGCAATGCCGATATCTGCCTCCCGTGCCTCGCCGGGACCGTTGACGATGCAGCCCATGACCGCCACGGTAATGGGCTTTTCACAATCCTTCAGCGCCGCTTCCACCTGGTTTACCAGGCCGATCAGGTCAATGTTTGTTCTTCCGCAGGTGGGGCAGGAAATAATGTTCACGCCCTCCTTGCGAAGGCCTGCTGCCTTCAGGATGTCCTTTGCGGCATAGACCTCTTCCACGGGATCGTCTGTAAGACTTACCCGAATGGTATCACCGATGCCGTCCAATAAAAGCGCACCGATTCCCATGGCGGACTTCATCAGTCCCATGCGTACCGGGCCGGTCTCTGTGACACCGATGTGCAACGGATAGTCGCAGCGGCTGCGGAACAGTCTCGCTGCCTCCACCATGGTGGGTACGGTGGAGGATTTCATAGATACGCAGGTATCGTAAAAGTCATACTTTTCCAGCAGCGCAATGTGTTCAAAAGCGCTTTCCACCAGCGCCTGGGCTGTGGGATGACCGTATTTTTCCAGCAATTTCTTGTCAAGGCTGCCGCCGTTGACACCGATGCGGATGGGGATATTCCGTTCCTTACAGACCTTCACCACCGCTTCCACACGGTCTTCACCGCCGATGTTACCGGGGTTGATGCGGATCTTGGCAGCGCCACCGGCTGCGGCAGCAATGGCAAGGCGGTAGTCAAAATGGATATCCGCCACCAGGGGCAGGGGTGAGCGTGCGCAAATCTCACCGAAGGTCTTTGCCGCCTCCATGTTGGGAACCGCCAGGCGGACGATCTGACAGCCTGCGTTCCGCAGTGCCTCGATCTGGGCAAGCGAACCCTCCACGTCTGTTGTTTTGGTGTTAAGCATGGACTGGATGGCAACCGGTGCGCCACCGCCAATGAGAACATTACCGACCCGAATCTGTCTAGTCATGGTTTCTTACCCCTTAAAAATCATAAAAATATCTTTGAACATGATCACAGCCATCAGCGCCAGCAGCAGAAGCATGCCGATGCCGTGGATATAGCCCTCCACCTTGGTGTTGGGCTTTTTGCCGGTTATCTTTTCATAACCCAATGACAGCAGCAGCGCCACTGCACGACCGCCGTCCAGAGCAGGAATGGGCAGCAGATTCATGATGGCCAGGTTGATGGCGATAAAGCCGCCGAAATACAGCATATTCATCACCGCATCCAGCGCCGTATCCGAAGCAGCTGCGGTCTCGGACATGATCTGCACAATGCCCACGGGACCGGTCATATCGGAAAGACCGGCCTTGCCGGACAGAAGCATCTGCAAGGACAGCCGCACAGAACGGGCGGTGTTCAGGGTGGTCTTCCAGGCATAGTCCAGCTTCCCCCCGAGGTCGGGCGTCACCAGGGCGAAATTCATGCCGTAGAACATCTGCGTCTCGCCGTTTTCATCGGTGACCGGGTGCTTCTCCATGAGAAAGTCATCCAGCGCCACCTTCTTGCCGTCACGGAGCACCGTCAGGTCATGGGTGTCCCCGGGATTCAGGGACAAAAGAAGAGAGAAGTCCGACTGCAAATAAATCTTTTCGCCATCCACAGAGAGGATCTCGTCGCCCACCTGCAAGCCGTTCTCACCGCAAACCGTGGCATAGCTTTCAAAGCTTTCAATTTGCGGCGACACATACTGGGTCATGGGCAGGTATACCACCACCATGATCAGCACACCGGCTACGAAATTCATAAAAGAGCCGGCAAGCAGGATGCCCAGGCGCTTCCACCAGGCTGCTTTTTGAAAGGAATGGGGATCGTCTGTGTCCTCGTCCTCCCCTTCCATGGCGCAATAGCCGCCAATGGGGATGCAGCGGATGGAGTACTTGGTCTCACCACGCTGCCATTTTACCAGGGCAGGTCCCATGAAAATGGCAAATTCATTGACACGGACACCGGACAGCTTTGCTGTGATGAAATGTCCGAATTCATGAATAAAGATCAAAAAGCTGAACATCAGGATGGCAAAAATTACAGTCATTCTTATCCTCGATTCTGAATCACAAATTGCCGCGCCAGGCGGTCACTTTCCAAAATTTCCTCCAGGGAGGGATTTTGAATAAAGGGAACGGCTTCCACTGCCATGGAAACCAGTCTGTAGATATCATAGAAGCCGATCTCTCCACGCAGGAACATAGCAACCGCCTCTTCGTTGGCGCCGTTCATCACCGGGCAGGCTGTGCCGCCCTTTTTGGCGCAGCTGCGAGCCAGCTTTAAGCAAGGAAATGCTTCCATGTCCGGCTTTTTAAAGCTCAGCTCGCCGCAGGTCAGAAGATCCAGCGGCTCTACGGGGCAAGGCAGGCGCTCCGGGTAGGTCATAGCCAGCTGAATGGGCAGGCGCATATCGGGGCTTCCCAGCTGCGCCATCACGGCACCGTCGGTAAACTCCACCAGGCTGTGGACGATGCTTTGACGGTGGATCACCACGTCCACCTGCTCCAGAGGCACGTCATACAGCCGCATGGCTTCAATGACCTCCAACCCCTTGTTCATAAGGGTAGCACAGTCGATGGTGATTTTTTCACCCATCTTCCAGTTGGGATGGCGAAGGGCATCTGCCTTTGTTACTTTACCCAATTCCTCGGGATTCTTTCCAAAGAAAGGTCCGCCGGAGCAGGTCAGGATCAGCCGCTTGATCTCACGGCGGTGGTGCATGCCCATAAGGCACTGGAAAATCGCAGAATGCTCGGAGTCCACGGGAATGATCTCCGTGCCGTATTTCTTTGCCTCTGCCATCACCAGCTCACCGGCGCACACCAGTGTCTCTTTGTTGGCAAGACCGATGCGCTTGCCGCTGCGGATGGCAGCCAGGGTGGGCTTGAGTCCCACCATGCCCACCACAGCGGTGATGACGCAGTCTGCCTCCTCCATGGAGGCTGCATGCAGAAGTCCCTCTTCGCCGTACTCCACCGCAATGGGAAGATCGGAAATCGCTTCCTTCAGCGCCTGCGCCGCCTCTTTGGTGGACATGACAGCCAGCTTGGGGCGGTAGGTGCGGCACTGCTGCGCCATCCGCTCCACGTTTGTGCCGGCAGTCAGGGCGCACACGTGAATTTGCAGATTGTCAATAATGTCCAGGCTCTGTCTGCCGATAGAACCGGTAGAGCCTAAAATACTTACACATTTTACCATATCATTTCACCGCTACGGGCAGCAGAAGCAGCAGCGCCTCTGCCAAAGGTGCAACCAGCATCATGGAATCAAAGCGATCCAGGATGCCACCGTGACCGGGGATCAGGTTGCCGTAGTCCTTGATGCCGGTCTGCCGCTTCACCACAGAGAAGCACAGATCGCCGAACACACCGGCAAGAGAGCCGAAGAGGCCGTAGACCAAAGCGTAAAGATAGTTGACGGTAAAGCCGAACAGCTGCAGCACAGCGCAGAAGATCAGCATACCCACCATGGCGCCCAGCACGCCGCCTACCATGCCCTCCACCGTCTTCTTGGGGCTGATGACAGGCGCCAGCTTGTGCTTACCGAAGGCAAGACCGACAAAGTAAGCGCCGGTGTCGGAGAGGAATGCCAGCACAAAGGGAATGAGAATGAAGAACACACCGTGTTCCCCGGCATGGATACGCACCAGTGCGCCCAGGAGCATGGGGGTGACGATACCTGCCACCAGGCAGGCTGCCAGCTTCTCAAAGGCAAGCTTCATGCCGCTGGCCATTACCTCGGCAAACAGCACGCACCAGAACACCAGCACGCTTAAAACAAGCCAGGCATATCCGATGCCCAGGCCACACCAAAGGACGCACCAGAACGCCATAACGGCGCAGTAGGTGCAGATACGGGGGTGCTTCACAATGCCGGTGCCGGACAGCAGCTCAAAAGCGGCAATGGCAGCCATAGCACCAAACAAAATGGCAGTGCAGATCTTGGGTGCTACCAGCACCACCAACAGCAGCAGGGGCAGCAGCGCCACCGCTGCGATCACTCTAACTTTCATCTTTATACTCCTCCAAAGCGACGGTTGCGACGTTTGTATTCTTCAATGGCTGCATCCAGCTCCTTCGGTCCGAAGTCGGGCCACAGGACATCCATGAACACATACTCGGAATAGGCAGACTGCCACAGAAGGAAATTGCTGGTACGCATCTCGCCGGAGGGGCGGATGATCAGCTCCGGGTCAGGGACACCGGCGGAGTACAGATAGTCAGGCAGCACATCCTCCGTCAGCTCCTCTGCCTGCCGCTTGCCGGAAGCCACGTCCAGGGCAAATGCCTTTGCCGCCTTCACCAGCTCATCTCTGCCGCCGTAGTTCAGGCAGAAATTCACCTGCACATCATCAAATGCGCCGGAACGGCTTTGGGCATCCAGGCACAGCTGCTGCAGCTCGGGGCTCAAACGGGTCAGGTCACCGAAGAAGCGGAACCGCACGTGGTTCTTCTCCATATCCTGCAGCGCCTCACGCAGATAGTTGCCCAGCAGCTTCATAATGCCGCTGACCTCTTCCTCGGAGCGCTTCCAGTTCTCGGTGGAGAAGGCATAGACCGTCAGGTACTCCACACCCAGGGTGCGGCAGTAGTTTGCGATCTTGCGGAAGGTCTCGGCGCCGGCAGCGTGACCGGCGGTACGGGGCAGTCCACGCTTTTTTGCCCAACGTCCGTTGCCGTCCATAATAATGGCAATGTGCCGGGGCATGGGCACTTCGTTTTCTTTCTTAAAAAGAGCCATAGTGTTCTCCTTACAATTTCAACGAAAAGCTTCCAACAGCGTCCGCAGGAAAAACCGATCGCGGAACACTGAGGGCGGCGTTCTCTACAGTGAAGTTTTTGCTTCGCAAAAGTGAAGTTGGCCATGTCAGTGAAGTTTTGCGTTGCAAAGTGAAGTTGCCGCTTTGCGGCAGTGAATGTGTCCGCGTAGCGGACTTATTTAAATAGTCGCCTTTGGCGACACCATAACTTTCCCCGCAGGGGAAAACTTCACTTGCCGTCAGGCAAACTTCACTACGAAGTAACTTCACTACGAAGTAACTTCCCCCTATTCTCTACATAGAGAATAGTGAATAACAATGGGGACGCGCAAGCGCCCCCAAGTGATCGGTTAGATAGACATGAGTTCCTTTTCCTTGGCGGCCAGGGCTGCGTCTACCTGCTTGATATACTTATCCAGCATATCCTGCAGATCCTTTTCTGCCTGCTTCTGATCGTCCTCGGTGATCTCATTGTTCTTCTTCAGCTTCTTGATGTAATCCATGCCATCACGGCGGATGTTACGCATGGCCACCTTTGCATCCTCAGCGTACTTCTTGACCTGCTTGGTCAGGTCCTTACGACGCTCCTCGGTGAGCTGGGGGAACACCAGGCGGATGACCTTGCCATCGTTCTGGGGGTTGATGCCCAGGTCGCTTGCCTGGATGGCCTTCTGAATTTCCTTCAGCAGGCTGCCGTCCCAGGGCTGGATCACCAGGGTACGGGCATCGGGGGTAGAAATGGTGGCAACACCGTTCAGGGGTGTCTCGCTACCATAGTATTCCACAGTAATGCGGTCAAGAACCTTTGCGTTGGCACGGCCGGCACGGACAGCGCCGAACTCCTCTGCCAGGTGATCCAGGGCCTTGCCCATTCTCTTGCCATACTCGTTAAAATCTACGCTCATAATCAAATCCTCCAATAATTTTAGTTTGTAACGGTGGTGCCGATCTTTTCGCCGCGCACCACACGGACAATGCTGTTTTCCTCTGCAAGGCCGAAGCAGACCATGGGCATATTGTTGTCCATTGCCAACGCCATAGCCGTTACGTCGGTGGCCTTGAGACCCTGCTCAAGCACCTGGTTGTAGGTCAGCGCATCGTACTTGACGGCGCCGGGATCCTTCTTGGGGTCGGCAGAATAGATACCGTCCACATTCTTTGCCATGAGCACAGCGTCAGCCTCAATTTCCACGCCCCGAAGCACAGCGCCGGTGTCCGTGGAGAAATAGGGGTTGCCGGTACCGGCGGCAAAGAGAACCACCTTACCCTCGTTCAGGTAGCGGTTTGCCTTGTCACGGGTAAAATACTCCGCAAACTTATTCATTTCCACAGCGGTCAGCACACGGGCATCCATGCCGTGCTGCTCCAGCACATCTGCCACAGCAATGGCATTCATCACCGTTGCCAGCATGCCCATGCCGTCTGCATGGGAGCGCTGCAGCTTGCCGCTGCCGTTCTTTACGCCTCGCCAGAAATTGCCGCCGCCGATGACCAGACCCACCTGGACACCCAGCGCCACGCACTCCTTAATGGCTTCGCATACTTCATTGATCTTCCCAAAGTCCAGACCGAAGCCGTCGCCCTGGGCGGTCTTCTCGCCCAGCGCCTCACCGCTGACCTTCAGCAGGATGCGCTTATACTTGATTGCAGACATGATATCCACTCCTTCCCATTATCATTTCCTATTTTATAATAAGAAGAGCAAATTGACAACTATTATTTCTTATTTTTTCAAAAATGTTTTTCCGTTTTTCCGTCTTTTGGAAAATCTTTTGGAAGAAGGCAGAATATTGCGTAATTCCAGTTGCAAAATCCAGCGGAATCGGTTATAATATTTCCAAATTTTCTTAAAAGAGAGGATGGCAAGAATGGCAGAGATCACTGAAAGCAAAAATTTCATTCACGCCTTTATTGAAGAAGACATCGCAGAGGGTGGCCGTTATGCCGGCAAGACCGTGCATACCCGTTTCCCTCCCGAGCCTAACGGTTACCTGCACATCGGTCACTGCAAGGCGCTGATCATTGACTTCGGCACAGCTGAAAAGTTCGGCGGCCTGTGCAACCTGCGTATGGACGACACCAACCCCACCAAGGAAGATGTGGAGTTCGTGGAGGCCATTCAGGAGGATATCCGCTGGCTGGGCTTTGACTGGGGCGACCGTTTCTTCTACGGCTCCGATTACTTTGAAAAGGACTACGAGTACGCCGTTGAGCTGATCAAGAAGGGTCTGGCTTACGTCTGTGAGCTGACACCCGACCAGGCAAAGGAAATGCGTGGCGACCTGAACACCCCCGCTGTGTCCCCCTTCCGTGACCGACCCATTGAGGAGAGCCTGGATCTGTTCGCCCGTATGCGTGCCGGCGAATTTGAGGACAACAAGTACACCCTCCGTGCCAAGATCGACCTGGCATCCGGCAACTTCAACATGCGTGACCCGGTGATCTACCGTATCCGTCACATGCATCATCACCGCCAGGGTGACAAGTGGTGCATCTACCCCATGTATGACTTTGCCCACCCCATCCAGGATGCCCTGGAGGGTATTACCCACAGCCTCTGCTCCCTGGAGTTTGAGAACCACAGACCTCTGTACAACTGGGTGGTGGAAAACGTTTCCGTTCCCCATCATCCCCGTCAGATTGAGTTTGCAAGATTGGGCATTGACCACACCGTGCTGTCCAAGCGTAAGCTGCGTGCTTTGGTGGAAAATGGCTATGTTTCCGGCTGGGATGATCCCCGTATGCCCACATTGTGCGGTCTCCGCCGCCGTGGCTACACCCCTGCCTCCATCCGTAATTTCTGTGACCGTGTTGGCGTTGCCAAGTCTCCCAACACCATTGAGTACGGCTTCCTGGAGTACTGCCTCCGTGAGGATCTCAACGAAACTGCACAGCGTGTCATGGCAGTGCTGAACCCCGTGAAGCTGACCATCACCAACTACCCCGAGGGCAAGAGCGAGACCTTTGAGGTGGAAAACAACCCCAACGATCCCGAGGCAGGCACCCGTACCATCACCTTCAGCCGCAATCTGTGGATCGAAGCCGATGACTTCCTGGCAGAGCCTGTGCCTAAGTACAAGCGTCTGTACCCCGAAGGACCCGAGTGCCGCCTGAAGGGCGCTTACGTCATCAAGTGTACCGGCTGCGTGAAGGATGAAAACGGCAACGTGGTGGAAGTCCTGGCTACCTACGATCCCGAGTCCACCGGCGGTGATCCTGCGGACGGCCGCAAGATCAAGGGCGCTACCATCCACTGGGTGGATGCCGAGACCTGCGTGGATGCAGAGGTGCGCCAGTACAGCAACCTTTTTGACGATCCCGATCCCGATGCCGCAGGCAAGGATTTCCTGGCATGCCTGAATCCCAACTCTCTGGAGGTGCTCACCGGCTGCAAGCTGGAGAAGAGCCTGGAAAATGCCAAGGCACCTGCCTCCTATCAGTTCATGCGTCTGGGCTACTTCTGCCCCGACAGCAAGGATTCCGCTCCCGGTCACCTGGTATTCAACCGTTCCGTCAGTCTGAAGGACAGCTTCAAGCCCGGAAAATAAGCATTCAGGCCGCCGTGGTTATGCACGGCGGCCCTTTGCAATTTGCGCGGAGGGATCCACCATGAGAACTTTTCTTAAAAATGCTGTTTTACTGCTGCTGATCCTTTCCCTGGTTATCCTTCCCGGCTGCAGAAAAGAAAGCTTCACCCCTTCCGTAGACGGCTGGACACTTACAGAGCGCAGCGATGAACAATTATGCGACGGTGTCACATTCACAGAGCTTCTGTTCATGGACGAAAGCGCACTTCCCCACCGAGCCTATGTTTTGACCGTCTCTCCGGAAAATGTCACACTGCGGAAAGGCACCAGCCAAAACGGTTACGAAGTGATGCCCCAAAAGCGGCAAACGGTTATGGAGCATATGCAGGCTTCTGTGGCAGATGGTCACAATGTGATCGCTGCCGTCAACGGTGACTTTTTCGCCATCAGCAGCACTTACATGCCCTCGGGACTTTCCATCAAAGACGGCACAGTGCTTCGGGAGAACAACACATTCCGTCCTTTCAGCGCTTATACCGTGGACGGAGAATATAAAATCTTTTCCGGCACAGAAAAAGTGGATCTACATACTTTGTCCATGGCAACCGGCGGCTCCCACGTGTTGCTGCGAAACGGTCAGCCGGATGATGTAAACCAGGCGGGTGAATTAAGTACCGCCTCCCATCCACGAACACTTTCCGGTGTCCGGGCAGACAAGACCATGTTATTTATCGTCATTGACGGACGGCAGAAAAAACATTCCAACGGCGCTACCCTTCTGCAATGCGCCCAGCTGATGCAAAGCATGGGGGCAGTGGATGCCATCAATCATGACGGTGGCGGTTCTTCCTCTATGGTGCTGCGAATCGGTGACGCCTACACCACCGTCAACTCCCCTTCCGACGGTCAACTCCGAAAAGTTTTCTGTTCCATTCAAATTACACTGAAATAATTATGCGAGGTATTTTATGAATACGCTGAAAGAACTTTTTGATAAAAAAGGTACGCTGATCGCCACCCACCGTGGCATGGTCTGCGGCAACATCCCCCACAATACATTTGCTGCCTTTGACGTGGCGCTGAACCACGGTACGGACATTCTGGAGACCGATGTGACCATGGCAGGTGACGGCGAGCTCTTCGTGTTCCACCCCCGTCAGGAGGTAAACCAGCTGAAGCTGGATGTCCATCTGGAGGAAATGACCACCGCCGAGATCCGTGAGCTGCGCTATGTCAACGACTGCCGTGCCGCCACCGAGTGGGGCATTCCCACCCTGGACGAGTTTTTGGAGCGGTACAAGGGTAAGTGCCTCATCAACCTGGATCACGGCTGGGATTTCTTCCCGGAGATGGTGAAAAAGGTAAGAGATCACAAAATGGAGGATCAGATCCTGCTAAAAAGTCCTGCCACCAAGCCGGAGACCTTCAAGATCATTGAGCAGGTGGCGCCGGACATGATGTTCATGCCCATTATTAAGGAGGAGACCATGGAGGCTGCTGCCCAGGTGGAGCATATGAACATCAATTATGTGGCAGCGGAGCTGGTGTTCCCCACCGAGGACTCCCCTCTGCTGGAGGAAAGCTTTATCCGTCACCATCACGATGCCGGCAGACTCCTTTGGGTCAACACCATTCTCTACAACTGCAAAAAGCCCCTCTCCGGCGGTCACACCGATGACGTGGCTGTCATGGGCGACCCGGACAAGGGCTGGGGCTGGAATATTGACAAGGGCTTTGATATTCTGCAAACCGACTGGACCATGGCGCTGAAGGCTTATTTGGCGCAAAGATAAAATAATACTTGTATTTTTTCACATTTGCAGGTATAATATAGCGAGAATTGTTATAGGAGGTCATAATCATGGCTGTTAAAATTGAAAAGAATACCATTATCGGTGACGTTCTGGACGTAGCGCCTCAGGCTGCGCCTCTGTTTTTTGCCATCGGCATGCACTGCCTGGGCTGCCCCTCTTCCCGTGGTGAGACTGTGGAAGAAGCTTGCGCTGTTCACGGCATTGACTGCGAGCCTTTCCTGGCTCAGCTGAACCACTTCCTGGAGGCTTACGAGGCTGACCAGGCAAACAAGGACAAGAAGGACTAAGATCCGGTACTGCCATCCCGTCAAAACCGGGATGGCGGTTTCTTTTGGAGAACGCTTATGAACATTCCCCTTTCCAAACGGCTGCTCACCTGCGCCGGTTTCGTTGCCCCCGGTGACCGCATTGCGGACATCGGCTGCGACCATGGCTATCTGAGCATTTATCTTTTAAAAAACAACATTGCCGTCAGCGCCATTGCCGCAGACATCAACGAAATGCCACTGCAAAGCGCAAAACGCAACGCAGAGCGCTTCGGTCTTGACGAAAAGATTTCTTTTTATCTTTCCGACGGTGTAAAAAGCATCCCCCGGGAATTTGACACGCTGATCTGCACCGGTATGGGCGCCGATACCATGGTGTCCATCCTGGAGGCGGCGCCCTGGCTGGAAAACAAGCAGTATCGGCTGATCCTCCAGTGCCAGTCCAAGACCCATCTGCTGCGGCAATATTTGTCTGACCACGGTTTTTCCGTTGAAAAAGAGACGGTGCTGCGTGACGGACGGTTTCTGTATACGGTGATGGAGGTACATTATGACCCCACCGCCCCCCGGCTCACAGAAGGACAGTGGTACTTCCCCCCTGCCCTGGCACGGGACACCGCCCCGGAGCTGCCGGAGTACTATGCCGGTCTGCGCTTCCGCCTGGAGCGTGCCTTGCACGGTCGGGGTGAAGCCGGTGACCCGGTGATGACCGCCGCACTGCAGGAGCTAAGCAAATACCCCCATTTAAAAGATACGCTATGATCCTCGTCATTCCGAGGCTGCCATGCAGCCGTGGGAATCCCCGGCTTAAGCAGGAGATCGCCACAGCTTGCGTTGCATCTCTCACAATGACGGCTAATTTCAAGACAGGAGGCTTCCCATGACAACGGTTAAGGATATACTGGATTTTTTGGAGACCATCGCCCCTGGTTATATGAAGGAAAGCTGGGATCGGGTGGGACTGAACTGCGGTCACCTGGATGCCCCGGTAACAACGGTTCTGGTGGCCCTTGATCCCTTTGCCGACGTGTGCCAGGAGGCATCGGAGATCGGCGCAGAGCTGCTGGTGACCCACCATGCCCTTCTATGGGAGCAGGGCTTCATTACCGACCGGACCGAGCAGGGCCGAAACGCCCTTTACTTAATTGAAAACCGCATTGCCCACATCAATGCCCACACCAATCTTGACTGCGCCCCCGGCGGTGTAAATGACATCCTGGCAGAAAAGCTGGGTTTGCAGGACATTTCCGTCATTGATCCCAAGGGGACTGACCCCCAGGGCAGACCCTACGGTCTTCTGCGCTGCGGCACGGTAGAGGAACAAGGACTGTATCCCTTTATGGAATCCGTGAAGAAGGCGCTGGGCTGTCAAAAGCTGAAATTCACCGACGGTGGCAGAACGGTGCGACGTGTGGCAGTGGGTGGCGGTGCCTGCGGCAGTGAGCTTATGGATGCTGTGAATGCCGGCTGCGACACCTTTGTTACATCGGATATCAAGTACAATCAGTTCTGGGATGCCCGGTCTATGGGCATTAACCTGATTGATGCCGGTCATTTCCACACGGAAAACCCCGTATGTGTCTATTTGACCCAGCAGCTGCGGCAGGCTTTCCCGGAGCTTACAGTGGCCATGTCCGCCTGGCACGCAGATTGCGCAAGTTTCTATTGATTTTCGTATTCTTTTGTGTTAGAATATGTTGAATATTTTATTGATTTGAGAGGAAGATCACTATGTCCGGACATTCCAAATGGCATAACATTCAGAAAACCAAGGGTGCGCAGGATGCAAAGCGTGCTGCTGCTTTTACCAAGATCGCCAAGGAACTGATCGTGGCTGTTAAGGAGGGCGGCGGTATTACCGATCCTGCCAACAACTCCCGTCTTGCCACTGTCATCACCAAAGCAAAGGCTGCCAATATGCCCAACGATAACATCAAACGCTGCCTGGAGAAGGCCGCAGGCGCAGGTGGCGGCGACAGCTACGAATCCATCACCTACGAAGGCTACGGCCCCGGCGGTGTGGCTGTGATCGTGGAGACCATGACCGATAACCGCAACCGTACCGCAGGTTCTATGCGTCATCACTTTGATAAGTACGGCGGAAACCTGGGCGCTTCCGGCTGCGTCAGCTGGAGCTTTGACAAGAAGGGTGTGCTGGTCATTGACAACGAGGACGGCGACCTGGACGAAGATACTGTCATGATGGATGCCATGGACTGCGGCGCCGATGACTTTGAGGCAGAAGAGGATTGCTTCACCATCTACACCCAGCCCGATGATTTCAACGCTGTGGCAGACGGCATGGCTGCCAAGAACTACACCTTCGCTTCCGCACAGATCGAAATGGTTCCCCAGAACTATCAGAAGCTGGAAAACGAAGAGCAGGTCAAGCTCATGGAAAAGCTCATTGAAATCATGGAAGATGATGACGATGTGCAGAACGTGTGGCACAACTGGGATCAGGAATAATGCAAAAAGAAATCCGGTGCTGATGACAGGTCAGCACCGGTTTTTTGTTTTATAATGCGTTTACCATGGCTTCAAAGGCGGCGATCTCCTCTTTGCCGTCCAGGACACCAACCTCCACAGTGTAGGACTTCTTGCCGTAGGCAGGCAGTGTTTGCAGCGTGCCGTTGCGGCGCTCTCTGTCCCGTCCCAGCACCTGGCAGTTGGAAGGCTCTAAACCAAGCGCATAGTCATGGCTGCACATATTCCGCCAGTGCATGAGGTAAGGCAGATTCTCTGTTTTATACTTTATATAGCAGCCAAGCTCTAATTTCTCGTTGATCAGCGCTGTATATGCCCAGCCGTCTCGGTCTGCGGCATTTTCATGGCAGAACAGGTCCTCATCCTTGTGATCCTCCGGGGCACGGCACTGCGCCCAATCACCGGGGATCTCACCGCCGGTATGGATGCTGTAGCCGCCGCCCTTACCCTTGATCACACGGCTATGCTCTGACAGCAGCGGATAACCCAGGTTGATATGATAGAGGAACGCAAACTCCGTGTCAAATGGCTCGTGGTTGCAGATCTCGTCCTCAAAGCGGATACATTTTCCCTTTGACGGGAAGGTGATTTTCCGCTTCAGCTCCATGTGGTAGCCTGCCAGCATACCCTCATGGATGCTGCCTTTAAGCTCTGCGCCGTCTTCTGTGCGGCGCAGCGTCACGTTTTGGGCAGGCAGCATGCCGATGCGACCGTGGTCGGGGTAGAACTTTCCGTCCTCCATGATGCCGCCGGGGCCTACGTTGGTCAGGCCGCAGGTATACAGCATACCGGCGGGCCAGTAAAATTCAAAATCGGGGGCAGCAGGGTTAAAATACCGTCCGGACACCAGGCCGTTTTTCTGCTGGAAGGCAAAGTTGATGCCCTTGTAGGAAAAATCGTAGAGATTCAGGCACTGGTCTTCAACGCAGGTGACGTACAAGCCGTCTGTGTTCCGCAGCTCAATGGCACGGACACCCTGGGACAAGCCCTCTTCAAAGGTGACCCGACGGGCGGTAAGCAGCTGATTTTCATTGCCGACATATCGTTTTTCCATTTGTCACACCTCAAAAAATGATCAGCATTCCCACCAGGATACCGGCAACGGTGGCAAAGGCAGGAAGCTTGCTGTGGTACATCAAAATAGACTGGGGCAGGATCTCACCGAAGACCACATACAGCATGGCGCCGCTGGCAAAGCCAAGGCTGAGGGTCAGTCCCAGAGGGCCGATCTCGCCGATGGCGAAGCCCAACAGTGCGCCCAGCACCGTGGGGATGCCGGAGGCTGCCGTGATGAGGATTGCCTTCCACCGTGCCATACCGCCGCTGATCAGGGGCACGGACACCGCCATGCCCTCGGGGATATTGTGCAGACCGATGAGAATTGCCAGCACCAGGGCTGCGCCGCCCATGACACCGTCATCGCTGGCATAGGATGCGCCGATGGTCATACCCTCGGGAATGTTGTGCAGCGCAATGGCAGATGCCATCACAAGACCGGCAACGAACAAGCCCAGCTTACTGTCCTGGCGCTGGTAATGGGCGTTCAGGTGGTCACTGTGGATCAGTTCGTCCAGGTCATCTGCGGTTTTGGGGTGATGCTCGTCAATGTGCGCCACCTCGGGATTTGTCTTCTTGTCGATCCAGTAATTCAGCAGATACGTAATTGCCATACCCAATGCAATCGCAAGGACAACGATCCAAAGACCCACATTGGTCTCCACCGCTTCCGTCACCAGGTCAAAGCAAACAACACTGAGCATCACACCGCCGGCAAAGCTGAGCAGCAGGCTGACTGTGCGGTTGGAATCCTTTTGCAGCAAAGCGCCCACAAGACCGCCAAGTCCCGTGCCGCCGATACCTGCCAGCGCCGTTGTCAGCAGCAGCGTTAAAATAACATCCATTGCTTCCACTTCCCTAATAAAAAAATCACCTGCATTATACCACAACTACCTTGTATTTACAATACAAAATGACAATTTTCGCAAGGATCAACACCGGAAAAGAAAAAATTATATGTAGAATTTTCGCCCCTTTTTTTGGTAAGAATCACGAAAGGATTTTCCTTGCATTGTGGCTGCGTCCTTGGTAGAATAAAGCTCCCACACTATTTTTCAGAAAGAGGAACCCCTGATGTATTCGGCAGCCTATGTATGGGCAAAAATCCTTGCCCGATTGGAGCAGCAGCTCTCGGAAGTCACCGTGTCTACCTGGCTGGACGATGCGGAGATCATTGAATTAACAGAAGACAGACTGGTTTTATATACCCCCTCGGATTACAGAAAAGAAATCATTCTCACCCAGTGCGCCCCCTATATCCTGGAGGCGCTGGAAGCCCTTGTGCATACAAAGCCCGTCCTGGAGGTATGGGGTGAGACAGAGTTGAAGCGTTTCAAGGAGGAAAAGAGAGCAGCGGCAACCGTGCCCCTGAATCCCCAATACTCCTTTGACAGCTTCGTGGAGGCGCCGGAGAACCGCTTTGCACGGCAGATGACCATGCTGGCAGCCGCCGCCCCCGGTGAGAAGACCCACAATCCCCTGCTGCTGTACGGCAAGCCCGGTGTGGGCAAGACCCATCTTTTGTATGCCGCTGCCAATCGGATCATGGAAACACGCCCGGAGCTGAAGGTGGTGTGCATGAAGACAGAAGCCTTCATAAACGAGTTTATTTATGCCATCCGCAATGACAAGTCCCGGGAATTTAAAGCCAAGCTGCGGAAAGCCGATGTACTGCTGCTGGATGACATTCAGTTCCTGGCAGGCAAAGAGACCACCCAGGAGGAGTTCTACCACATTTTCAACACCTTGTACGAAAACAACAAGCAGATCATCCTCACCTCTGACCGCCGTCCCATGGACATGCCCACCCTTGCGACCCAGCTCATTGACCGCTTCGGCGAGGGTGTGATGGTGGAAGTCCCCTCCCCCGGAGCGGAAGCACGGCTGCAGATCGTGGAAATAAAAAGCAAAAGCTATCAGCTGCCTCTGCCCCACAGCCTTAAGAAGCTGATCGCCGACAGCGCAGAAAATGTACGACAGCTGGAGGGCATTCTCAAGAAGCTGCGTGCCATGCGCGAGCTGGGCGGCGCTACCATGGATGCAGACACCGTGGGTACGGTGGTGCATGCGCTTTTGGGCACACAGCTGCCCCGTTGTGTCACAGCCGCCATGGTGCTGGAGGCGGTATGCGCCTACTATCATGTGTCGGAAGCTGACCTGAAGAGCAGCAACCGCAGCAAGACGGTGACAACGCCCCGACAGGTGGCCATGTATCTCATGCAGACAATGGTGGGTATGAAGCCGGATGCCATTGGAAAGCAGCTGCTTCGTGACCGTGCCACGGTGATTCACAGCGTGAGCAAGGTGGACAATGCCCAGAGCGGCGACGAAGCCTTCCGTAAGCAGGTGGACAGCCTTCGGGCAAACATTGAAGCCAAGCTGGCAGATTGATATTTTCAGGAGGGTACACTCCCTCCGCCAGCGGCTTTGCCGCTACCTTCTCCCTGTTTTTTTCACAAACAGAAATCCCGGTGCAGAACCGGTGAATGTCCGTAAGCATGTCATTCCGAGGCTGCGAAGCAGCCGTGGGAATCCCCATCTTATGAAGGAGATTGCCACGACTTGCATCCGCAAGTCTCGCAATGACAGCGTTAATTACGGTTGTGACATTCACCCTGGTTTGCACCGGGTATTTTTTATTCTTCTGTTTCTTTGAAATTATCAAAGACGGACTTGGAGGTGGCTTCGCCGATCTCCTCGCCTGCCATGCACCGGGCGAACTGGTCGCCGGACATGGTCTCATGCTCCAGCAGGAACTCCACGATCAGGCGCATCTTGTCTGCATCCCGACGGAGGATCTCTTCACACTGGGCATAGGCCTTGTCAATGATCGCCTTTACCTCATCGTCAATGGTACCGGCTACCTTTTCGGAGTAGCCCTTTGTCTTCTCGTAGTCTCTGCCGATGAACACCTCACCGCCGCTGGTGTAGGAAACGGTACCCAGCTTCTCACACATACCGTAACGGCCAACCATATCCCGGGCCAGCTTGGAGGCACGGTCAATATCGCTGGAAGCGCCGGTGGAAATATCCTGCAGGAAAATAGCCTCTGCCACACGGCCGCCCAAAAGACCTACGATCTGCTCGTACATCTCATTGCGGGTCAGGTGGTTGCTGTCCTCCCTGGGACGTGTCCAGGTAAGACCCAGCGCATGACCACGGGGAACGATAGAGATCTGATGCACCGGGTCATGGGTGGGCAGGCTGTACATTGCCACAGCGTGACCGGCCTCATGGATGGCGGTGATCTTCAGGTCCTTACGCAGCTTTACGCAGCTCTTCTTCTCCGGGCCTGCCAGGATCTTCATCATGGCATCATTGAGATCCTGCATACACAGCACCGGGCGGTCAGCACGGGCTGCCAGGATAGCGGCTTCGTTCAAAAGGTTGCTCAGATCAGCGCCGGTAAAGCCGGAGGTCGCCAGCGCCACTGTATGCAGATCCACAGAATCATCCAGCTTCTTGCCCTTGGCATGCACCTTCAGGATCTCTTCACGACCCTTGGAGTCCGGTGCGTGGACATAGACCTGCCGGTCAAAACGGCCGGGGCGCAGCAGCGCAGGATCCAGAATATCCACACGGTTGGTGGCAGCAATGACGATCACTCCGTCAGTACGGGCAAAGCCGTCCATTTCCACCAGCAGCTGGTTCAGTGTCTGCTCACGCTCGTCATGACCGCCGCCAAGGCCGGAGCCACGCTTACGACCCACAGCGTCAATTTCGTCAATAAAAATAATAGCAGGGGCTACACGCTTTGCCTGGGCAAACAGGTCACGGACACGGCTTGCGCCAACACCCACGTACATTTCCATAAAGTCAGAGCCGGAGATGGAGAGGAACTCCACACCGGCTTCTCCTGCCACCGCACGGGCAAGGAGCGTCTTGCCGGTACCGGGAGGGCCGGAGAGCAAAATGCCGTGAGGAATACGGGCGCCGATGGCGGTGAACTTTTCGGGATTCCGCAGGAAATCCACAACCTCCTGCAGCTCTTCCTTCTCCTCGTCCACACCTGCCACATCCGCAAAGGTGACCTTCTTGTCCTGGGGCAGGCCGTGGGTGGTACGTGCCTTGCCGAAATCGTTCATGGGATTGCTGCTGTTGGCTCTGCCTGCCAGCAGTACCCAAACGACGATCAGCACAAGACCGGCAACGATAATGGGCAGCACGTAATCAAAGGGCGTTGTTCCCTCTTCCGCAATAAAGTTAAAGTCCTTCAGGATACCCTTTTCCTTCTGCTCCAGCAGCAGCGGCAGCATTTCCGCACGGAAGCCGTCGGGGTCGGCAAGGACGGTGGCAACCTCTTTCTTGCCTGCATATTCACTGTTCAGCTGCAGCCGGATCACATCGCCATCCACCACAAAGGCTTCCACCTTTTCCTGCTGGAAAAGCTCCACCACCTGGGCATAGGACAGTCCGTCACCGCCACCGGCAAACAGATTCCAGATGAAGCTGAATGCCAGCACCAGCACTGCGATGTACAGTAGCAGCGGTAAAATTCTTACTTTCTTCAAATCAATGCTCCTTTATTTCTCGTAAACTTCCGGCTTCAGCACACCCACGTAGGGCAGGTTACGGTAATGCTCCTGATAGTCAAGACCGTAGCCAACCACGAACTCGTTGGGAATGGTAAAGCCCACGTAGTCCGGCTTCACCGTAACAGCCGGGTTACGGCGCTCGGGCTTATCCAGCAGCGTGCAGATCTTCAGGGATGCAGGACGCTTGGACAAAAGGTGATGATAGGTAAACTCCAGGGAGTTGCCGGTGTCAAAAATGTCCTCCAGGATCACAACATGGCGACCTTCAATATTTGCAGACACGTCCTTGCGCACCTGCATGGTGGCAGATTCCGTGCCGGCATAAGAGGAGATCCACATAAAATCAATCTGACAAGGGATGTTGATCTCCTTTACCACGTCCGCAAAGAACATTACAACGCCCTTCAGCACACCCACGAAAATGGGATCCTTACCGGCATATTCCTCCGTCAGGCGCTTTGCGAACTCCGAGACCTTTTCCCGGATCTGCTCTTCGGTGAGCAATACGTATTTCATATCCTGATGCATAGCTTAGACCTCTCTCTTTATTCTTCTGATTTCTCAAAACGGATTTGGATGGCAGGCAGACGGGTTGCCGCTCTGCTTTTGTTGACAGCCACGCCGATGACACAAACCACACCGGCATCGTCTGCCACAACGGGTATCGTTTCCCGCAGGTCAGCGGGGATCTTTCTGTCTATAAACAGCTTTTTCAGGCTCTTTGTGCCGCCGGGGAGTGTAACCGCATCCCCTGCCCTGCGGCTGCGGACTGTAAGACTTCCACAAGACTGCACCAGGTAGCCGTCAGCTGCAAGAGATGCTGCCGGGGCGCAGGAAATGCGATAGCCGCCAAAGACCACCGTACCGGGGCAAGGCAGCTGCACCGCTTCCGGCGCCTCCTCTTGTGCCAGCTTCACAAGCCTTCCGTAATTTCGGGCAACGGTGACGTTTCCCGGAAGATCTGCCTTGGCAGAGGGATTGGGGGAAAACACCAGTTTTTCCGCCAGCAAAATATGCTGGGCTTCCGGCTCTCTGACACCGCAGCGTTCCAAAAACGCTGCCAGGGCGCGGCTTCGCAGCGCAGGCGGCAAAGACCGCAAGGTTTCCACATGGTCTGTCTCCGGCACGGAAGCTGCCAGCGCCGCCTCATCCTGCTGCAACCGCAGCGCCAGGGCGGAGGTATTTTCCGCAAACCGGGGATTTTCCGCTGTCAGCAGCGGCAGCACCTGATGGCGCAGACGGTTCCGCAGGAAGTCCTCTTCCCCGTTGGAGCTGTCCTCCACCCAGGAAAGGGCATATTCCTGCAAAAATGCCAGCACATCCTTACGGGTCACCGTAAGCATGGGACGGATCAGCTTGCCGTTTACGGGGGCGATGGCGCCCAATCCCTTCAGCCCCGTGCCACGCACCATGCGCATCAGCACCGTCTCTGCATTGTCATCGGCGGTGTGCGCCGTGGCGATCTTGCCGGGAAGGGTCTTCAAAAAGCCGTAACGGGCATCCCGTGCCGCCGCCTCCAATCCCTTTTTACCGGGGACGACTTCACCGCTTCCCACCTGCAAGGGGATATCGTAGCGGTCACAGAGGTCTCTTACGAAGGCCTCGTCCCGATCCGATTCCGCCCCACGAAGGTGGTGGTTAAAGTGGGCGGCAGAAAGCTTGATCTGCAATTTTTCTTTTAAAAGGTACAAGGCAAACAGCAGCGCCACAGAGTCAGCGCCGCCGGAGACAGCGCACACAACGCAATCTCCCGGCTGCAGCAGCTTATGATCCTCAATAAACTGCCCAAGCTTATTCAGCATGCTTCCACTCCTTGTCGGAGAAGGTCTGGTACTGAGGGATCCACTGCAGCTTCACCGTACCGACCTCGCCGTGACGGTTCTTGGCAACGATGCACTCGGCAATGCCCTTGTCCTCTGTGTTGGGGTTGTAGTATTCGTCACGGTAAAGGAACATAACGGAGTCAGCGTCCTGCTCAATAGCGCCGGATTCACGCAGGTCGGAAAGCATGGGACGCTTGTCAGGTCTGCTTTCCGGTCCACGGGACAGCTGGCTGAGGCAGATAACGGGAACGTTCAGATCCTTTGCCATGATCTTCAGGGATCGGGAGATATCCGCCACCGTGTTCTGTCGGCTCTCGCCGCCGCCCTTGCCGTAGCCGGAGCTGTTCATCAGCTGCAGGTAGTCGATGATCACAAGACCAAGGTTGTCCACACGGCGCAGCTTTGCATTCATTTCCGCAACGGTAATGGAGGGGTTATCATCCACACGGATATCTGTCTGGCTCAGGGAAGAGGCTGCCATGGACAGCTTTGTCCACTCCTCTTCTGTCATTTTACCGGTGGTGATCTTCTTGCCGTCCACGAAGCTTTCAATGGCCAAAAGACGCATTGCCAGCTGCTCACGGGACATTTCCAAGGAGAACATGACAACGGTCTTATCATATTTCTTTGCCACGTTCAGGCACAGATTCAGCGCAAAGGCGGTCTTACCCATAGCAGGACGGGCAGCCACCAGCAGAAGGTCAGACTTATTCAGACCGCTCAGCTGCTTGTCAAGATCCACAAGGCCGGTGGAAAGGCCGGGAATGGCAGAGTCTGCCATGGACAGTTCATTCAGGCGGTCAAAGACCTTATACAGCGTTGTGCCGATATGCTCCAGGGAGTCGCCACGCTCGCCCTTTCGCAGCGCGTAGATCTTCTTTTCTGCCTTCTCCAGGATCTCACCGGGCGTGCCTTTTTCCTTCTGCACCGTCTCGGAGATATCCACAGCCGCATCCGCAAGACCACGAAGCATGGCCTTGTCACGGACGATACCGGCATACCGCACCGCATTGGCTGCGGTGGGGGTGATCTCCATCAGCTGCAGGATGTAATCACGGGTGTCCTCCCGATAGTAGCCCAGCTCCTTCATTTTGTCCATGACCGTAACCGGGTCAATGGTCTGGGAATAGTTAAACATGGTGTAGATGGTCTCGTAGATCTGCTTGTTCTGCTTCAAATAGAAATCATCTGCACTTAAAATACCGATCACGTCCGGAAGACAGCGGACATCGATCAGGATAGAGCCCAATACAGACTGCTCTGCCTCCACAGAATGGGGCACTTGTCGGGCCATCAATTCCTCATCCAAGGAACGTCCCTCCTTTCAGCATTTTCATAAGGGAGATCCGTTAAGCCTCTACGATCTTAACGGTCAGGGGGGCGGTGATCTCATAGCCCAGCTTGCACTGGACGGTGTAGGTACCCACGCTCTTGATGGTGTCGGAGATCACGATCTTACGCTTGTCCAGGGCAATGCCGGAGGATGCCTTCAGGGCATCGGCAATTTCCTGGTTGGTCACAGAGCCGAAGAGTCTGCCTGCGCCGCCGCCCTTGGCGGTGACGGTGAGGGTCATCTCACGGAGCTTCTTGGAGATCTCCAGTGCCTCTGCACGCTCCTTGGCTGCCTTCTCGGCAGCTGCCTTGTCGTTCATACGCATGGTGTTCACTGCATCGGCAGTTGCCTCCACAGCGATCTTACGGGGAAGCATATAGTTACGGGCGTAGCCGTCGGAAACCTCGATCATCTGTCCCTTCTTGCCTTTTCCCTTTACATCCTGCGTCAAAATAACTTTCATCTTATATCTCCTTATTCTTCAAAAAATTTGTCAATGGAATCGGTCAGTCTGTCAAGCACATCCTTGACAGTGCTGCCACTCACCTGGGCGCCTGCGGTTGCGGTGTTGCCGCCGCCACCAAGGGGCTCCAGGATCACCTGCACGTTGGCCTTGCCGATGGAACGGGCGGATATGATCACCCGATCGCCGTCGGGGTACAGCACAAACGATGCGGTAATGCCGGAAATGTTCAGCAGCTCATCTGCTGCCTGGGCAGCCAAAGTACGGGAGGTGGTGGTGCTCAGCGCCGCAATGGCAATGCCGTAGTTATACAGCCTTGCCGCCTTGATAATCTGGTGCTTTGCCACCGTATTCTGGAAGTCGCTTTGCAGCAGCTTCTTCACCTCCACAGTGTCAGCGCCCAGCTGGCTCAGGTAAGCCGCCGCCTCAAAGGTACGCTCACCGGTACGAACGTTGAAATTCTTGGTGTCCAGGAAAATGCCTGCCATCAGAGCCTTTGCTTCAATGGGCAGGATATCGTTACGGTCAAGACCGTACTCCAGCAGCTCTGTTACCATCTCCGCAGCGGAGGAGGCGAAGGGCTCGTGGAAATTCACCACCACAGAGTGGATATAATCGCTGGCACGCAGATGGTGATCCACCACACAGACCTTGGGAATGGCCTCCAGCAGCGGCTGGCTCTCCACCTGGTCGGGTCGGTTGGTGTCCACCACCACCAGGGTGCTGCGGTTGTCACAGCGCACCAGCGCCTCCTGCCCGGTGATGAATACGTCCTTGTATTCCGGCTCCTGGCGGATCTCGTCCAGCAGCTTGTCCGCTGCGTTGTTTTCAAGATCCAGCACGATATAGAAGGGCTTGCCCTTCTTGCGGCAAAGACTTGCGATACCCATTGCGGCGCCCACAGAGTCCATATCCGCGTTCTTATGACCCATAATAAAGATCTGACTACTCTGTCCGATCAGCTCCAGCAGAGAGTTTGCCGTCACACGGGAACGGACACGGCTGCGATGCTCGGACTCCTTGTTTCTGCCGCCGTAGAAGCGGAAGTTCAGTCTGTCCTTTACCACTGCCTGGTCACCGCCACGGCTCAGCGCCATTTCAATGGACAGCGCCGCAAACTCATAGCTCTCCTCAAAGGTAGCGCCGTCCACACCCAAGCCGATGGACACCGATGCCTCCAAGCCTGCAGGAGACGTGATGCCATGCACATCCTCCAGAAGGGAGAACTTGCCGGCCACCGCCTTCTTCAGGTCACGCTTTTCAAACACCAGCAGGAAGCGGTTCTTTTCCAGACGGCGAAGCAATCCGTGGTAGCTTTGCGCCCACTTCATAATGGTATTGTTGATCCGGGCATTCATGCCGGAGATGGCAGCCTCGGACATATTTCGTGTAAGCTCGTCATAGTTATCCACCAGCACGATGGACACCACAGGACGGGAGCGGATATACTCGTCACGGATCTCATACAGCTCTGTCAGGTCAGAGAAGAACAGCACGCCCATGGGGGTATTGCGCTTGTCCTCCCCACGGAAGGCAGAACCGTAAACACGGAAGCGTTTCTTTCCCAGGTTCACTGCGGCAGGATACTCGGTCTTGCCGGAGGTGATCCAATCGGTGTCAAATTCGGGAACAAATTCGCTGACCGTGCGCTTCACAAAGGTATCACGGATGTCCATAAGCTCCCGGAACTCCCGGTTGGCAAAGACGATGCTGCCGTCCGCCAGGTTGATCACCAGAGTGGGAAAGGGCGCTGTCACATTTCCCTGAAGCCCGGCCATTTCCTCTGTATACTTTTGCAGGTAGCCCTGCAGCTCCGTATGCTCCCTGGCTCTGCGCATAAGATAGATCACAAAGAGCAGAAGCGTAATACCCAGCTCCAGGCCTGCCAGGACGTATTCTCCCACCATTGCCGCTGCAATGCCAAAGCCCAGCAGCATCAGCAGATATGCGCCCACGTGGGGTCTTAAAAGTCTGCCCAGCTTCTTATCCATAAAGCTGCCTCCTTTCCATTCAAAAAGGCAATTGCCCGATAGTTATCGCAATTTTATACATTATATCAAAGGATTAAAAAACACGCAATAGTTTTTTCGCTTTTCCGCAACATTATTTCTGTCGGATAAAAGAAAAAAATAATAGTATACAATCCGGTGAAAATGTGGTATAATACACGAAGAAGCGCCAGGTGGGCAGACCTGGGCAAAGAGAAACAATCAAAGATATTAAGCGGGCGATCATGCAACGTGTACGGCGATACGGGGCCGGAAGCAATGCAGCGGCCGCCTGCTTTGCTATGCTTTTTACATTTGAAAGGAGTATTCCATTGGCTGAAAAACTGAAAATCATCCCCC
>JAFYNQ010000029.1 GCA_017548065.1 Oscillospiraceae bacterium
AACAGCCAGACCGAAGCTGTCACTGTGGCAGCCGGCGAGGTTGCAACCTTCACTGTGGATGCTTCCAATGCTTACAGCTACCAGTGGTACTACACAAGACCCGGTCTGTCCACCTGGGGCAAGACCTCCGCTGACGGCAACACTACTGCAACCCTGAATGTTACCACCAAGGCATCCAACAACGGTTACCAGTATCGCTGCGAGATCAAGGGTCTGGACGGTGTCACCTACTACACCGAGCCCGCAACCCTGACCGTTCAGTAATTTCATAGCTTAAACCCCAGCCCCCGGAAGGCTTAGCCTCCCGGGGGCTTTTCTGCATCGCCGAGGGCATTGCAAGGCGCAGCGAAAAAAGGCTTCCCCCGAGGGTGTCGCAGAGCGCAGCGAATTTTCTAATAACTATGCTTGCCGGTGGCAAGCATACAAAATAAACTGGCTGTCGCGGCACAGCCGTGACTGATGAGGAACACGGGCGGAAATCCAGCGATTACTGCATTGCTACAGACTTTATAAAAACTTTAGATTTCGCCATTCCTCTCCCCACAAAGCAGGCTTTGTGGGGTCCCCGTTTTTCTCTGCCACCGGCAGCGCTCCCATCGCTCCCCCCCGGTTTTAAATTTATTTGCATTTTCTATTTCTTTGTAGTATACTTGTGAAAAGTCTTGAAAGGGAGTTTTGCATATGCAACTGACAAAAGAAATTGAAGCTTACCTGGAATCCTGCGCCCAGGAGCAGGTAGAACTGCTTAAGACCATTGCCCAGATTCCGGCGCCCTCCGGCAAAGAGGAGAAGCGTGTGGAATTTTGCACCGCCTGGCTGAAGGAAAACGGTGTGGAAAATGTTCATGTGGACGAAGCACTGAATGTGATCTGCAGCTTTGGTGATACCGGCGCCAACCCCCTGGTGGTATTCAGCGCCCATACGGACGTTGTATTTCCCGATACAACACCGCTGCCGCTGCGTGTGGAAGACGGCAAGATCTATTGCCCCGGCGTGGGTGATGATACCGGCTGCATGGTGGTACTTCTGCTGGCTGCCCGTTTCTTCGCACAGAAGAAAATGCTGCCTAAGGATTGCGGTATGCTGATCGTCTTTAATTCCTGCGAGGAGGGTCTTGGCAACCTGAAGGGTACCCGTCAGCTGATGGAGACCTACGGTAGCCGTGTGAAGGAAATGATTTCCTTTGATGTCCGTACCGGCGGCTGTGTGGATCAGCCCGTTGGCTCCAAGCGCTTCCGTATTGAGGTGGATACCGAGGGTGGCCACTCCTTCAGCAAGTTCGGCAACCGTAATGCCATTGCGTATCTGGCATCCCTGATTGACACCCTTTACACTATGAAGGTGCCGGAGGGCGGCATTACAACTTACAATGTCGGCACGATTTCCGGCGGCACCTCCGTCAACACCATTGCCCAGCATGCGGAAATGCTCTATGAGTTCCGTTCCGACTGCCGTGAATCCCTGGAGATCATGAACAAGCACCTGGAAGCTGCTGTGGAATTCTACCGTGCAAAGGGTGTGAAGGTCACGGTTACTGTGGTAGGCGACCGTCCTTGCTGCGGTGATGTGGACCGTGCTGCCCTGGAGGCACTGAAGGCACGAGTCAATGAGACAAACAACCGCCATTTCGGCAACAACCTGGCGTTCGTCCGTGGCTCCACTGATTGCAATATTCCCATGTCCATGGGCATTCCTGCGGTTGCCCTGGGCTGCTACACCGGCCTGGGCGCACATACCCGTGAGGAATTCGTGGATATTGATTCTCTGCAGCCCGGCTTGAAATATGCCTTTGATATCATGCTTTATTATTTCTGATAAAAAATCGGGATCCGGTAAATTAACCGGATCCCGATTCTTGTATATACGGTGAATTATCTCTGGATTCTGCCGGAGCCGTCGCCGCCTGCCAGCTTTTCCACCTCTGCAACGGTGACCATGTTGTAGTCGCCCTCAATGGAATGCTTCAGCGCGGAAGCAGCAACTGCAAATTCAACGGAAGCCTGGGTGTCCTTGCCGTTCAGGATGCTGTAGATCAGGCCGCCGCCGAAGGAGTCGCCGCCGCCCACACGGTCAATGATGTGCAGCTCGTACTTCTTGGAGAAGCAGTACTCATCCTTGGCAACGTTGTACAGCATGGCGCTCCAGCCGTTGTCAAATGCGCTGTGGCTCTCACGGAGAGTGATAGCAACCATCTCAAAGCCGAACTTGTCAGCCAGCTGCTTGGCAACAGACTTGTAGCCCTCGTGGTTCAGCTCACCGGCATAGATGTCGGTAGCCTCTGCCTCAATGCCGAACACGTCCTTGGCATCCTCTTCGTTGGAGATGCACACGTCCACGTACTGGCACAGCTCGGTCATGGCCTCACGTGCTTCTGTACGGGTCCACAGCTTGCCACGGTAGTTCAGATCGCAGGAGATCTTGATGCCACGAGCCTTGGCAGCCTTACAAGCTTCCTTGCAGATCTCCACCAGATTGCCGCCCAGTGCGGGGGTGATGCCGGTGAAGTGGAACCACTGTGCACCCTCAAAAATAGCATCCCAGTCAAAGTCAGCGGAAGTTGCCTGGGCAATGGCGGAATTGGCACGGTCATAGATGCAGACAGAGCCACGCTGGGAAGCGCCCTTCTCATTGAAGTAAATACCCACACGGTCGCCGCCACGGACGATCTTGGTGGTGTCCACGCCGTAACGGCGCAGAGAGTTGACAGCAGCCTGACCGATGGCATGGGTGGGCAGCTTGGTAACGTAGGCAACGTCCATGCCGTAGTTTGCCAGGGACACAGCCACATTGGCTTCGCCACCGCCGAAGGTGAACTCTACATGGTCGCACTGGACAAAACGCTCATAGTTATAAGGCTGAAGACGCAGCATCAGCTCGCCGAAAGTAATAATCTTAGCCATAATAAAAGCTCCTTGTTTCTATATTGAATTACACGCCGGAGTAGGCAGCGAAGCCACAGTCAATGGGCAGAACAACACCGGTGATGGCGGAAGCTGCCTTGTCATCGCAGAGGAACAAAGTTGCGCCCAGCAGCTCGTCAGCGTCCACATAGCGGCCGGTGGGAGTGCCGTTCAGGATCTTGGCGCTGCGTGCGGTGGGAGTGCCATCCTCGTTGAACAGAAGAGCTCTGTTCTGTGCAGATACCAGGAAGCCGGGGGCAATGGCATTGCAACGGATGCCGGTGCCGGCAAAGTGGGTAGCCAGCCACTGGGTGAAGTTGGAAATACCTGCCTTGGCAGCGGAGTAAGCGGGGATCTTGGTCAGGGGAGTGTAGGCATTCATGGAAGAGATGTTCAGGATCACACCGTTCTTCTTTGCCACCATGTCCTTGGCAAATGCCTGGGTGGGCAGCAGAGTGCCCTGGAAGTTCAGCTTGAACACGAAGTCCACGCCTGCAGCATCCAGATCAAAGAAGGACTTGCCGCCCTCCTTGGCTTCGTGCTGATACTCGTTGTCGGTGGTAGCACGGGGGTTATTGCCGCCTGCGCCATTGACAAGAATGTCGCAGGGTCCCAGGTCCTTCAGTACAGCCTGGTGTACCTCTTCCAGCATTTCGGGCTCCAGTACGTTGGCCTTGTAGCCTTCTGCAATGTAGCCTTCTGCCTTCAGCTCGTTTGCCAGTGCCTTAACAGCATCCTCATTCAGATCCAGGCAAGCAACCTTTGCGCCGGACTGTGCAAATGCACGTGCCATAGCGCCGCAGATCAGGCCACCGGCGCCGGTGACAACAACAACTTTACCGCTGTAGTCAATATTCAGGGGAAGATTCATAATAGTTACCTCCAAAAATTAGTTTTTTCTGTCCATGAGATCCCATGCACCCAGCATATACATAATGCCCAATGCACGGTCATACAAACCATAGCCGGGACGAACATTGCCGGGACCCTCGTTCCACAGATGACGTCCGTGGTCGGGACGGATATAGCCCTCAAAGCCGCAATCGTGATATGCCTGCAGGATGTCCAGAATGCCGGTGTCACCGTCGCAGTCACGGTGAGAAGCTTCAGAGAAGTCACCGTTTTCAAAATGCTTCACGTTACGGATGTGAGCAAAGGCAATGCGGTCGCAGTGCTTACGCACAATGGCAGCCACGTTGTTGTTGGGGTCGGCGCTCAAAGAGCCGGAGCAAAGGGTGAGACAGTTATAGGGGTTGTCCACCATCTTCAGGAAGCGGTCAATGTTCTCCTCATTGATCAGCAGACGGGGCAGACCGAAAATGTCCCAGGGGGGATCGTCCATGTGGATAGCCATCTTGATGCCGGTCTCCTCGCAGGTGGGCATCAAAGCTTCCAGGAAATACTTCAGGTTTGCCCAAAGTGTCTCATGGTCAACGTCCTTATATGCCTTGAACAGCTCGTCCAGCTTTGCCATACGCTCAGGCTCCCAGCCGGGGAAGGACATGTTGTACTTCTCGGTGAAGTCCAGGATGTACTTTGCCATGGCATTGTAATCGTCCTGGATCATGCCCTTTTCGTAGAACAGAGCAGTGGAGCCGTCGCCCACCTCATGGAAGAGGTTGGAGCGAGTCCAGTCAAAAATAGGCATGAAGTTGTAGCAGATGACCTTGACACCGTACTTGGCAAGATTACGCATGGTGATCTTGTAGTTCTCAATGTACCGGTCACGGGTGGGCAGACCGATCTTGATGTCATCGTGAACGTTTACAGACTCCACAACGTCAATGTTGAAGCCGTACTTGTCGCACTGTGCCTTGACCTCGGCGATCTCGGATTCTTCCCAGATCTCACCGGGCATTTTGTGGTGCAGCGCCCAAACGATGCTGGTAACACCGGGGATCTGCTTGATGTCGGCCAGGCTGATCTTGTCGTTACCCTCGCCGTACCAACGGAAACCCATTTGCATAGGCATAGCTGTTCCTCCAATTCGTTTTATAAATTTTGATATACATAGTTTACCATTAAAAAATTGCAATATAAATTGCTATATTTGCTTGAAATATTGCAAATCTTGCTATATAGTATAGGAGAGGTGATTTCTATGCGTGAACGCTCCCAATTATTTGATCCCCGGCAGGTAATGCAGAAGGATCGTTTTGAGGTTTTTCACTATCGCGACCCCCGTCCCGGCTATGTGGAAGTTCATCACCATGACTTTTATGAAGTGTATTTTCTCCTGGGTGGCAAGGTGGCATACTGGGTGGATGGGAGAATTATTCACATGCAGCCGGGAGATTTGCTGTTTATCAATCCCATGGAGCTGCACCGCCCACTGCCCGACCCGGAGGAGCCGGTGTGCGAACGGTTTGTGCTGTGGGTGAATAAGGAATATCTGGAGGGGCTGTCCACTGCCCAGCTTTCCCTCAATGCCTGCTTTGACAGCAACAGACCGGAGCATAGCCATCATGTCCGTCCGGCAGCCCCGGAACGGGCAGTGCTTTCCGCACGGTTCGGCGAGCTGGTGAAGGAGTGCTACAGCAAGGACCTGGGCAGCGAGATCAGCGCCGAAGGCGCATTTTTGCAGCTGATGGTGCAGTTAAACCGCTTGGCAGGCAGAACGGAAGGCAGCAGCGAGGCGGAAGAGCTGTCTCTGCTGGTACAAAAGGCCATGCAGTTCATCGGTGAGAATTTGGGACAGCCGTTGTCTCTGGAGAATATTGCAGGCTCGCTGTTTGTGAGCAAGTACCATCTGTCCCATGCTTTTTCCGCAGAGGTGGGTGTCAGCGTGTATCGCTATTTGATGCTGCGCCGGCTGCTGCTGGCAAGACAGCTGCTGTCCTCGGGAGAGCCTGCGGGACAAGTCTGCCGCAGCTGCGGCTTCAGTGACTACACCAGCTTCTACCGTGCTTTTAAATCCGAATACGGCATCAGCCCCAAGCAGTTTGCTATATCCGGTTGATTCTCAAATAGAAATTGATTTTTTGACTGAAGAATCCTTGTAGATATGGATAATTGGTATGGAAAAATTTAATTTTTATGCTATAATTATTTTATTACCTAAAATAGGAGGCGTATAGAATGAAAAAATTCATGAAATTTCTATTGCCTATGCTGGTAGTGGCGCTTTGCGTGCTGCTGGCGCTGGGCGCAGCGGCAGAGACCCAACTGCCGGAACAGTGTGCGCACTGCGGAAAGGCCGTGACCTGGAGCCCCTTGTCCCAGGTGACAGCCACAACCATTCCGGCAGGACACTACTACGTTGATGCAGAGACGGTTTATGTCACCAATAAGTCGGTGGCAAAGAATACAAGTGTCTGTATCTACATGAACGGCAACACCGTAGAGGCAGAGGGCGTGGACCGTGTCTTCTACGTATCCGGTAATTTGACAATTATGGGTGAGGGTACCGTGAAGGGCTACGGTCGTAACAGTACGCTTGGTACAACGGATCGCTACGGCGGTACCGTGTATATTCTCAGCAGCGGTACGTTTAACCTCTATGATGCCACTGTCACCAGTGAAAAAATCACCGGCAGCAAGGCAAGCAACGGCGGTAATATCAACGTTTACGGCGTGTTCAATATGTACAGCGGCACGGTGTCCAATGGCTACGCTTCCAATGCAGGCGGCAATATCTTTGTTGCGCCTGCAGGTAAGTTTAATATGTACGGCGGTACTGTCAGCGGCGGCACTTGCTCCGCAGGTGCATCTGTTTGTACCCAAGGCAAGGTCATGATCACCGGCAATGCAGTCATAAATGATCTGTTTGTATGGGACAAGTCCGAAGCCGGATTTGAAACCCTTTGGACCATCAAGGGTGTGTACACCGGCTCAATTTCGGCCATCACCCTGCGTAAGGGTACAGCCAAGCTGACACCTGCAGTGGACATGGTGGTCGCTGCTTCCGAAAATGCCAATGTCCGCAAAGCGAAACTGACCTTTGGCACCAGCGGCCTGTTTGCGAAGGTTGACGGCAATAAGGTGGTACTGACAACGGAAGACCCCTCTGTGATGCAGCAGGTCTGTAAGGCTTGTGGCGAAACCGTCACCTGGACAATGCTGTCAGAAGCCAACGCAGAGGATGCATCCATTGCGGCAGGTCACTACTATCTGGACTTTGCAGAAGGCACAGATATCTGGTCTCCCAAGACCATTTCCGCCAAAGTTTGTATTGATTTGGGTGGCATGACATTGGATACCAACACCCGTGCCTTTGAGGTGCAGAAAAACGGTGTTCTGAGCATTCAGGGTAACGGTACTGTCATCGGTCACGGCAGAACTGCCGGCGGAGCCACCGCCGACCGTGTGGGCGGTACGATCCTTGTAAGTTCCGGCGGTACACTGAATCTTTATGACGGCACGCTGACCTTTGGTAAGGTAGACGGACAGAGCGCCAGCAACGGCGGCGTTATCTGCTGTTATGGTGTATTCAATATGTACGGCGGCTGTGTCAAGGACGGCGTGGCTTCTAACGCCGGTGCAAACGTGTTTGTCACACCTGCAGGCAGCCTGAATATGTACAGCGGTGTGATCTCCGGCGGCAGCGGCAGCAGCTCCGTGTACTGCCAGGGTAGTTTGAAGCTTGCCGGTGATGCCCAGCTGAATAAGGCATATTTGACCTATAAGAATGGCGGCCCTGCTTTGACAGAGATGGTGACTGTACAGGGTGCATACATCGGTAATGCACTGCTGGATTTTGCAACCCTCACTGCAGCTGAGGGCGCTGTCATCGGTATTTCTGACAATGCCGATCTGCGACACGCCGGTATCAGCATTGAGGATTGCAGTTTTGCGCTGGTTGCCCAAGAGGGTAAGCTGGTGCTGACAAAGAATCTTCCTGTATACACCAAGGACGGCTATTGCGCAATTTGTGAAAAAGACGTTGTGTGGACTTGCCTTATGGAGTGCCACAGCGGTCTTGAAAATATCGAGTCCGGTCACTACTATCTGGAGTTTGGCAGTGGTTCCAGCATCTGGAACAGCAAGATCATTTCCGGTAAGGTCTGCCTTGACCTGAACGGACAGACCCTCACCGGCAGAACCCGTGCCTTCATAGTAGAAAGCGGTTCTGTGATGAATATCATGGGCGAGGGTACAATTATCGGCCGTGGTATGTCCTCCTCTTTGAAGATTGAGGAGAAGACCGCAGGTACCATCCTCGTGGAAAAGAAAGCAGTGCTGAACCAGTACGGCGGCACACTGACCTATGAGTCTGTCTCCGGACAGAATGCAGGTAACGGCGGCATCCTGAATGTTGCAGGTACTTATAATCTCTACAACGGCGAAGTTAAAAACGGTAAGAGCGTTTGGGTCGGCGGTAATATCTTTGTTACCACCGGCGGCACACTGAATCTCTACGGCGGTGCGATTTCCGGAGGCAGCGCCTCCCAGCTGGCAAACAGTGTTGCTGTCCGTGGTAAGGTAACACTTTCCGGCAATGCTTCTGCCAATGAAATTTATCTGTACCCCAACACCGCAGAAGGCGGCCCGGCACTGGCAGAAATGCTGACAGTGGAAGGCGCTTACACCGGCACTGTGAAGTTCCGCGTGTCCGGTATTAAGGAAGGCTTGGATGTCGGTACTGCAAAGAATGCAGACTTCACCGGCGCAAAGATCACCACCAACAGCAGCGCGATCAACGGTCTGGCTGCCCACGGCAAGGACTTGCTGCTGGTAGGCAACAAGAAGATCGTTCACATGGAAGGTACTACCGTGCTGGGCAATTACAACAGCATGGAGGATGCAATTGCAGCTTATACCGGCGCAAATGAAAAGCTGGTGCTGCTTGCGGATGTGGAAAATGTCCAACTGGATAAGGATGTGTATATTGACCTGAATGGTCATCATATCACCGGCACTGTCAGCGGTAACGGCACCCTCTACTGTATGGATGCATTCACCGACGATTTTACAGTGGCAGACGGTGTTTGCGGCACGGTTCCTGCATCTTCTCAGGTGCAGCCGGTGACCAAGGGCGCACCCTGCACCACCTATGGCTATGTAATGGTGGCAGAAAATGGCAAGGTCTCCTTCCACCGCATCAAGCTGCTGGTGACAGCAGTCAATCTCCGTCCTGCAGAGGCAGGCCTGTACTACAGCTGCAGCTTCGGCGGCGACGAGGTGGTTAAGTCCCTGGTGAAGCAGTTCGGTATGCTGGTCAGCGTGGCAGGTGATCCTCTTGCCATGGCAGAAGACGCCGTCATCGGCACAGTGCTGGGCGCTGACAGCTTTGGCGCAGATGCCAATGTGACCAGTACCATGATTTCCGGCATTCTGAAGCAGGAAAACAGCGAGGCAGAAAACAGCGCCAATGCAGAAATGGCTATCTACGGCAGAACCTATGTGGAACTGGCTGACGGCACGGTGCTGTATGGCAATTGCGTTGAAAAGACACTTTATGAGCAGGTTTGCGGCACAGAGCAGCAGATTGGCGTGGAGCGTATCTGGGACGGCTTGTCCGTTCTGCAGAAGCGCTCTGTAATGGATCTGTATGAAACCTTTGCGGAAACCATGTCCGGCTGGGATATTCCCACCATCGCCGGCGCTGTGGCAGTCCGTGACGATGCGGCAGAGGATATCCTGCTGGCCCGCCGCGCCCAGGTTATGGCAAAGATGCGTGCCATGGGCGACATCTACTGGCGTGCTACGGAAGATGTGAAGTATCACATTTCTGACACTGCCCGTTGGGTGGAATTCAAGGCTGGCCGTGTATACCGCGGTATGCCCTATGCCTACGCCCGTTCCGACCAGAACACCTTCCTGGAGTTTGCAGGTGAGCCTGACGAGAAGGGTATTTACGATATTTCCGGTCTGACCACTACCCATTTGGGCAACGGCGGTACTTACGCCCGTATCGGCAATGACTGCTCCGGTTCTGTGAACTTTGCGTGGTCTTCCGTCGGCGCAGACATTTCCGGCACAAATTCCAGCCGCTATATGATTGAAGCTAACGGTTATTATAAAGTAGGCATTTATGACTACACACCCACCGAGGACGGCCGCATCGGTATCTCCAAGGATATGGTGAAGGAAATCGGCAAGGATGTCATGTTTGAATCCTATGCCAAGGTGCTGGGCGGCGACGGTCTTGTAACCACAGCAGCCGGCGGCGGTCACGTGATCCTTGCTATGGATAAGCACGTTGTTTACAATACCGATGGCACCATCAACGGCGAGAAGAGCTATATCCACACCCTGGAGCAGACTCCCGGCCCTGTCAGCATCACCGTGCAGCAGCACAGCTGGAATGAGCAGCTGCAGGAAATGGTCTATGATATTTATATCGAGAAGAACCTGACCTTTGAGCAGTGCTTCTCCTCCGGCTACCTGCCCATTACCGTCAAGGCTTTGACCGATGCCTCTCCCGTTCCCGAGGCCGGTGTGACAGACAGCTTGTCTGCAGAAGAGTATTCTTACGAGAACCTTTTGAAGGGCAGCCTGACCTGCACCAGAATGATCAGCTCTGTGAATATTACCGTCACCGACGAAAACGGAGAAGTCTTCTCCGTTACCGGCAGCGGTATCCGTGCAAGCATCCGCAAGTATTACATGAAGAACTTCCTGACGGAAGATCCTGCGGTCATGCGTGGCACATTGGAGCTGGACAAGCTGATCCCCGGCAACAGCTACCACTGCGTTGTAAAGGTGCAGCTTGCTTCCGGCGATATCATCACTGTCCGTGACTTTGATTTTGTCGCCACCGATGCGGATATCTCCGTGCCGGAGGGCAGCGAAACCATTGACCCCGAAGAGCCGGAAGAGGAAGAGATTCCCGAAGATCCCGGTGTCACCCCGGACGGCGTATAAAATAAAGAATGGGATGCGTCATTGACGCATCCCATTTTTCTTATTTCTTAAGATGAAGCTTTGCGGCTCTTGTGCCGTTGTATTTGCCGTCTTCCACGATTACCTGACCGTTTATCAAAACGTAGTGGATACCAATGTTGGGAGCGAAGACATCCACATAGTCTGCTGTCTCCCGAATGGTCTCCGGGTCAAAGATGCAGATATCGGCATCAAAGCCTTCTGCAATGCGACCCTTGCCCGGCAGGCGGTAAACATGGGCAGGCAGGGAAGTCATCTTTCGGATCATTTCCGGGAGAGAGGTGATTTTCTTTTCCCGGACATATCTGCCCAACACACGGGGGAAGGAGGTGCGGCGACGGGGGTGGAAATAGCCTGCGCCGTTGCCTGCGTTGGAATCGCAGCCTACCATGACCAGAGGGTGAGCAAGCACAGTGGCAACATCTTCCTCGGACATCATGGTAAAGCAGGCGCTGACTCTCTTTGCTTCACGTAGCAGCGCAAACACGGCTTCGTAACGGTCATCAATGCCCATGGCCTCTGCGATCTCATTCATATTCTTGCCACGGAATTCCGGGTGCGCCTTGCAGCCGGTGATCATTACCCAGCTGAGATCTGTGCCCCACTTTTTCAGCGCCCAGGTTTTGATGCTCTTGCAGATCTCCGGATCGTCCAGCAGGGCAATGGGGTCGGTAGTGCCCACGGGGTGGAACTGACGGGGAATGAAACGGGAGGAGAGGCTGGTGGCGGAAGCACAGTAGGGGTAGGCATCGGCGAAAACCTCCACACCCTCTTTCTGCGCCTGCTCCAGCATAGCAAGTACCTGCTTGACCTTGCCGTGATTTGCCTTATCCGCTGCCTTCAGGTGGGAGATCACACCACGGCACTTGCCGGCACGGCAGATTTCAATGAATTCCTCCACAGAGGGAATCAAATCATCGCTTTCGTTGCGGATATGAGAGGTGATGATGCCTCCTTTTTCGCCAACTACCTTGGCAAGAGCGATCAGTTCGTCCCGGTTAGCGTAGCTGCCGGGGGTGTACGTAAGACCCAGGGAAAGACCCATGCCACCGGCATCCATGGAGTCTGCCAGCAGCTGACACATTTTCTGCAGCTCTTCTTCTGTGACCGGTCTGTTTACACGGCCGACAATCAGACGGCGGATGGAGCCGTGACCTGCCAGTATGCCGTAATGGCTGCTGATTGCAGTATCCTGCAGCTGTTCTGCCAGCTCTGCCATGGTGAACAGCTTCTCTTCCCGCAGGGAGGGGGCAATGGAGTCACCGCAATGACCGCCCACAGAGAAAGTGATACCCTGTTCCACGTTTTCTGCGTGGTCGGGATTGAAAATAGAAAAGTCGCCGTGGCTGTGGGAGTCCACAAAACCGGGGGTCAGGGTCAGACCGTGAATATCCATGACCCGGTCGGCGGCAGGCTCTTCTGTACCTACATAAACGATTTTGCCGTTACGGATGCCTACGTTTGCGTGGAAGGCATCACTGCCGGTGCCGTCAATGACGTTGGCATTGTTAATAAGTAAATGAAACATAATAACACCTCGGATGATTTCTTCTTGAATATTATAACCCCTAACAGAAAAAAAGCAATAAATTTTACTTGACAAAATGAAAAAACTGCCCTAAAATATTTTTGTAAATATTGAGGGAGTAATTCGACACCTTTGGTGTTGGGCTTTTCGTCATAACGGCAGTTTCTGCCCGGGGAGCTCCTAAGGAATGAGACTCATACGCAGACCGTAGAAGGTGTTGGCGTATGGGTTTTTTTGCTTATATACCCCCTCTGAAAAATGAAGGAGAATGAAAATGGACGCAGAGTACAGACTTTCCACAGAAGAAGTCCTGCAGGAACTTGAGACCACTGAAAACGGTCTTACGACCCAGCAGGCTGCCGAACGTATGGAAAAGTATGGCCCCAACAAGCTGAAGGAAGCTGAAAAGGCCACCTGGTTCCAGAAGTTCATGGCACAGCTCAAGGACCCCATGCTGATCATCCTGATGATCGCCGCAGCGGTGTCCGCCGGTACAACCGTCATGACTTACCTGCAGGATAAGCAGATGCACAGCTTGTCCGAGGGCTTGGTTGAGGTTGGTATTATTCTGGTCGTTGTTCTGCTCAACGCCATCCTGGGCGTGATCCAGGAGAGCAAGGCAGAAGCTGCAATTGAAGCATTGCAGACCATGACCGCAGCAACCTGTAAGGTTCTGCGTGACGGCAAAATGGTCGTTCTGCATTCCGACGAGCTGGTTCCCGGCGACGTGGTTCTGCTGGAGGCAGGTGACGCTGTTCCTGCTGACGGCCGTCTGCTGGAGAGCGCTTCTTTGAAGATTGAAGAAGCGGCCCTGACCGGCGAAAGCGTCCCTGTTAATAAGTTTATTGAGATGCTGGGCGTAAGCAATGAGGACGATGTGCCTCTGGGCGACCGTAAGAACATGTGCTACATGGGCTCTACCGTGGTTTACGGCCGTGGTAAGGCTGTGGTCACCCGTACCGGTATGGATACCGAAATGGGTAAGATCGCAGGCGTGCTGGCTGCTACCGAAGAAGAGCAGACACCTCTGCAGCGCAAGCTGGATCAGCTGGGCAAGACCCTCAGCTGGCTGGTGCTGGGCATCTGCGTGTTTATCTTCTGCTACAACCTGTTCATGGGTCATGACTTTGGTTTGAAGGCAATTCTGGACACCTTCATGGTGGCAGTTTCCCTGGCTGTTGCTGCAATTCCCGAAGGCCTGGCAACGGTGGTTACCGTTGTTCTGTCCATCGGTGTTACCAACATGAGTAAGCGTAACGCTGTTATCCGCCGGCTGACCGCTGTTGAGACCCTGGGCTGCACCCAGGTGATCTGCTCCGACAAGACCGGCACACTGACCCAGAACAAGATGACCGTGGTGGAGCATATGGGCGATGCAGAGCTGGTAGCTACCGCTATGGCACTTTGCTCCGATGCCAACCTGAATGAAGAGGATCAGGCAGAGGGCGAGCCCACCGAGTGCGCACTGGTCAACTTTGCCTGCAAGCTGGGCCTGAAGAAGCAGGATCTGGAGAAGGCAACACCCCGTGTGGATGAAGCTCCCTTTGATTCCGGCAGAAAGATGATGTCCACTATCCACCTGGTAAACGGCAACTTTGTGCAGTATACCAAGGGTGGTCCCGACGTGGTGCTGGCTCGTTGTACGCACTACTGGGAGAACGGCAAGACAATGCCCATGACCCAGGAGAAGATTGACGAGATCCTGGCTGCCAACAAGGCAATGGCTGACAAGGCTCTGCGTGTGCTGGCTGTTGCACAGCGCTTCTGGGATGAGAAGCCTGCTGACAATACGCCCGAGTACCTGGAGCAGGAGCTGATCTTTGTCGGTCTGACCGGCATGATCGACCCCGTCCGTCCCGAGGTCAAGGCTGCAATTGAAGAGTGCCGTGCCGCCGGCATCCGTCCCGTGATGATCACCGGTGACCACAAGGACACCGCTGTTGCCATCGCAAAGGAGCTGGGCATCATTACCGATGCTTCCCAGGCAATTACCGGCGCAGAGTTGGATAACATCTCCGACGAGGATATTTGCGAGGCTGTGAAGAAGTACGGCGTATATGCCCGTGTGCAGCCCGAACACAAGACCCGTATCGTTAATGCCTGGAAGAAGAACGGCTGCATTACCGCTATGACCGGCGACGGTGTTAACGATGCACCCTCCATCAAGTCTGCTGACATCGGTGTCGGTATGGGTATCACCGGTACCGACGTTACCAAGAATGTTGCAGATATGGTGCTGGCTGACGATAACTTTGCTACCATCGTGGCAGCTGTTGGCGAAGGCCGCCGTATTTACGATAACATCCGTAAGGCAATTCAGTTCCTGCTGGCTTCCAACATGAGTGAGGTGCTGGGTGTCTTCGGCGCCGCCGTTATGGGCTTCACTCTGCTGAACCCCGTACACCTGCTGTTCATCAACCTGGTTACCGACTGCTTCCCCGCACTGGCACTGGGTATGGAAAAGGCAGAGCCTGACACCATGACAAGACCTCCCCGTGATTCCAAGGACGGCATCTTTGCCGGCGGCCTGGGCTTTGACGTGATCTACCAGGGCGTGCTGGTCACCCTGATCACCATTGCCGCTTATCTGGTAGGCGCTTCCATGGAGTTCGGTGCCGGCTGGTTCCGGCAGTTGACCGCTGCCGGTGAGTCCGGTCACGGCATGACCATGGCATTCCTTGCTATGTCCATGTGTGAGATCTTCCACTCCTTCAACATGCGTTCTCAGCGCAAGAGCGTGTTCAGCCTGAAGGGTCAGAACAAGGTTCTGTGGGCAGCTATGCTGGGCAGCCTCCTGCTGACCACCCTGGTCATTGAGGTTCCCGTGATCGCAGGTGCCTTCGGCTTCACCACTATCGGCTGGACCGAGTATGCCATCGCTATGGGCCTGGCGATCATGGTCATTCCCGTTGTCGAACTGATCAAACTGATCCAGCGTCTTATCACCAAGAAATAAAAGAGAGTGCTGCCTCCCACGGGAGGCAGCTTCTTTTTTTCTTCCGGGGGAGGGCAATGCCCTTCCGAAAATAATATATTGCTGTCAGAAAAATGATTAGGCACTTGATTTATAGGAAAGTTATGGCTATAATATACTGCATAAACCTTTATTTGGAGGCAGAAAAATGAAAAACAGCGAAAAGACATTGGATATGATCGTGAACCTCTGCAAAAACAGAGGCTTCGTATATGCAGGCTCCGAGATCTACGGCGGTCTTGCCAACTCCTGGGACTACGGCCCTCTGGGTGTTGAGTTCAAGAACAACGTGAAGAAGGCATGGCTGAAGAAGTTCGTGCAGGAATCTCCCTACAACGTAGGCCTGGATGCCGCAATTATCATGAACCCCACCACCTGGGTCACCACCGGTCATGTGGGTTCCTTCTCCGATCCCCTGGTGGACTGCAAGGGCTGTGGCGCTCGTCACCGTGCTGACAAGCTGATTGAAGAATCCGAGTCCGGCAAGGGTGTCAACGTGGATGCTATGAGCACCACCGAGATGAGCGACTTTATCGCCGAGCATGAGGATGTTGTCTGCCCCAACTGTGGCAAGCATCACTTCACCTCTATCCGTAACTTCAACCTGATGTTCCAGACTAAGATCGGTGTTACCGAGGACTCCTCCAACATCGCTTACCTGCGTCCCGAGACTGCACAGGGCATCTTCGTCAACTTTGCGAATATTCAGCGTACCACCCGTAAGAAGCTGCCCTTCGGCGTCTGCCAGGTTGGTAAGGCATTCCGTAACGAGATCACTCCCGGTAACTTCACCTTCCGTACCCGTGAGTTTGAGCAGATGGAGTGCGAGTTCTTCTGCAAGCCCGGCACTGACCTGGAGTGGTTTGCTTACTGGAAGGATTTCTGCAAGAACTGGCTGATCTCCCTGGGCATCAAGGAAGAGTCCCTGCGTCTGCGTGACCATGAGCCTGCAGAGCTGGCCTTCTACTCCCGTGCTACCACCGATATTGAGTACCAGTTCCCCTTCGGCTCCGGCTGGGGTGAGCTGTG
>JAFYNQ010000030.1 GCA_017548065.1 Oscillospiraceae bacterium
CTTGCCGTCGCCGATGATGTCAATATCAGCCTGGTAGAACTCACGGAAACGACCGCGCTGCGCACGCTCGCCACGGTAGACCTTGCTGATCTGATAGCGGCGGAAGGGGAATGCCAGGTCGTTGTAGTGCAGCGCCACATACTTGGCAAGGGGAACAGTCAGGTCAAAGCGGAGCGCCAGGTCACTGTCACCCTTCTGGAAGCGGTAGATCTGCTTCTCGGTCTCGCCGCCGCCCTTTGCCAGCAGGATCTGTGCATCCTCAATGGCAGGTGTGTCCAGGGGGGCAAAGCCGTAAAGAGCATAAGTATTGCGGAGTATCTCCATCATTTTTTCCAGCTTCTGCTGCTTCTGGGGCAGCAGCTCCATAAAGCCGGACAATGTACGGGGCTTGATTCTTTCCATGGTTTGTCTTCCTTTCATAATACGGGAAAATGCCGCCCGGAGGGGGCGGCTGTTTTCTTATTCAGCGGCGCTTGTTGCGGAGAAGCTCTCTCCAATCCAGGTCGCCACGCTGCAGACCCATAATGGCGATCTCTGCGCTGGCGCTGTTGGTGGCAACTACTACGTTCTGTCGGTCACACTGACGAATGGTCTCCACCAGCTGGGCGTTGTCCCAGTCATCGGTGGTATAGGGGTCGGTGAACATGATCACCAGGTCAATTTCGTTGTAAGCGATACGGGCATTGATTTGCTGATGTCCGCCTTGCTTGTGGGAAAGCAGCAGCGTGATGGGAAGGCCGGTGTTGTCTGCGATCAACCGACCGGTGGTGGCGGTGGCGTACAGACTGTGCTTCTCCAGAATGCTCTTATAGGCGGTGCAGAACTGAACCATCAGCTCTTTCTTTTTGTCATGTGCCAAAAATGCAATATTCACTACGCTCTCTCCTTCTCTATTTCATGGGGATCCGGGTGGGAATGCCCCGAATACGCTTTGCGATTCTGCGGCAGGCAGCTGCAGCGCCGCCACGGGTATAGCCCAATAGCGGCTGCCGGTAAGCGGCGGCCAGCACCATGTTGGTGTCATCAGGCACGATGCCCAGCAGGGGGAGACCTGCCTGATCCATAATATCATCCACTGTCATTCCCATGGCAGCTACGGTTTTTTTGTTTACACGGTTGACGATGAGACGGACATTTCCCTTGCCCATCAGCTCCAGCACCTCACCGGCACGTCGGGCATCCCGAATCGCAGCGGGATCGGGACCGGTGACCAGCAGCACACGTCCTGCAAAACGGGCAGCCAGGGTGAAGCCACGCTCAATACCTGCCGGAGCATCCAGCAGGATGTAGTTAAAATGAGACTGCGCCCGGTACAGCATCTCGCCGAAGGCCTGGATATCCACAGCATCGGAGGTGCAGTTCAGGGGAGCGGTAAGAAAATAAAGGCTGTTGTATACGGGATGGGGCATAGCCTGCTGGATGCTGTAGCTGCCGGAGCAGATTTCCGTAAAGGAAAGCGCGCCCAGATCGCTGATACCCAGGGCAATATCCAGATTTCGCAGACCCACATCGCAGTCAATACACAAAACTCGCTCTCCCTGCTGGGCAAGCGCCGTGGCGATGCCTGCGCACAGAGATGTTTTTCCCGTGCCACCCTTGCCGGACAATATGGCGATCAGCTCACCCACACGCATCGCCTCCTTTCACGCTTACATTATAATGTAGATTCCCACAAAATGCAAGTGAGAAACCCGTTGATTTTCAAGGAATTTTTACGTTTTTAACAAAAAATCCACCGTAATGACCGTGCCCTCACCGGGTTTGCTTTGCAAAGAAAGCTTTGCATTGTGGTAAGCGGCGGCATGCTTGACGATGGAAAGACCCAGTCCCGTGCCGCCGGAGAGCTTGGAATGGCTCTTGTCCACACGGTAAAAACGCTCAAAAACCCGTCCCTGATGCTCCGCCGGGATGCCGATGCCGGTGTCCTTCACGGAGATGGAGGGGGTGTTGCCGCCGGTGACAGTAACCGTAACGCTGCCGCCGGTGACATTGTATTTTATGGCATTGTCGCAGAGATTAAACACGATTTCGTACAAAAGTCTGCGGATGCCGGGAATCACGGTCTCTTCACCCGTGACGGTCAATGTGACCTCCTTGGCACGGGCAGCATCCTGCAGCTCTTCGGCAGCCTCACGGCAAAGGGCCGTCAGCTCCACGTCCTCTTTGGGCAGCGGTGCGCCCTCGTCCAGCTGGGACAGACGGATAATATCCTCCACCAGCGCCACCAGCCGTGCCGCCTCCTTGCGGATATGTCCCACAAAACGAGGGGTATCCTGGGGCAGTACAAGACCGTTTTCCAGCAGCTCGGCGCTGCCGATGATGGATTGCAGCGGTGTTTTCAGCTCATGGGAGACGTTGGCGGAAAATTCCCGACGGTTGCGCTCCGCATTGACCTGGTCGGTGACGTCAATGGCCAGCACCACAACACCTGCCATGCTGCTGTCGGAATTGATGCGGCTCAGGTCAAACTGGTACACCCGACCGCCACGCTCCAGGTGGACAGCGCCATGACCCTTGTCCAGGGCTTCGTTGACGGCATCCCGCATCTGCTGGCTGCGCTCCACAGTGAAAAAGCTTTTGCCGATGCACATGCCGTCAGCGCCGAACAGCGCCTTGGCTGCCGGATTGATGCTTAAAATGGTGGTCTCGCTGTCCAGCAGCACAAGACCCTCCTTCATGTGGCGGATGATCTGCTCAAATTCACCGGTCTTCCGCCGCAGCATACGCAGGTGGGAGGAGATCTCAATATATTGCTGATTGATCCTGCCCATCAGGGGCGCAAGCTCCCGGCAGGCCTCGTTTTCCAGGGGATTTTCCAGATCCAGCCGATTCAGCGGCTCTGCGATCTTTTGGGAAATATGCCCGGAGAGAAAATAGCAAAGTCCCAGGGCAATAACACCGAAGCAAAACACCAGCGCCGCCCATACGGACAGCTGCCGCATAGGTACGAAAAAGCAGCCTGCAATGCCGCAGGCTGCCGTTATGCCCACGGTGATCCATGCCATGGTACGAAAAATTTTTTCTTTCATAATATCACCTGATCAGATAGCCCACACCACGGACGGTCTCAATGCGGTTGCCGTAGTCGCCCAGCTTCTGCCGCAGCGTACGCACATGCATATCCACGGTGCGTGTCTCGCCCACAAAATCCGTCTCCCATACCTGACTGAGCAGCTGATCCCGGGTAAAGACCTTGTTGGGATGGGACATCAGCAGCCGCAGCAGCTCGTATTCCTTCAGTGTCAGGTTCACACGCTGCCCGTCGGCAGTGACGCAGTGCGCCTCGGGATCCAGGGTCAGACCGTCCAGCTGCAAATGCCGGGGCGCAGGACTGCAGCGGCGCAGCACCGCTTTGATACGGGACACCATTTCCATCATGCCGAAGGGCTTCACAAGGTAGTCATCTGCGCCCAGGTCAAGGGATTGGATCTTGTCAAATTCTGAGCCCTTGGCAGTGGCCATGATCACGGGGATGCGGCTGAAACGGTCATCCGTCTTCATCTTTTTCAGAAGGGTAACACCGTCGGCGCCGGGAAGCATTACATCCAGCACTACCAGCTTGGGCTGCTCCAGCTGCAGCGCCTCCCAAAAGGCGTTGCCGTCTTCAAAGCCACGGGCCGCAAAGCCGGTGGAGGTCAGGGCATATACCTCAATATCCCGGATGCCGGCGTCATCTTCAACACACCAGATCATAGTTTTCTCCTTATGTATATCACAGCGGCTGCACAGGCTGTTTCTTGCTCTTCTTTTTCATTTTATACAGCTCCTCCACCGCAAGACGGGTCTTGGCCACGATGTCGCCGCCGTCCTTGGGGAAGCAGTAATACAGCGCATCCTGGTTGCCGATGCAAACCATGTCGCCCAGCTCGTACCAGTAATAGTCCGAGTAGGCGCTGTAGCAGGCAAGAGGACCCTGGCTGTAGTCCAGCTTTCCGTCACAGCCGGTGAGACGGAAGCCGTTTTCGTCGTGGATCAGTCTGCCGGAGCCTACCATATAAATGGCGTTGTAGTCCACAAGCATGCCGATGTCCACCTCTGTGTCCAGCTTATAGGTGCCGTCCTCCAGCTCTTTTCTCACCTGCGCACGCTGCCAGGCATACCAGTCGGGAATGTGGGTAAAGGCGCTGTCGCCGTCCTTTGCCTCCAGGAAGCCAAGCTCCGTCAGCGCATACACCTTGCCGCAGCTGTGGCAGGTGAGGGTAGTGCCCTCACCACGGGTCTTGCCCTCGGTGTGGCAATGGGGACAGCGGTACAAAATGCGGTTCAGTCCGTCTGCACGGAAAGACTCCGTAATTTTAATGTTGTTTTCCTGCTGCCAGCGGAAATTGTCAAAGCCAAAGGCCTCGTCCAGCCGTGCATCCAGCTCCGCCACCGTCAGGGTCTTCAGCTCCTCCTGGGTGGCAAGGACTTTCACCTTGGCGCTGACGTTGACCTTTCGGTTCTGCAGGCAGTTGTAAAGGGGATTTCGGGCAAAAGCGCCCTCTGTGATCACCGTTACCACCGGCACACCCAGCTTTTTCAGCAGCACGCCCATTTTTCGGGGCAGGGGTGTGGCAGTGCCGTCAAAGGAATAGCTTGCCTCGGGGTACATGAGAACGCTGCAGTTTTTCTTCTTCAGCAGATATTCCATGTCCTTGATGAGGGAAACATCCGTCACGAATTTTTGGGTGGGGATGCAGCCGATGAGCCGCATCAGCAGCTCCTTGCCGAAGCCCACGAAGCCATCGGAGGTGCAGACAATGCCGTAGGGCTTGGGGAAAAACAGCTTGGAAATGATCTTCAGATCAATAAAGCCGGAGTGGTTCATGAGGATCAGGCAGGGCTGACCCTTGGGAAGGGCATCCATGCCCTCTGTGGTGTAGGTAAAATTCACCGGCGCCAGCTCAAAAACAGACAGCAGCCGAATCAGGCAGGAGAGCAAAAAGGAGGGTCTCCGGGGCTTTCTGTGAACCGGCCTCTTTTTGGCAATGGCCTTCTCATAGGATATCTTTTTCGTGGTGATCTTCATAAACACACCTCATAAAATCCAGCGTCAGCTGTTTTCTGTCTCTTCAGTAGCCTCTTCGGTAGCTTCTTCGGTAGCCTCTTCAGCAGTTTCTTCAGTAGCTTCTTCGGTAGCCTCTTCAGCAGTTTCTTCAGTAGCTTCTTCGGTAGTCTCTTCAGCAGTTTCTTCAGTAGCTTCTTCGGTAGTCTCTTCCGCAGGCTCTGCCGCTTCCTCTGCCAAAGCAGCCTCTCTGGCAGCGACCCGGTTCACAAAGAGCTTTTTCTTGTCATGCTTGCGGAAGCTCAAAATCAGCAGGGCAGCAGCGGCTGCAAAGCAGGTGAGAGCAGCCAGCAGCTGGCTCACACGGAAGCTGCCCAGCATCAGGCTGTCCATACGCAGACCTTCGATCAGCGCTCTGCCCAGACCGTACCAGAAAACGTAGCTCAGTGCCATCTGTCCGTCATACTGACGGCGCTTGGACAGCAGGTGCAGGAGAATAAAGCCTGCCAGGTTCCACAGAGATTCATAAAGGAAGGTGGGATGCCATGCGCCGAAAACGCCGGTTTCGGGGTTGACCAGCTCCATGCGCAGAATGCTTTCGGTGACCTGACCGAAGGCTTCACGGTTAAAGAAGTTGCCCCAGCGGCCGATAAACTGGCCGATGAGAAATGCGATGGCAACAAGATCCAGCACAGCGCCCAGCTTCACCTTTTTGATCAGGCTGAACACCACAACACCGATGGCAGCGCCGATGACACCGCCGTAAATGGCAAGACCGCCCTCCCAGATGTAGAGGATCTTCACGGGGTTTGCGGCATACATGTCCCACTTAAAGGCGCAGTAGTAAAGTCTTGCGCAGATGATGGCAAAGGGAACGATGCCCAGCACGCCGTCCAGGATGTCGTCTTCCTTCAATCCGAATTCTTTGCTGCGCTTCAGGCCGTAAAACACAGCCAGCAGCAGACCGATGGCGATGACAACGCCGTAAAAACGGATATTCAAAGAGCCAATGGCAAAGCCGGTGGGAATGTCGCCCAGCTGGAGACCCAGACCGGGGAAGGAAATGGGGTTGTTGGGTTGTGTCCAAGACATAATAGGTCACTCCTGTTCTTTGGGGTTGATAACGCAGAGGCTGCACCGCTCACGGGTGACAACACGCTGCAGGAATTCATAAATATCGTCTACGGTGATCTTTTCGTAAACGGCGGGGAAATCAAAAAAGTCAAACTTGGAAAGGAAGTAGGCGCAGAGGCGGAAGGTGGTGCCGTCAAAGCTGTCCAGGTCACGGACACGGCGACCCATGGCGCTGCGCTTAAGCCGCAGGAAATCCGCCTGGGAGATCTTTTCCTCCAGCAGCCGCTGTGCCTCCTGCAAAATGGCATCCCGTACAGCCTCCGGGTCTTCACTGTCGCCGCTGACCGTCAGCAGCGCCATGCCGTCAATGGTCTCAAAGCCGCCGCCGAAGGCGCTGTCGATCAATCCGTCCTCGTAAAGCCGCAGATACAGCGCAGAGGACTCACCAAAAAGAACCTCAGCTGCAAGATCGCCCACAAATTCCGCATGGACGGCTGCCTCACCCAGGGTAGGGGGCTCGCACTTGAAGCCCAGCTGGAACATGGGCATGGCAACCTCCATGGTGCAGCTGCTGTAGGGTGTGATGCAGGTCATGTCCTCCTGCCAGTCAGCGGTGCGGCTGACCTGAGCAGTGTCTGTTTCCGGCAGAATGGCAGCGGCGGTGTCGCACACAAACCGGGGATCCACGTCGCCCACCACGCAAAGCAGCATGTTGCCGGGGCGGTAGAATGCCTTGTGGCAGGCAGTCAGCAGCTCCGGGGTCAGCTGGGCAATGGATTCCTCAGAGCCCAGGATCGGCACCGTCACCGGGTGGTTGCGGTACATGTTCTCCATGAGCATCTCAAAAATGCGGCTGTCCGGGTTGTCGTTGTGCATGCCGATCTCCTGCCCTATGATGCCCAGCTCCTTTTGCACAGATTCCTCTGTGAAATAGGGGGTGGAAACATAGTTCAGCAGCAGCTTCAGGCAGGCCTCAAAATTCTCCGTGCAGGAGAAATGATAGGCAGTGACATCGTAGCTGGTGAAGGCGTTGGGGTTTGCGCCCAGGGCGGCAAATTCCGCCATCACATCCATGTCCGGCATATCAAACAGCTTATGCTCCAGGAAATGGGCAATGCCGGCAGGTGTTTCCCATTTTTTGCCGTCAAGGGTGAAATCCCGGTGGATCGCACCGAAATCTGTGACGAAATAGGCAAGCTTTCGGGTGAAGCCGGGACGGGGGACGACCAGTATGTTCAGCCCGTTGGGCAGTGTCTCCTGAAACAGTGTCTCATTCAAGGCAGGATAAAATTTCTTTTCCATTACTGCACCCCCTTCAGGAAATACACCGTATCCAGGGTCAGGGAACGGGCAGCTTCTGCCACCTGCTCCGGCGTCACAGCCTCTACCCGGGCAAGGTAGTCCGAGGGGGTCAGCTGCAGACCGTTGAGGGAAGCGGTGGTGTAGTAATTTTCAATGGCAGAGGGGGAGTCGTGAAGACCACGGAGACTGGAGCAAAGGGACTCCTTTGCCGCCTGCAGCTCCGCAGCGGTGAGATCTCCTGCCTGCACAGCCGCCAGCTGCCGCAGGATCTCTGCCTTGGCTTCCTCCTCCTTGGCAAAATCAATGCCGGAGGTCACCAGCAGCACACCCTTGGAGCCGGTGAAGGAAGAACCCACATCATAGCAAAGAGACAGCTTCTCCCGAACGTTCACAAACAGCTTGGAGGTCATGCCGCTGCCGAAGAGGGCATTGCACACCTGCATTGCCACATAGTCACCGCTACGGGTGCTGATGGAAGTGGTAAAGCCCATGCAAAGTCTGCCCTGGGCAACATCCATAGTCTCTGTCACATAGCCTGCCTTGCAGCTGCGGAAGGTGGTCTGGGGCGGCATCGCCACAGGCTCTCTGTCCATGGCGGCAAAAACAGCCTTTAAAAGTGCTGCAGCCTGCTCCGGGGCTTCACCCACATAGAAGATCTCCACGGGACTGACCCGCAGTGTCTTTTGGTAGTGGGCGTAGGCGCTCTCCGGGGTGATGGCCTTCACGTCGGCCACCTTGCCCAATCGGGGAATGCCCAGGGAGTCCTCCCGGCACATGTGGGTATACATGCGGTTGACAGCGTAAACACGCTTGTTGTTCTTTTGGGATTCAATGGCAGAGATAAGATTCTTTTTCTCACTCTCTGTGTAACGGGCAGAGAATGCGCCGTTTTCCGTCACCGGGCAAAGCAGTAGCTGCCGCAGAAAATCCACCATGGGGGCAAGGATCGTGTCACCCTCCAGGGCAAAGCGGTCGGAAATAAAACCGGCATACAGACCGGTGGCGTGGTAATCGCCCACCCGACGGACAATGGCGCCCACAGAAGCGCCGTAAAGGTCATCCAGCTTCAGGGTAATGGCACGCAGATCCTCTGCGCCCTCGCAGCCACGCATCAGAATAGCCGGGATCAGCGCATTCAGCGCTGCCTCCTCCTTGCGCATGGGCCGGATAAACTGAATGCTGATGCACCCCTGCTTAAACCGTGTATCCCGGAAATACCGAAAAGTAACCCCGGGCAATAAAGTAATGGTTCCGATCATGTTAACTCCTTTTGAAGACATTTTATTCATTATATAACGAAGTAGGAAAAATAGCAATATTTTATATGTGAAGGGAGTGTGAAGAATTGGGGTCGCCGTCCCCTGGGAGTGCCTGCAAGCAAGATGCGCCGCTGTCTACAGTCCTTGTGGACTGCATCCTGCGGCGCATGGATTCTCCCCCGGGCTAAAAAAGTGTCCACCGGACACTTTTTTGCACCACCTGCGGTGCTGCCGCCCTCTTCAAATCCCATGCACCCCATAAAAAAGAGAGGAGCTTTCGCTACTCTCTTTTTTATGGGGTGGGTGATGGGATTCGAACCCACGAATACCGGAACCACAATCCGGGGC
>JAFYNQ010000031.1 GCA_017548065.1 Oscillospiraceae bacterium
GCACGAAGAGCTGCTCTTAGCGAGTCGCAAGGGGGCCTTACGCAGTTGGCGGATCGTACTTACGCGTTGACGCGTTACGCGAGGAATAAGGGGTTATACCCCTAAATGACAACCACCGGCTTCGCCGGTGGATGTGTTTTTGCATCAATCGCTTCCGTAGGGAATGACCTCGTGTCGTTCCCAAATATACTGCTTTCAATAGCGTAAAGACCCCCCGGCTTTCAATAAATGCCGGGGGGTGTTTATATGCTTAATCCAAAATAATGCCCTGGGGCTTTCTCGTGATATGCTCCAGCACACGGCAAGCCAGGCTGTGGTCGTAATAACGCTCCATCTGAATTTCGTACTTGCCGAAGTCTGCGCAGAACTTTTGAGCCAGGTCAAGGGCTACATAGTTGTTGCCCTCTGCTTTTTCAATCATGACCTGCGCCCACTTCTCCACGTATTCAGCGTGGCGAAGCAGCAATCTCCAGGAAACGGTCTGGGGACGGTATTCCATATCCATGTGCTTGTTTGCCATGTTACGCTCCAATGCTGCCAGTTCAAAGAGCGTTTTCAGCTGGGGTACACGCTCGGGATCATAGAAATCAGACACCGCAGGATTCTTGGAGCATTCGCCCTCCATGTAAGCATAATCAAAGGTGTCGGATATCTTCTGCAGCAGTGCTACTGCTTTCTTCCAATGCGTGCCGTAAATGTGGGAGAAGTAATCTTCTTTCAATTCCTCGTAATCTACATCCCGGTTCATGAGGGTTGCGGCATAGACGTAAATGGGGAATGCGTTGGGGAAGCCGCTGCGCTGGGAGCCGTCTTCTACGTAGCCGTCCACATTCATGATCTTCAGGCTACGCACATCCTCGTACAGACGGCGTGCCAGTGCCATTCCGCCGGGATCCAGGAACTGATGACGCCAGAAGTGATATTCATAGGAGAACACGGGGCCTTTCCAGGTCTTGCGCCATGCGTGCAGGTGTGCGAAGGTCTCCAGCACGGAAGCAGGACGCTTCCAGTTGTTGCGCACATAGGGGTCAGCCTCGGGCAGATTCTCCAGGGACTCCACACTCTCGGTGTACTTACGGGAAATGGGCGCATACAGCAGAGAGAAGCGCTGGGGATTGTTGATCTTGATCTTCTCAGGGGCAAACATGGTGTCGGTGTAAGCGATGAACACAATACGGGTGTCCAGGTTGCGCTTGGTCAGCTCCTCGTCAATCTCGTTCATGATCATCAGATACCAATCGGAGGGACGCATCTTCACGCACTCTTCGCACTCGCAATGGTTGTTGGTGCCGTCGGACAGCCAAACATGGAGATAGTCAATGTTGTGGTGGGTCTCGGCGTAGTCAGCCACTTCCTTTGCCATGGCAGTACGTACCTTGGCCTGGGACATACACACATTGGTGAAAATAGGCGCTTTGCGGAAGAGGCCACGCTGACCCTTCAGCAGTGCCATCACAGAGCGCTGCTCATCGGTGATTTCAATATTCTCAAAGTTGTTGTCAATGCTGTTGTTGCAGGGCAGACCGAAGGGACGGGAGGTCCAGCCGTGACCGATGTCATGGAACATAAGACCACGCTTGGAGATCTCTGCCTCACACTGGCGCTTCCACTGGAGAATCTGACGGTCAGAAACGTTTTCGGGAATGCGGTTTGCAGTGTTGTGCAGATGAGAATAGTAGCGGTTGTAATAGCCGTTGGGAACGAACCACTCCAGCATATACACGTTCATTTCCAGCTTTACGTAGTAATCCGCAACCTCGATCATACAGGTCTGGGACTCGCTTCCCTCGTTGCAGAAGCCACGGAAACGGTGGTCAGCCATCTTGTGATACTTGACGCCCTCAATGTCCTTGGTGGGAACATGGTCACCATCCACACCGGGATACAGCCAGCGGCAACCGTTCTCACGGAGGAAGCGGTACACCGCAAAGAGAATGCTTCGCATATTGGAACCGGCAAGGATGCCGCCTTCGGCAGTGGTGTCCACATGAATCACGTCATCCAGCGCAGGATCTTCTGCTTCGCTTTCAATGCCAAAGTCCTCCAAAAGACCGAGACGGAAACCGTCTGTTGCCTCCGGTGCCAGGAAAATATCTATTTCACCGGCCTCGGGCATCATCATACGCAGATATTTCTTCAGTTCTTCAGCAGCGTGGTCAATCACGTGGTCGGCACGCAGCTTGTTAATAACCAGCATATTCTCTTCCTCCTAAATTAGTCAAGAATGATACCCTGGGGCTTTCTTGTAATATGCTCCAGCACACGGCAGGAAAGGCTGTGGTCAAAGTAACGCTGCAGCTCCGGCTCGTGGCGACCAAAGTCGTCGCAGAAGTCCTTTGCCATTGCCAGCGCCTTGTAATTATCGCCTTCAGCCTTGGCGATCATGATGGCTGCCCACTTTTCAATGTACTCTGCATGGCGCAGCAGCAATCTCCAGGAAATGGTTTGGGGACGGTACTCCATAGACAGATGCTTCTGTGCCATGTTCCGCTCCAGTGCAGCCAGCTCGTACACTTTCTTCAGCTGGGGAACGTGGTCGGGATTGTAGTAGGCGGAAATCTGCTCGTCCTTGGACTTTGTGCCTTCCATGTAGGCAAAGTCGAAGGCGTCAGAGATCTTCTGCAGCAGCTGCATAGCCTGCTTCCAATCTGCGCCGTAGGCGTGGGAGAAGTAATCCTCTGCCACGGTATCAAAGTCCACATCACGGTTCATCAGGGTGGCAGCATAAATGTAGGTTGCAAAGGCATTGGGCCAAGCGCTGCGCTGGGAACCATCCTCTGCCATGCCACGGATGCCCATAACCTTCAGCGCACGCACATCCTCGTGAAGTCTGCGTGCCAGTGCCAGTCCACCGGGGTCAAGGAACTGATGACGCCAGAAATGATACTCAAAGCAGTAAACATTGCCCTTCCAGATTTTCTGATATTCACGGAAGAGCGCATAGCCTGCTTCTGTAGTGGTGGGACGTTCCCATGCATTTCGTACATAGGGCGTGGGCTCGGGGATGACAGAGTTTTCGTTAATGGAGGAACAGTAATCACGGGCAATGGGGGCATAGGACATAATGAAGCGGTCAGGATTCTTCAGCCGCTCCTCCTGGGGTGCGAAGAAGGTGTCCATGTAAGAGCTGAAGGACAAACGGGTGGGGAGGTTCTTGGCCGTCAGCTTCTCGTCTGCCTCGTTAAGGATCTTCCAGAACCAGTCCGCAGGACGCAGCTTCCGGCATTCCTCACACTCACAGTGGTTCTTGCCGCCGTCTGCCAGGCTGACACGCAGATAGGTCATGTTCCGGTGGGTTTCTGCATAATCTACGATGGCATCTGCAATCTTGCTGCGCAGGTCGGCGCGAGACATACAAATCTGGGTGAACAGAGGTGCCTTGCGGAACATCTTGCGCTCGCCGTTGATCATAGCAAAGGCAGCTAGCTGCTCTTCTGTGAAGGTCAAATAGGTGAAATCGTTGTTCACAGAGTTGTTGGTGGGCAAGCCCAAAGCTTTGCAGGTCCAGCCGTGACCGATGGCAAACAGCAGAAGACCACGTTTGGAAATCTCTGTTTCACAGTGACGGCGCCAGCGCAGGATCTGGGTATCGTTGGCAGGCTCGGGAATGAAATTGCCGGTGTTGTGCTGGTGGGTGTAGTAGCGGTTATAGTAGCCGTTGGGAATGAACCACTCCACCATGAAAGTGTTCAGCTCCAGCTTGGGATAAAAATCAATGCATTCCAGCATGTTCTCCTGGGATACGCAGCCCTCGTCGCAGAAGCCACGGATCCGATGGTCGGCAGCCTTGTGCCAGGAAACCGGCTGCAGGGCATCTATTGTGGGGATATATTCGCCATCAATACCGGGGTACAGCCAGCGGCAGCCATTCTCACGAAGGAAACGGTACACAGCAAAGAGAATGCTTCGCATGTTAGAACCGGCAAGAATGCCGCCGTCTTCTGTTGTGTCCACATGGATCACGTCATCCAGGATGGGATCCTCCACGTCATTGGGAAGACCGAAATCCTCCAAAAGGCCAAGACGGAAACCGTCCTTTGCCTCCGGTGCGTAGCAGATATCTACTTCGCCAGACTCGGGCATCATCATGCGCAGATACTTTTTCAGTTCCTCTGCTGCGTGGTCAATTACGTGGTCAGCGCGTACTTTGTTAATAATCAACATAAGCTGCCTCCTAAATATATTTTTATAAGTTTATCATACTATAAAAATCCAGCAGTTGCAACACTTTTTCCCGTTTGATGCTTATTTTTTGGTGAAATATCCAAAGGGCAAAAAGAAAAGCGGCTGCAGCCGAAGCTGCAACCGCTTATATACGTTGAAAGGGAGAGATTATCTCTTTCTCCACTCGTCGTACTGCTCCATGTAAGCCTTCTCCTCAGCGGGGAACTTACGCAGAGTGTTAACGACCTCACCGTTGTTGTACTTACGGGACTCAACGTCCTCGGTAGTACCCATGATGGTGATGTTGCACTGACGGGGACGTGCACGAACGTGGTCCCAGTCAATGAAGTAGACGTGTGCGAACTCGCCGCCGTCCAGCTTGCCGTCCTTGATGGTCATGGTCTCGCTTCTGCCGAAGAAGACGGAGCGCAGGTGACCGTCGGTGTTCATGGAGGTGAAGTTACCGGGCTCGTTGACGTAACGGCCGAACTGTGCATGAACGGGGCCGGGGTGACGGTAGTCGCCCTCGTCGGTGTAGTCGGGGATCAGGTCACGCATGATGTCCAGCAGATCGTGCTGCAGGTACTCCAGGTCAAAGGTGTCGAAGTCATGGGAGCACTCCTGGATCATGACGGAGCAGGTGGTGTGGTGAGACACGATAGCCACGGTGCCGTTCTTGATGCCGGACTCCTCAACGATCTTCATGACGTCGGTGGAGATGTCATGGAAGGTGGGGATCCAACCACGGGACTGCAGCTGAATCTCTTTCTGTACTACTTTGAAATCCATTTTGGTTTCCTCCTGATATGTAATATATTGTAGGGAACGGCTTGCACCGTTCCATTTTACAAACGGTGAAAGATTAAGCGTGACGCTCGTTCCAAGCCTTGCGGCAAGCAGCGATCATCTCGTCAACCATAGCGGGACGGTCAGCAGCCTTTGCAACGCCGGAAGAAGAACCGGTAGCATCAGCGCCTGCGATGATGGTGTTGTAAACGTCCTCACCACCGGCGATACCTGCAGCGGTCAGCACCAGGATGTTGGGGTTCACGTCCTTGACGCACTTGGTAGCAGCCTCAACGTACTCGGGGCCAACGCTGACACCGGTGCCGATGAGGGCGGAAGGCTCTGCCACGATGATATCGGGGTTTAGAGTTGCGATCTTTGCGGCCTCTTCCTCGGAGTCAGCGCAGACGATGGTGGTCAGACCAACCTCTTCTGCACGCTTGATGGTCTCAGCCAGCACCTCAAAGTACAGGGGCTTCTCCACGTGGTTCAGCATAACGCCTTCGGCGCCGGCTGCCACCAGAGACTCGGGCAGAATGTCTGCCAGGCCACGGCCTACGGGGATGGGATCCATGTGGGGTGCGAAAACGTGGATTCGCTTGGTGTTCTCCTTGACCCGGCGGATGTCCACCACGGGGCAGGTGAAGATGATGTCTACATCGTACTTTTCGGAAGCTGCGTCAGCAGCCTGTGCCAGCTCCAGGATCTCATCACCATACAGATAAGACTTGGGGCCGATTTCAAAGAACGGTGCCTTGATAGTTGTCATAGAGCATTCTCCTCTCATTTTATCTTTTTATATTATAACAATACTGCATTCTATAGTCAATAAGATTATTTCTCGTTTGTAAGATTATAAGAGGGAAAAAGCTCCCTCCACACATCTGTGTGCGCCTGGCAATCCAAATAGTGTCCAAAAATGTCATTCTGCCGGGTGGTGGAGTCTTCGTTGCAGGCGTTGCGGATGGCCTTTTTGTAAGTTTCCTCCACGGAAAGACAGAATTCATGCCAGCCGTCCCTCCAAGTGCCGTCCTTCAGCGCCTCGCTTCTCTGCCAAAATTCTGCCAGCAGCGTTTCTTTTTGCTCACCCTTTGCCAGGGTGATGCCAAGCTGCGTTGTCACCAGGGGAATGAATTCCATTTCGTGGCTTTTTGTGTCATATTTTACGGTCAGCATAGAATTCCACTTGGCGGACGTCCATGCGGGATTTACAAAATGGAAATTGCCCTCACCATAAAGAATGTGGCTGCCTTCAAAATTCTCATAGCAACCGATGCAATGCGAATGCTGGCACAGAACCACGTCCGCACCGGCACGTGCCATGGCACGGCAGGTCTTCAGCAGGCGGGGGGAGGGGTACTGACAGTTTTCCTTGCCGCCGTGATAAAGAACGATCACTCGGTCATAACTTGCCGCGGCTGCACGGATGTCATCCAGTGTGTCAAATTCATCAAAAGGACGGCTACCCATACGGTCAGGCAGGGCATAGGAGTATTCCAATTCACATACGGCAATGATGCAGACCTTTTCCCCGTCTTTTTCAATCACCAGATTTTTGCGGGCGTCCTCATAATTTTCACCAAAGCCGGTGTGGGCGATGCCGGCTTGCGCCAGCTGCTGCAAAGTATCCCTTGCGCCTTCAATGCCGAAATCAAAAATATGATTGTTAGAAAGGCCTACATAGTTTGCGCCAACAGATTTCAACACCTGGGCAGTGTTGGGGGAAGCCGCCAAATGCGGGCCAAACTTGGGGATCTTGTTTTCACTTTCCGTCAGGGCGCATTCCAGGTTTACGAAGTTAATATCATTGCCCTCAAACAGGCAAAGGGTATCTGTAAAAAGAGCATCTATATCCCCTTGGGCAAATAAATGATTATTGGCCTCCGTAGGGCAAAAATCTCCTGCAAGCAAAGCTTTCATAAAATACCTCCTAACCATCCACATTATCCCACATGCCAAAACGCTTGTCAATGCGAAGTGCCGAAAAATACTGGAATTTCTTTGCTTTATGCCTTGAAATGGCGTTGAAAAAATAGTATACTTACTATGTATGAATATATAAAGGTGACGGAAAAGTTGCCGAAAAATCAGGAGGAAATTATTATGGATATGAAAGCTGCACTGTCCGCTGCAAAGGCTGCTTACGATATTGAGGCTGCCTGCATCAATGAGATGAAGGAATACTTTGACGATGAGCAGTTTGCCAAGGCCATTGAGCTGCTGGCAAAGGCTCCCCGTATCGGCGCTGCCGGCTGCGGTCACTCCGGCATTATCTGCCAGCACTTTGCGCACCTGATGTGCTGCATTGAGCGTCCTGCTCGTTTTGTCAGCCCTGCAGAGGCTGTCCACGGCGCTACCGGCTTCATCCAGGAGGGTGACGTCATGGTGTTCGCTTCCCGTGGCGGCAAGACCAAGGAGCTGCTGCCCATCGTGGATATCTGCAAGGCAAAGGGTGTTAAGATCATCACCGTTACCGAAAACCTGGAGTCCCCTCTGGCCACTGCCGCTGACGTTGTGATCAAGCAGCACGTGAACCGTGAGACCGACAAGTGGAATGCCCAGGGCACTACCTCCACCACCGCTCTGTGCATGCTGTTCCATGCTATCCAGGCCGCTCTCATTGAGTACACCGGCTACCAGGCAGAGCAGTTTGCACTGATCCACCCCGGCGGAGCTGTTGGCGAGCGCCTGAACAACAAGGCTCTGTAATTATGAAAAATACGATTGGATTTGTGTGCTTCGGCGAGGTCAACACCCCCATTGACCGCCTGAATATGAAGCACGATGAGGCCCTGGCTGCTCTGCAGGCCCAGGTAGAGGGGGTCGTGGACGGCGGTCTTGTGATTGACGATCCTGCTTACGAAACTGCCGATGCTGCCTATGCAAAGCTGGCAGGTCAGGATCTTTCCTGCCTGGTGGTGTGCATTGCCGGCTGGATCCCCACCCATGCGGTGATCCGTGTTACCGACCATTTCCGCCATGTCCCCATGCTGCTGTGGGGTCTGTGCGGCTGGAAGGAAAAGGGTCGCATTATTACCACCGCTGAGCAGGCAGGCACCACTGCCCTTCGTCCTGCTTTTGAGGCGCTGGACTATACCTTCAAGTATGTCTACAACATCATTGACAAGCCCTGGCCCATGGAGAAGATCACCGGCTTTATTGCCGCCTGCTGCGCCCGTCATAACCTGCGCAGCGCCCGTGTTGGCACCATGGGCTACCGTGATATGCTGCTGTACGGCACCCAGTTTGAGGGCAATTCCATGCGTGGACAGATCGGCGTGGAGGTAGAACCCTACGAAATGCTGGAAATGGTGCGTGCGCTGGATACCCTGACGCCCGAGGCTGTGGCGGAGGGCGTGGCCTTTGTGAAAACAAACTGGAAGTTTGAAAAGCCCTGCGACGATGCCATACTCCAAAAGGGTGTCCGCTATGCCCTGGCCATTGCCAAGAAGATTGAAGAGCGTGGCTGGGAGGCCATTACGCTGATTGACGTGGACGGTATGAAGAAGCTGGAAGGCTTCCCGCCTGCTATGGTCTTTATGCTGCTGGAGCATTACTGCAACGTGCTGACTGTGCCGGAAAATGATGTCATGGGCGCTGTGACCCAGCTGATCATGAAGTACATCTCCGGTCAGACCGTGCCTTACCTGGAGTACTACGAGTTCTTTGAGAACAGCATGCTCATCGGTGTGCCTGACTTTGTTCCCAAGTCCTGCACTTTGGGCGACGTGAAAGTCCTGCCTGCAGCCTTCGGCCTTTTGAACACCAGCCTTTTGAACGTCTCCAAGGTGAAGACCGGCTATGTCACCTGCGCCCGACTGGTCTACCTGAAGGGTAAGTACAAGATGCACGTGTACACCGCCGAGGCAAAAGAGCCGCCCGCCTGGAACGAGTACGGTTGGGATGAGCCTGCGCCTCAGTTGCCCAGCTTGGAGGTCTTCCCCGACTCCTGCACTGTGGAGGAGTTTGCACAGAACGTCTCCTGCCAGCACGTGATCGTTGCTTACGGCAACTACACCGAAGCGCTGCGTGACTTCTGCAAAATGATGGATATTGAGCTTATAATGTGAGGTTTTACTTATGTTTGCTGGAATTGATCTTGGCAGCACCAATATTAAGGCTGCCATTTACGACAAGAATTTTAATCTCATTGACCGTCAGAGCCGTCCCGTGAACTACATCCGTGAGAATGGCTTTGTGGAGTTTGATGCTTACGCTTATTTCTGTGACCTGGTGGGTCTGCTGGCAGAGATGGTGGAGAAGAACGGTGTCAAGGAACTGACACAGATCGCCTTCACCGGTCAGGCCGAGTCCCTGGTGGTGCTGGGTAAGGAGGGCAAGCCCCTGATGAATGCCATTTCCTGGATGGACGAGCGTTCCACCGAGGAGTGTGCCCAGCTGGAAAAGCAGTTCTCTCCCGAGCTGTGTGAGGCAATCACCGGACAGATGGCAGTTCTGCCCACCTGGCCTGCCACCAAGATCGCATGGCTGCGTACCCACAAGCCGGAGATCTACAACGGCGCAGAGACCTACATGCTGCTGAAGGACTACATCGTCTTTGCCCTCACCGGCAAGAAGCTGTCCGACATGTCCATTGCCACCTTCAGCTTCTATTTTGATATTTATAACAAGTGCTACTGGAAGGAAATGCTGGAAGCCATCGGTGTGTCCGAGAGCCAGCTGCCCCAGCTGTGTGAGCCTTGCTCCGTGGCAGGCGGTCTGCTGCCTGAGATCGCACAGAAGCTGCACCTGACCACTGCTACCCAGGTCAACGTGGGTACTTTGGATCACTTTGCCGGCATGATCGGCACCGGCAACATCACCCCCGGCGGCATTACATTGTCCACCGGTACCGTTATGGCTATGGCCACCATGTGCGGTGAGCCTACTCCCAAGAGCTGCGGCAACGCTATGCACTACGGCTTCCTGCCCAACACCTGGGTCATGCTGCCCGTGGCGGAGAGCGGCGGTGTCAGCCTGGAGTGGTTCCGTCGCAGCTGCATGCAGGCAGACTATGACGAAATGAACGCTGTGCTGGCTAAGCGTGAGCCCAACGAACTGCTGTTCCTGCCTTATCTGGTGGGTACAAACGCTCCCGAGTTTGATGCCGAGGCCAACGGCGTGTTCTGGGGTCTCCGCCAGGAGCATGATGCCATTGATATGGCAGGCGCTGTCATGGAAGGTGTCAGCTTCGTTCTGCGTAAGAACTGCGAGTACATTGCCCGTAACGGCATGAAGCCCAATGCCATCATTGCCACCGGTGGCGGCGCAAAAAGCCCCATCTGGTGCCAGCTGCAGGCAGATATCACCGGCCTGCCGGTGCAGATCCCTGCAGAAAAGGAAGCTGCTTGCCTGGGCGCTGCCATTATCGCAGCTGTGGGCGACGGTCACTTTGCAAGCTACGAGGCCGCTGTGCAGGCAACCGTGAAGATGCAGATGCAGTATGAGCCTCATCCCACAGAGCGCCTGGAGCGGAAGTATCGCCGCTTCAATGCCCTGTACAACGCAGCCCTGGAGATCAGCAAAATCTCCTGATAAGGAGGAGTCCCTATGAAATTTCTGATTGATGATGCCAACATTGAGCGCATCAAAGAGCTTTACAAGTATTACCCCATTGACGGTGTCACCACCAATCCCTCTATCCTTGCCAAGTACGGCAAGCCGCCTTATGAGGCGCTGCTGGCTATCCGTGAATTTATCGGCAACAAGGCAGAACTGCACGCCCAGGTGGTGTCCACCACTGCTGAGGATATGGTGATCGAGGGTCGCCGCATTGAGCGGATTTTGGGCAACAACACCTATATCAAGATCCCCACCATCCCCGAAGGTCTGCGTGCTATGCAGATCCTCCGTGGCGAGGGCTACCATGTGACGGCCACTGCCATCTATACCCCCATGCAGGCCTATCTGGCAGCCAAGGCAGGCGCAGAGTATGCCGCTCCCTATGTCAACCGTATTGACAACCTGGGTGGCGATGGTGTTGCCTCCACCAAGAGAATGCACGATATTTACGTGCGCAACGGCATGGAGACCCGGATCCTGGCAGCCGGCTTCAAAAATTCCCAGCAGGTGCAGGAGCTTTGCGAGTACGGTGTTGGCTGTCTCACCATTGCCTCCGACGTGATTGAGAACCTGATCAAAAATGCCAATGTCACATCGGCTGTCAATGATTTTGTGGCAGATTTTGAGTCCCTTTGCGGCCCCGGCATGACCATGCTCAACTGTGACACCTGCTCCGATGAAAAGTAAAAAATTGAATTGTGAGGAATAAAACTATGGCTATTCTTTCCCCTTCCATTCTGTCTGCTGACTATATGCATTTCCATGCAGACATGGACGAAACAAAGCGCAACGGCGCCAAGTGGCTGCACGTGGACATTATGGACGGTCACTTCGTCCCCAATATGTCCTTCGGCTACGCCTGGGTCAAATCTATGCGTAAGATCACCGACCTGGTGCTGGATGTGCATCTGATGATTGACACTCCCATCAAATATGCCGAGGAGTTCTGCAAGGCAGGCGCTGACTACCTGACTATCCACGTGGAAGCAGACACTCCCGAAAACATTGAAAAGACCCTGGAGCTGATCCGCTCCCTGGGTGTAAAGCCCGGCATCGTGGTAAAGCCCAACACCCCTGCAGAGGCCATTGAAAAGTATCTGCCCATGGTGGACCTGGTGCTGGTGATGACCGTGGAACCCGGCTTCGGCGGTCAGAAGTTTATGGAGCATATGATGCCCAAGCTGAAGCAGCTGCGTGAAATGCTGGATGAAGTCAACCCCGAATGCCACCTGGAGGTGGACGGCGGTGTTGACCTGAACACCGCAGAGATCTGCAAGGCCAACGGCGCAAATGTGCTGGTTGCCGGCTCCGCCTTCTATGGCGCCCCCGACCGCACCGCCTTCGTTGCCCAGATTGAAAAATAATCCAAAAGGCGAGATGCATCTGCATCTCGCCTTTTTTCGTCATTGCGAGGCGGCATCGCCGCCGTAGCAATCCCCTTATCATTTCTTCTTGTTCCATTTCTCACGGCAGGTTTTGCGGTATTCTCTGGGAGAAATGCCCGTTTCTTCCCGGAATTTGCTGCAAAAGTAGTTGGGGGTGGAGAATCCGCAACGGCTGGAGATCTCACTGATGGGCAATTCATCGTTCATCAGCAGGTTGACGGCGGCATGAATGCGGTAGCTTGTCAGCTGCTGGGTGGGAGTTTTGCCGAAGGCCGCGGTAAACAGTTTGTGAAAATAGGTGGGATGCAAGCCACTGTCATGGGCAAGGGTCTCCAGACTGATGTTTTCCTGCAAATGCTCCCGTAAATAATGGTTTGCCGCCAAAAGGCAGGATTGATGCCGATCCACCTTGTGGTCGGTGTAATTGGCAATGGCACAGCTATTGCGAAGCAGAATACTTAAAATGGTACAAACGCAGCCCTCTATCAGCAGCTTACCGTGCAGCGCATCCCGGCTGCTCTCTCCGGCTATGGTTTTGCAAAGGGACAGAATTTGTTCTGTCTGCTCCATGGGCGCATAGTCGGGCAGTGCATCCAAGGCCTTGATCAGCGCCGGATCCTTTGTGGCGATATTTATAAAAAAGCATTTGTAGGGCAGCACCATCTTACGGTACTGACCCGGTTTGCAGCAGGAGAAAAAGCCTCGCCTGGCAGTATGGGAAATGCTGCCTATGGTCAAACCGCCGGGGCAATCTGCATAGTAAAATTCCAGTTCATAATGGACTGCGTGGGTACCCAGCTCGTCGGTGGGATCTATGAGTCTGCGTGTGGAGTTGTTACCAACATGAAAGCGACCGCAGCGAACCACAGAAAAAATCGGAAATTCCATAAGCACCTCCTGAATTGCAGTTTTTTGTGAATATTATAACATGAACGGGGAAAAATGCAAGATATTGTAAGTTTAAGTCCAATTAAAGAATGTTTTTTCTAAATTTTTTTGTTAGAATAGAAGCAGATAACAATGGGAAAGGAATGTGTACCATGAAAAAACGGTTAATTCCACTGCTGATTGCCTTCGTTTTGCTGCTCTGCGTAGGCATTGCCAATGTATGGGCAGCGGATGTGACAGAGAATCATGTTTGCGAGATCTGCGGCGGCAGCGCTGTGTCCTGGCAGCCTCTGCCCCAAATTACCAAAGATACTACTTTGGCAACAGGCCATTACTATGTACCGGAAGGCGGTTTGTCCAATACTGCCAAGTACACATTTAATAACAATGGCACTCGTTGCATTGACTTGAACGGCAACAATATTACTTCCACCACCCGTGTGTTCTATGCTACCAATAATGCACGAATCAATATTTTCGGTGACGGTGAAGTGACCGGTAACACCGCAGGCGGTGCGGAACAGGGAAGTATTGCCAGCATCGCTACCGGCCGTATTTATGCCTACGGCGGAACCTTTTCTTCTCCCACCGGCACACCTTTCTATCTGAATAAGAAGGACTATGCAAAGCTGTACCTGCTTCGCAATGTAAAAATCATCGGCAGCAGCACTGCGCAGGAGAGTATGGCCGGCGCAATTCATGTTGTCAGCGGCAGATTGGAAATGTACGGCGGTACTGTTACCGGCGGTAACGGCGTCGATGGCGGCAACATTTATGTGGCTGAAGGCCGTTGCTATGTGGACGGCACGACGATTACCGGTGGCAAAGCCACCAACGGCGGTAACATCTATATTAAGGGCGGCGTGGATTTCCAGATCCTGAAGGGTACAGTTACCAAGGGAACGGCCACCACCTCCGGCGGTAATATCTATATTGCCAGCGGCGATGCTGCGCCCACCTGCACCATGTCCGGCGGCACGGTCAGCAGCGGCAGCGCCAAAAACGGCGGCGGCATTTACATCACCGGTCTTACCGCAAATCTTAGTGGCACTACCTTCAAGAGTAACTCCGGCACCAACGGCGGTACAGTGTATTGCGCCACCAAGGGCATTTTGAATATGACCGGCGGTTCGCTCCAAAGCGGTAGCGCCAAGGAAAAGGGTGGCAATGCTTACACGGCCTCCACCAATGCGGCGATCAATATCTCCGGCGGTACAGTTACCGGTGGCAAAGCCGGTACAAACGGCGGTAATCTCTATATAAATAACGGCAACCTGAAGCTGACCGGCGGTACAGTTACGGACGGCAGCGGTGTCGAGGGTGGCAATATTTATACAAGAACCGGCATTACCAGCGCTTCCAACACGTCTACCATCGGCGGCAGCGGCTGCCCCGAAATCAGCGGCGGTACGGCCTCTACCAACGGCGGTAATGTATTTGTGGAGGGAAAGGCAACGCTGGCTAACTGCAACCTGATAAACGGCGCAGTCCCCAACAGAACCTACGGTACAGATCTCTATTGCGACAAGACCGCTTCTTTGACCATTACACCGGACTATACCGGTACTTGCCATGCCCATATTTATTCTTTGCATATCTATCAGGCAAGGCTGGATGACAATGTTATTTCTAAAAGTGCAGTCACCTGCACCGGCTATATTCGCGGCAAGCTGATTTTGGATAATTATTCCCAAAAACCCATTCTCCACGGCAATGCCGACGGCACGGTTTCTATTATGGGCAGCGGTCTGGTGTATGAGGACGGCAGCACCGTTTGGTACACAGACAATGCCTCTATGGTGGCAGACTATAACGAAAATGTTCGCTATATCCGTGCAGCGGCGGGCGAAATGCCGCTGTCCGGCGGTAATTACACCGTTGACCTGATGGGTCAGAACGTGACTTTTACAGGCAGCGGCAGCGTGACCTGCTTTGACAGCAGCAATGATGACTTTGCAGGCTACGGCACAGCTACCTTCCAGGGTGCAACCCTGGCAAATGCCACCTTCACCACCGTGGAGGATAAGACCTATTACGCAGCAGAAGAAGCCGGCGCATATTCCTTCCATAGACTGGATGCCCGGATCTGCGGCGTGTCTCTGCGCCCCTCTGCCGACGGCATTTATTACACCGGCATCTGGAACTGCGATGAGGTCCTGGCGGCAAAAATTGACAGCTACGGTGTGGCTGTCAGCCTGACCGCCATGCCTGCAGAAAACCTGGAGGACAGCCTGTACACTGCCTTTGCAGGTGAGACCTTCCAAAGCGGCGCCAAAAAGACCGGTGTGCTGATTAAGGGCATCTTGAAACCGGATAGCGCCGATAACGAGATCAATGGCAAGCTGCCTGTTTTTGCCGTGCCTTACGTGACCGTAGAAGGGGAGACATCCCTGGGCAGCGGCATGGGCAAGAGCCTTTACGATGTGCTGACCACTTTTGATGAAAACATGGGTGTGTACAACACCTACGCAGAAACGCTGCAGAGCTTCCTGGCAAAGTGGGAAAACCTTTCCTGGGATCTTGCCTTTGCTTATAACGAAGATGCTGCCCACCTGGAGCAGCTGTACGCAGGCCGTACTGCTTACCACGGTGAACTCCATGACCATGGCAATACCGGCGGCACCTCCGACGGCAATCAGACCCTTGCCCAGTGGGCTGCAAACCTGAAAAAGCTGGATATGGACTTTGCTACCATCGTTGACCATAAGCAGCTGCTGCACATGGACCTGGCGGATTGGGATGATACCGTCTTTATCGGTGGCACGGAGCCTTCCACCAACATTACAGACAGTAAGGCCACCGGCAAGCAGATGCACTATAATATGATTTTCACCGACAGAGAAGCCGGTGAGCAGGTGCTGAAGCAGTTTACAGAGTTTAAATTCCAGGAGGACGAAAACGGCGAGTGGCACTTTAGCTATCCCAACTTTAAAATCGCACGTTTTCAGGAATTAATCCAGGCAGTGAAAGACGCCGGCGGTATGTTCGTATTCGTCCACCCCAAGGACGGCAAGCGGTTTATTTCCGACGATCCGCTGGATTACTGGTTTGCAGATTACACCGGTCTTGAGGTGTTCTACGTGTCCAAGACCGACTCCCGTACAAAGAATAACTATAAGCTGTGGACAGATCTGCTGGCGGCCGGCAAGCGTGTGTGGGCAACCGCCGGTTATGACGGACACGGTGTGGCTTCCGTAAACACCCTGACCACCATCTACGCAGACAGCAAGACCGCAGAAAGCTACCTAAACTATGCCAAGGTAGGCGACTTCAGCACCGGCGGCATCGGTATCCGTATGGTGGTGGGCGACACCCGTATGGGCGGCGCTACGGACTTTGCAGGAAGCCGTGTGGTGTTCTGCGTGTCTGACTTCCACAGCAGTCAGTATGACCCCACCCATACCTACCGCGTGACGCTTTTGGATGACAAGGGCGTTGTGTTTGAAGCAGAGTTTGATCCCACCATGCCCTTCTACTACGCCCGGGAGGCGGACGAAAATGCCGCCTTCTACCGTGTAGAGATCACCGACACAACCACCGGCACCCTCACCGCCATCGGCAATCCCATTTGGAATGACTAAACCAAAAGACGAGACGCATTTGCTGCATTTTGCTGCTGCGTCTCGTCTTTTTTGCTTTTTTCTGTTATATTCAGTACACAGCCTGCGTCTTTTAAGGTGAAGGGCCCTTTGGAAAGGAGATCGGTATGACAGACGAAAAGATCATAGAGCTGTTCTTTCGCCGGGATGAGCAGGCGGTACGGGAATGTATGGCGCAGTACGGCGATTACTGCCGAACTGTGGCATCAAATATTTTGCCCAGCGCAGCCGATGTGGAGGAAGCGGTGGCAGATACATGGCTGGATGCATGGAATGCCATACCGCCCCAAAAGCCGCAGCAGTTGCGCTTGTTTTTAGGACGGCTTACCCGTAACCGTGCCATTGGCATTTTGCGAAAAAACAGTGCTTTGCGCCGTGGAGGCGATGTGACCCTTGTGCCGCTGGAGGAGCTGGGGGACATAGCAGACAGCTGCGCCACGGAGTCCCAGGTGGATATAAAGGCGCTGTCACAAGTCATTAGTTGCTTCCTGAAGGGGGAGCCACGGAAACGGCGTGTTGTTTTTATCCGCAGATATTTTTATTTGGAGGATGTGTCTGCCATTGCCGAAGGGCTTGGCTTGAAGGAAGCCAATGTGCGGATGATGCTTTGCCGCACACGGCAGGCGTTGAAGGAATATTTGCTGAAGGAGGGTTATGACCTATGAAAAAGGAAGATTTGTTAAGTGCCATTGGCGGCATTGACGAAGCGCTGCTGGCAGAGGCAGAAGGAAAGACAGGTGGCAGAGGGATCCTTCGCTATGTGATTCTTGTGGCGGCAATTCTCTGCGTTCTTGCGGTAACGGTTGCGGCAACGGGCATTTTTAGCAGACCCATTACGGGCTGTGAGATCGTACCCGATGAGACGGTTTTTCCCTTCCGGATGGATGCCGAGGGAAATATCCTCATGGAAGGTCAGAGTGGCTTGAAGGTGGCGATGGAGGTGGAGGTGAACCCGGACGCACCCCAATGGCTGGAAGCACTGTATGTGCTGGAGCCGGGTGCGCGCTGGCAATATGCCGGTGGCGGCAGCAGCGGCTCCCAATATTACCTATCCACAGTGGAGACAGCGTGGAAGCAGGATGGAAAACCGGGGGAGCTGCGCCTGTGCCAAAGTGTGGTAGATCACTATATCAATAACACCTACGGTGAAAACTGCGTGGATACTCTGGAAAAGCTAGGAGAAGAAGATGGTGTGACCGCAAAAACCATGATCATCGGCGGCTATGAGGTGCTATATGTGACCATCCCGGCGCTGCCGGACTACACCGGCACCGATTACTGTAAGGGCGGCGAGACACGGCTGTACTGGACAGACGGTGACTACATGCTTCACCTGGACTATCCCTATTGGGTCACCGATGCCCAGGCAGAGGCAATGCTGAAAGCGCTGACGGTGAAGGCGTTTGCGGCACCGGTGCCTGAGGATTACGGAACTGTTAATCCTCAGTCCATTGCTCAGCGCCTGCCTGACCTTTCTTTGGGAAGGGAAAACGGTACTACCGCAGCCAACAATACCATGGGTCTCGGCTATTCCGCCTATGCAGACGGCTGTATTTACCTGGCAGGTACGGAAAATTCCATTTTCCGCTATGACCTTGCCAGCGGTAGCTTGGAGGAGCTGATTCTTGCTGACCCCCATACGCTGCCCGGACACCTGATGGTAACGGATCAGTATGTTCTCTATACCAATACATGGTCGGATCTGTATGCCCTGAAAAAGGACGGTACCACAGAGAAGCCGGTCTTCCAGGGGGTGGGCAGCGCACAGCTTTACGCAGAGGGTAGTACCCTCTATTCCTCTGACGGTATTTTGGATCTGCAAACCGGTAAGCGCCAAAATTGGCCGGAGGGGGTCCAAAGCTGGTATGTGGATGAGAATTATATCTATGCCACAAAAGAAGACGAAAATCTGTTCCTCCGTGCCCCCAAGGGAACTATGGATTTTGAAGAGATCGGGCTGGATTTCTACCCCATTAAGATCCTTGCCCAGGGGGAGGACATCTATATGGCAGAGGGCGGCAATGCAAAAAGCTGGACAGTCATCCGCTATCGGGACGGGGAGACCCAGCGGCTTCCGGTGAATGCGGTGGAGTATCAGGTGATGGGAGATAAGGTGATCTACCGGGACGAGAGCAGCAACGGAAATGTGCTGAAAAGCTATGACCTAACCACCGGCATGACGGAAACGCTGTGTGAAGGGATGTTTACCTTCTCTATTCTGGAGAACCGTTACATTTGCGTTTTCTGCGCCCAGGGACAGCGGGCATGGTACACCCTTATTGACACCTGGCAAGCAACGACTACGCGTATAGAACTTGAAAACTAACCAAGCAAAAACAGACCTGCCGTCATTTCGGCAGGTCTGTTTTTTAGCATACCAAAGTCTCCTCACAAATCATTAAACCTTGTGCTTTGGAGGACGTATTGACATCTAAATTTGTTCTAAGTTAACATAACCCCGATATACGGCAATCAGCCATCTTTCGGTCATCCTGCTTCCCAGGACACCAATGAAACCCACATTGCACTTGATAATTAATGCGCTTCTCAATATGTTCCGAGTTTGCATAAAACCGACATGTGGTGAGCAACCATCTTTCGGCCATCCTGCCTCCCGGAGAACGAAAGAAACCCGTAAATAATCAAACCTTGTGCTTTGGAGGACGTATTGACATCTGAATTTATTCTAAGTTAACATAACCTAATATACGGCGGTCAGCCATCTTTTGGTCATCCTGCTTCCCAGGACACCAATGAAACCCGCATTGCACTTGATAATTAATGCGCTTCACAATATGTTCCGAGTTTACATAAAACCGATATGTGGCGATCAACCATCTTTTGGCGCCCTTGTTTCCCGGATCACCAAAAATCCCCAGGACACCAAACCTTACGTTTTAACAATTCCTGGGCTTCTTAATTATTCGAGGTTTACATAAAACAGACGTGCGCAATTTACTCTCGTTTTGGCAGCTTTGTCACCCGGAGAACAAAAGAACCCACAAACTGCCAAATCTTGTGTTTTGACAGTTTGTGGGGTTCTTAATATATTCTGCGTTTGCATAACACCTTGGTTTGCGGTCTGCCGTTATTTCGGTTGACCTGCTTCTATATGTCTTTTGATAGCTTCGAAGGATTCGTCGCTGATGGCATGCTCCAGGCGGCAGGCATCCTCCATGGCGGTTTCCTCACTGACACCGAGACGTATCAGCATTTGAGACAGCACGGTGTGCCGCTCGTAGATCTTTTCTGCTAGCGCCCGACCGGCATCCGTAAGGGTGATGTAGCCGTCCTTGTCCACTTGAATATAGTCGTCTTTTTTCAAAAGGCCCACAGCACGGCTGACACTGGGTTTACTGTAGCCCATGTGTTCACTGATGTCAATGCTACGAACTTTTCCGGTTTTCTTCTCCAGAACATGAATGGTTTCCAGGTACATCTCACCGGATTCATAAATTGCCATGCTGTCACCCCTTTCGTTTTATTTATTCTACCACAACTCTGTGTGATTTTCAACTTTTGATTGCAATTTGCTTTTTTGTTTTGTATACTGAAAGAAAAAGGAAAAGAGGCTGTTACTATGGAAAACACACTTTTTGCAGGCTATGGACGTGTATGTATTACGCCCGACTTCTCTGTGCCTCTGGCAGGCTACGGTGCGACCCACAAGCGTATGTCCGAGGTGGTGCTGGAGGATATCTATGCCACCTGCATCGCATTCTCTCACGGCGAGGAAAAGTTCCTTTTGTACACCCAGGATCTGATCCGCTGCAATCCCAAGTGGACAGATGAGCTCCGCAGCCGCCTTTTTGAAAAGACCGGTGTGCCGGTGGATCGCATCAACATCTGCTCCACCCATACCCATGCCGCACCCGACGTGCTGAGCAGTCTGCCCTGCATCGTGGAGGATTATAAAAAGCTTTACATGGATGCCTTGGAGGAGGCAGCAGTTGCTGCCCTGGAAGACCTGGCACCTGCTACTCTTTACGGTACACGCACTGAGACGGAGAACATGAATTTCGTCCGCCATTACCTGCTGGAAAACGGTACTTATGCAGGCCCAGCCTTTGGTGATTTTAAATCTGCGCCCATTGTGGGACATGCGGCTGCTCCTGATAGGGAAATGCTGATTGTCAAGCTGGAACGGGAAGAGAAGCCCTCTATTTTGATGGTAAACTTTCAGGTTCACCCCACCACTGCCGGCGGTAGCGACAACAAAGAAATCTCTCCTGACTTTATCGGCACAGCCCGTAATTATCTGGAGGGCTCTACCAAAATGCACTTTGCCTATTTTACCGGCGCTGCCGGAAACCTGGTGCAAGGCTCCCGTATCCCGGAAGAGACTGACGGTCTGCCTATTGCGAAAAGACGTCGTTACGGCGACACCAGCCCCATTGTGTACGGCTGGCGTATTGCCCGGTATGTGAAAAACGCATTGCCCGATCTGCAGAAAATGGACAGCAGCACCTTCCGTGTAAGCCGTGTGCTGTTTGAGCAGCCGGTGAACCATGATGACGAGGATAAACTGGAGGTCGCAAAGCGTGTCCGTGAACTGTGGGAAAACGCCGATAAAGCCACCGCAGAAGCCTACGGAAAACCGCTGGGTGTCACCTCTGTGCATCACGCCGGTGCAATTTGCGGACGTGTGAACCGCCCCCAAAGTGCCAATATGGAGCTGAACGCCGTGCGCATCGGTGATTTTGCCTTCATTACCTTCCCCTATGAGGCCTTCGGCGCCCAGGGAACCTACGTAAAGGAGCATTCTCCATTCCCCATGACCATGGCCTTCTCCTGCGCAAACCAGGGACAGAGCTACGTGCCTACAAGGGAAGCCTATGAATACGGCTGCTACGAAAGTTTCACCAGCTACTTTGCCAAAGGCGCCGGCGAAGCAGCCGCCGAAAAGCTCACTGAGATGCTGGAATCTTTAAAATGATCCTGTGCAGAGCCAATGGGCGACTTGCGATGCCTCAGGTCACAGACCTTGCCCGTGGGGAACTATGCAAACTTTATTATCCAAAACGCACTGTTTTTCCTGCAATAAAACCTATCAAATAACAAAGGGGAGGTGCGACTATGAAGCGGATATGCGCAGTGCTGGTATTGCTGGCAATTATTATTTCTATGTTCGCAGTCACACCGGTAGAAGCTGTCAATGCCTCCGGAAGCTGCGGCGACAATGTAAGATGGAATTTGGACAGTAGCGGCACTATGAGAATCTCCGGTATCGGGCCTATGCAAAATCTGACCAGCACCGACAGTGTTCCATGGTATTCTTTGCGGAATTTGATCCGTAAGGTGATCGTAGAGGAGGGTGTTACAAGTATTGGTGACTGCGCTTTTTCTGCCTGTATTAATTTGGCATCCATAACACTGCCTGACAGTCTTACCTATATCGGTTACAGCGCATTTATGGGCGCAATATTCCCCGAATGTAAAATTCCGGACGGTGTAACACATATCGGCCGCCATGCATTTTGGAATTGCAGTGAATTAACATCCCTGATCGTTCCGGATAAAGTTACCGTCATCGAGCAAAACACCTTCAACTATTGCGACAAGCTCACAACGATCCTGTTGCCGGCAGGTTTAAAAGAGATCGCATGGCGCGCCTTTGATTACTGCCCAAAGTTAACGACCTTTCACTACAAGGGAACACGGTCCCAGTGGGAGCAAATCGCAATCGAAAGCACCAATACATATTTAATAAGTGCGCCAAAGCATTATGAGGTAGCCTTTGCGGATAACTGTATCAATACCGGTCTTTACTGCTCCCAATGCAGAAAATTCCTGACAAGTGAGAAAGAAACAGCAGGACAGCATACCTTTGTCAACAGTATCTGTACCGGTTGCGGTGCCTATGGCGGCGGTCTGTGGGTTTTGGCGCGGAATACGGCGGTAAATCTGCGGCTTGACAGGGATATGTACGTAGATCTGGCAGGTTTTCAGCTTACCGGCACCATTTGCACAAACGGCTATCGTATTTTCGGCGTTGACAGAACCACAGATACCTATAACTGCAAAAAAATCGGCAGCTTCTCTTGCGTGGAGGCAGACGGCTCACCCGTTGTGCCCCAGCGGTATTACAACACAGAAGAGGGAAAACACTATATTGCCATAGCCCATGATGGTGGTTATAGCTTCCACCGCTTCCAGGCAGCCATTACCGGCTCAGAGCTATGTCCGGAAGTCAACGGCATCAAACTCAATGCTGTATTTTACGGCGATGAAATGGTGCTGGATCAGCTGGATGATAGCCACGCACTGATTTTTCGCCTGCAGTTGGAGGGAAATTCGGCAGTTTTTGTGCCCTGTAAACGAAGCAAGATCCGTTCCGGACAGGAAATCTCTTTGCAAATCCGCAATTACGATGTGGAAAATTATGGAGAAACCCTCTTGTCGGCGTTGGTGCGCGTGAAATTGATTGACGGCATTACCGTCAACTCCAAAATCCTGCGTCAGTCTTTCCGCCAGTTGGCAGAGTCCGTCAACGCAGACCCGACGGCCTACGATGCCACGCAGCTGGCAGAGATCAAAGAAATGCTGGCAAGATATGAAGTTGTAAAAGGCTGGAATGTACCTGATCTCACAAACCAATAAGACCGAGAGGCCGCCCGATTGGGCGACCTCTCTTTTTTGATTACTGCATACCCTGCTCGTAAGCCTCAATCATCTTCTTGACCATCTGGCCGCCCACGGAGCCGGCTTCACGGGAAGTCAGGTGACCATTGTAACCGTTGGTCAGGTTAACGCCAACCTCCTGAGCTGCCTGCATCTTGAACTGCTCCATAGCAGCCTTTGCCTGGGGAACATTGATCTGATTATTGCTCTTCATAACATATCTCTCCTTTTGTCGTTTTCGGGAAAGCCAAAGCCGCTTTCCCCTAAGAAACCGACTTTTCTTTCCTTGAAACTATCTTTGCCGAAACAAAGAAAAATATAATTGTTACTTTGCGGAATTACAAGAAAAATATGGGATTTTACCTGGCATGGATTATTGACACTGTGTCATTTCTGTGGTATATAACAGACATACATAAAAGAAAGGGGCAAAGCGGTTTGAAAAGAGTATTTGCGTTACTTTTGGCAGTTGCTTTGTTGCTTGCCGGTTGTGCGGGAACACAGTCGGCAGAGGAGACCACAACAGCAGGAGGAGAGACCATGCTTCCCAAGGATAAGGAATATTCTATTTTGTTCATCGGTAACAGTTATACATTTTATAATGATATGCCGACCGTATATTTTCAGGCTATGGCAAAGGCCTGCGGTTATAGTCTGACGGTTGCCACCATCACCAAGGGCGCTTACACCCTGGAAAAGTTTGCAGACCCTTCGGATCCCTATGGTACGCTGGTAAAAAATGCGCTATCCGGCGCAACAAAGTATGATTTTGTGATCCTCCAGGAGCAGAGTGTGCGCCCTGCAATCAATGCGCCTGCCTTCTATGACGGTGTCAGAGCGCTGGTGGAGAAGATCCGCGGCATCGGCGCCCAGCCGATCCTCTATGCCACCTGGGGCAGAGAGACCGGCAGTGACACACTGGAGAAATATAATTTCACCAATGAGGAAATGACCTGGCAGCTGGCAGCGTCCTATGATGCCATTGCAAAAGAGCTGGATATCCCTGTGGCCCATGCAGGCATTGCCTTCTTTGATCTGTATACCGGTAGTACCCTGAATCTGTACAATGCAGACAAATCCCACCCCAGCGTCACCGGCAGCTATGTTGCCGCAATGTCGCTGTTCTGCAAGATTTTTGAATATGACCCGGAGGACATCACCTCTGCAGGCCCCGGAACAGAAGAAGAGAACGCTTTGATCCGGCAGGCAGTGAAGAAAATTATCGCAGAAGACCCCGTGATTCCAGAAGACTATAAAACCGACTCCATCGGCATAACTGCAGCAACAGAGCCGGCATAAGACTTGCGACAGACTGGGCAAAAACGGGAGATAATTATGGAGAAGACACTCATTGACGACGTTTTGGCCATCAAATTTGGATAAAACAAGGGGTTGCCTTAATTGTAATTAGGCAACCCCTTGAATATCTGTTGTTATACTATCCCCTCAAACCGCAGGGAGATGCACGCAGACGCGTGATGAGATACAGCCCCATAGGGGTGATAATATACACCACGCTTCGCTCGTTGCATAAATTCCACCGACCAATCGCACATCGCTTTGCTCGTTCTCTTGGGTGTCATTTATCAAACCGCTGGTTCTCGTCCATCCGTCATTAAACAAGAAAACCCCATCCGGGTGGATGGGGTTTCTTATTTGGTGGAGACTACTGGACTACGACTCGCTTCGCTCGCTGCATAAATTCCACCGACCAATCGCACATCGCTTTGCTTGTGCTCTTGGGGTGTCATTTATCGAACCGCTGGTTCTCGTCCATCCGTCATTAAACAAGAAAACCCCATCCGGGTGGATGGGGTTTCTTATTTGGTGGAGACTACTGGACTCGAACCAGTGACCTCATGCGTGTGAAGCATGCGCTCTAACCAGCTGAGCTAAGCCTCCATGCGGATAATATTATAGCATAAAAGAGGGAAAAGTCAAGATGTTTTTTCGTTTGTTATGAAGTTTTGAAAAGGAAAGCGGACACCCCCGTGGGAGGTGTCCGCATTGCGCTTTTGTACGGAACGATCAGGTGCAGGAGGCGCCGCCGCTGACCATGATGGTCTGACCGGTGACCCAGCTGGAATCGTCGGTGCAGAGGAAGGCAGCCACAGTTGCGATCTCGTCGGGATCACCCAGGCGCTGCATGGGCAGACGGGCGATGGCGGCATTCAGCTTTTCCTCACCGATGGCGCGCATCATATCGGTGTCAATGTGACCGGGGGCGATGCAGTTGACACGGACGTTCTTGCGACCCAGCTCCTTGCCCAGGGTACGGGTGAAGCCCTGTAGCGCAGCCTTGGTGGCAGCGTAGTTGGCCTGACCGGGATTGCCCAGCAGAGAGGTGGAGGAAATGTTGACAATAGCGCCACTCTCCTGGTCACGCATAAGAGGCACAACAAACTTACAGAGATTGTAAACACCGTTCAGGTTGATGTCAATAACAGTATGCCACTCCTCGTCGGTCATCTTGTGGAAGATGCGGTCACGGGTGACACCGGCATTGTTGATCAGCACGTCAATTCTGCCGAACTTGGCGAGAGTCTCATCCACAGCGGCCTTGACCATATCAGAATCCGCAACGTTACACTTAACGGCAATGACCTTCTCGCCGGTGGGATCCAGCTCCTTGGCGGTCGCCTTTGCCAGTTCCAGATCCCATTCCAAAATGGCAACACCGGCAGCCTGCTCCAGCAGGAAACGCTTGGCAATGGCCTTACCGATGCCCTTACCGGCGCCGGTAACGATACAGTACTTACCTTCCAGATTTCTCATAGTATTACACTCCTTAACGGTTTTTAAATTTCGGTTGACGTTTTTCCTTCAGTGCGGTGATGCCTTCCTTGCCGTCCTCACTGCGGCAGGCAAAGAGACTGCCACGGTCTTCTCTGCGCATGCCGGCGGCAAACAGCTCCTCACGGAACTGATGGAATACCTGCTTTGCAGCAGCCAGGGAACGGGGGGCTTTTGTGGCCATAAGATGGGCAAGCTCCAAAGCGTCGTTGATGAGCTCGTCCGGCTTGCTTACCTTCTGCACCAGACCCATATCCTTTGCTTCCTGGCCGGACAGACGAGCGGCGGTGTAGAACATCAGCTTGGCATTGGCTTCACCAATAAGCCAGGGCAGTCTTGTCATACCGCCGTAAGCGGCGATAAGGCTCAGGTTTGCCTCGGTCAAAGCGATTTTTGCCGTTTCGGAGGCATAGCGGATGTCACAGCACAGCGCCAGCTCCAGGCCACCGCCCAGGCAGTGACCCTCAATGGCGGCAATGATGGGGACACGGACGTTTTCAATGGAATTGTAAATATTTTGACCGATGATCGTATTCATGTCCCGGGGGAACTCCTTGAAGGTGTTCACGTCTGCGCCTGCGCAGAAGGCACGCTGGGAGCCGGTGAGGACAATGCACCGCATGGTGTCATCGTTTCCAAGTTCCATCAAAGCATCCCGCACCTCGTAAAGCATGTCGGGACTCATAAGATTCAGCGGCGGTCTGTCCATGGTTACCAAAGCAACACCGTCATCAAACCGCTGGATTTTCAGCAATGTATATTCTTTCATTTCAATGTCTCCCATCGCTTGAAGGGTGCCATATCAAATACCGGCTCTCTCTTTTCCAGCTTTGCACGGGCGCACTCGCCGCGGTTGGGGTCGGGTCCCAGCAGCTCGTCGTTGCCTCTTGCACGCATACGGGACTGCAGCTCCACCACGTCAAACTGCTCCAGCTCACTCTCAATCATGGTGATCTTGGAAGCCCACACAGCAGGGGGGTACTGCTTGGCGATCTTCTTGGCAACTGCCATGGCAGCGTCAAACAGCTGCTCCTTGGGTACCACCTCATGCACAACACCCCAGTGCTTCAGTTCTTCGGCAGTGAAGGGGGTAGCGGTGTAGAAATGATAGCGTGCCACCTTATCCGGCACGATCCGCTTCAGCCACACGGGGCCACCCACGGTACCCACGGTGATCTCCGGGAAATTAAACAGTGCGTCCTCTGCTGCCACCACCACGTCACAAAGGCTGGCGTAGGCGAAGCCCATGCCGATCACGTGACCGTGAACGGCTGCCACCACCGGCACACGGCAGCGGTACAGCGCATGGAAGGAAGCGTCAATGGTGGGATTCACACGGCTGCGGAATTCGGGATCCTTGGACTGACCGGCTTCCTTCAGGTCGTGACCTGCGGAGAAGCAGCGGTTTTCGGCACGGAGGATCACACAGTACACATCGGTACGGGTGTTAAGAGACTCAAAAATCTCCCGAAGATCCAGACGGATGGATTCACACACTGCATTGACCGGGGGTCGGTCAATGGTGACCACACCAATGTGGTCTTTAACTTCAAATTTTACAAATTCACCCATAGTTATGTACCTCAATTACAGTTTTCAAAAATTGCCGCAACACCCTGACCGCCGCCAACACAGAAGGTAATGGCACAGCGCTCACCGCCCTGACGGGCAAAAATGCCGGCGGCCTTGGCAACCAGACTGATGCCGGTGGCGGAGTAGGGATGACCCAGGGCAATGCCGCCGCCACGGATGTTCAAGATCTCGGTGGGGATGTCCAGCTCACGCTGCACAGCCAGGGTCTGGCAGGCGAAGGCCTCGTTGCACTCAATGAAGGAGAAATCCTTCACTGTCATGCCGTTGCGCTTCATCACCTTCTGCATGGCAGGAATCGGGCCAAGACCCATATAACGGGGATCCACACCTGCCACCGCAAAGTCCACAAACCGCAGCAGCGGCTTCAGACCCAGGCTTCGTGCCTTTTCCTCTTCCATCAGCACGCAGGCAGCGGCGCCGTCATTGAGCGGCGAGCAGTTGCCGCCGGTGCAGACACCGCCTGCCACCGGGCGCAGCTTTGCCAGCGCCTCCACAGTGGTGCCGGGACGGAGGATCTCATCACGGTCAACAATAATGGGATCGCCCTTCCGCTGGGGAACGGAAATGGGGACGATATGCTCGGGATACAAGCCCTCTTCATAGCCCAGGCAAGCCAGGTTCTGGCTTCTTGCGGCGTATTCGTCACATTCTGCACGGGTGATGCCATACTTTGCTGCCACATTTTCCGCAGTGGTCAGCATGTTGGGATCACCGTAAGGCTCCTTGGGACTACTGTACTGGAAATTCAGTCGGGGCATGCCACCCTCGTAGGGGTTGTCATTTTGCAGATAGAAATATCTTCGGGAATCCTGCTCCACGCCGCCGGCCATATACACATCGCCGCCGCCGGTGGTGATCATGGCGCAGGCGGTGGTAATGGCGCTCAGACCGGTGCCGCAGCCACGGTTGACGGTGAGGCAGGCAGTGTTAACACTCATACCGGCATGCAGCCATACATAACGGGCAGGTGTGAGAAACAGTGGGATATTGCCCCAAATGTTCTCTTCCACCATCTCCGAGGAGATACCGGCACGGGCGATGGCTTCTTTGATGACCGCATCGGTCATATCCAGCCGATCAATGGACTTGAATACACCGCCCATTTTGCCCACGGGGGTACGCACCGCGGAGACCAAAACAGCATTTCTCATAGTGTTACCTCTTACAGACACATTCTGCCGTCGGTGACGATCATGCGCTCACCGTTGACGAAGGAGGAGTCATCGCTGGCAAGGAAGGAGACAACAGCGGCCAGCTCCGCAACCTCAGCGGGACGGCAACGGGGGAAGGCTGCCATCTTCTTTTTCAGCAGCTCCGGCTCCACAGCAGTGATCATGTCCGTTGCCACTGCGGCAGGACAGACAGCGTTGGCGGTGATGTTATACTTGGCATATTCCTTGGCAAGCACACGGGACAGCGCTACAACGCCGTGCTTTGCGGCAGCGTAGTTGCTCTGGCCATGTGAGCCCATAAAGCCCATGGAGGACATGTTGACGATCTTGCCGTACTGACGCTCGATCATGCCGGGCAGCACCTGCTTACAGCAGTAGAACAGAGCGCTCAGGTCAATCTTCAGCACCAGCTCCCAGTCCTCCACCGGCATCTTGATGATGGTACGGTCACGGATGATACCGGCATTGTTGACCAAAATGTCCACTCTGCCGAACTTGGCAATGATCTCTGCAAAGCAGCGCTCCACATCCTGGGGATTTGCAACATTGCACTTAAAGGCAAAGGCACGGGTGCCGGTGGGATCCAGCTCCTTTGCGGTGGCCTCTGCGGCCTCCAGATTCAGGTCTACCAGAGCGACGGCATCCACACCGTCCTCCAGGAAGCGCTTTACAACACCGGCGCCGATGCCTTGTGCAGCACCGGTAACAACGGCGAACTTTCCACTTAATTTACCCATTTGTCATACCTCCTTACACGGTGAGCTTGCTGTGGAATACCTTCACAGCCTGGCTGTGGAAGGGTCTTCCTGCTTCAGAGGTCAGCAGCAGAACGGTGTCTGCGACCTCTTCGGCGGTGGCATCACTATTGGGGGTCACGGCGCTGGTGGTAATGGTGTACTTTTCTGTCTCACGGGCGGCAGAGTAGGTGAAGCCCAGAGCAGCGCCCTTAGTGGTGGCGTAGGCGGCATTGCCCACAACACCGTTGGCGGCTACGTCGGAGAAGACGATGATCTTGCCGGTCTGCCGCTCCTTCATGTCCAGTGCCACCTGCTTGGTGCAGTAGAACAGACTGTGGGCATTGACGGCGATGATCCGATCCCACTCCTCGTAAGAGGTCTCCAGCAATGTTTTGCCGCAGGCAGCAGCCGGGTTGTGGATGAGAATATCCACGGGACCAATGTCCGCTTTGATGGCGGCGAAGGCCTTTTCCACATCTTCATAAACACCGATATCGCAGGTGTAGCAAACAGCGCCGGGCAGCTGGGCTTCGGTCTCGGTCAGAACCACGACTTTGGCGCCTGCGGCGGCGTACTTTTCGGCCATGGCCTCGGTATTGGGCTGGATGCCACCGGTGATGACGACCAGCTTATTGGTAAATTCTCCCATGATATTCACTCCTTAACATTTTTCAAAGATGGCAGCAACACCCTGACCGCCGCCACAGCAGAAGGAAATGGCGCAGCGCTCAAAGTCATTGCGGGCAAAGATGCCGGCAGCCTTGGCAGCCAGGTTGACACCGGTAGCGGAGTAGGGGTGACCCAGGGCGATGGCGCCGCCACGGATGTTCAGCTTCTCCATAGGGATCTCCAGCTCACGCTGTACAGCCAGTGTCTGTGCGGCAAAGGCTTCGTTGACCTCAATGAAATCAAAATCGTTGACGGTCATGCCGTTTCGTGCCATGAGCTTTCGCATGGCGTTGACCGGGCCCATACCCATGTAACGGGGATCTACGCCGGTGGTGGCATAGTCCACAAACCGCATCAGGGGCTTCAGTCCCAGGCTCCGTGCCTTTTCCTCCTCCATCATAATGCAGGCAGCAGCGCCGTCATTGAGAGGGGATGCGTTACCGCCGGTAACAACACCGTCGGCAACGGGCTTCAGCTTGGCAAGGATCTCCGGGGTGGTGCCGGGGCGCAGGATCTCGTCACGGTCAATGATAATGGGATCGGCCTTCTTTTGGGGAATGGTAATGGGAATAATATGCTCGGGGTAAATGCCTTCTTCATAACCCTGTAACGCAAGGGCCTGGCTTCTTGCGGCATAGGCATCGCAGTCTTCACGGCTGATGCCGAACTTTGCTGCCACGTTTTCTGCCGTCTGCACCATGCTGGGGTTGCCGAATTCCTGGGGGCTGGACAGCTTCTTGACGATGCTGATGCCGCCGCCGGCATAGGGGTTGGAGGAGTTCACAAGATACACCGGCTTGGAGTCAAACTCCACACCGCCGCACATATACACCTCACCGTAGCCGCCCTTGATGAACGTACCGGCCAGAGTGATGCCCGTAAGACCGGTGCCACAGGCACGGTTGATGGTGAGACCGGCAACCTCCACCGGCAGACCGGAGGCAAGCCAGCCGTAACGGGCAGGGGTACGGGCTTCCGGATTGTTGCCCAGGAGGACGTCATCCACTTCTGTCTCCCGACCCTCCAGGTTTGCCCGCTTCAGTGCTTCCAAAATACAAGGCTTCAGCAGATCCATTCTTTGAATGGTCTTGAATACACCGCCACGTTTGCCCACGGGGGTGCGTACTGCAGAAACCAGTACCGCATTTTTCATAAGCGTAGTCCTTTCTGAAAATGCCCGGGGCGCAATGCGCCCCGGGCTTCGGATGTTATCGACGCAGATTTTCAATCAAAGTGGTGACGCCCTGACCGCCGCCGCAGCAGGAGGAGAACAGACCGTAACGACCGCCGGAGCGTGCCAGCTCCTTCATGCAGAAGATGCCGATACGTGCGCCGGAAGCGCCGTTGGGGTGACCGAAGGAGATAGCGCCGCCGTTGGGGTTCCACTTCTCCTGATCAATGCTCTTGCCGGACTGGATCTCCATTTCACGGATAACGCCCAGGTTCTGTGCAGCAAAGGCCTCGTTGCACTCAAACACATCAATGTCATCCACAGTCAGGCCGGCTCTCTGAATGGCCAGCAGGTTGGAGTAGGCAGGGCCGATACCCATAAGACGGGGCTCAACACCGTAGTCAGCGCCAACCACCCAACGGGCGTAAGGCTCGTAGCCCAGCTCCTTGGCCTTTTCGGCAGTCATCATCAGCACGAAGGCAGCGCCGTCGTTGAGGCCGGAAGCGTTACCGGCGGTGGTGACACCGTCGGGGTAGATGGAGCGCAGCTTTGCCAGACCTTCCATAGTGGTGGAGGGGCGCAGATGCTCGTCAGTGGTGAAAATGACCTCGGGGGTCTTCTTGGTAGCAGGGATGGTGATGGGGACGATCTCCTCGGTGAAATAGCCCTTTTCGGTGGCGGCAGCAGCACGTGCCTGGCTGCGGCAAGCAAATGCGTCGCAGTCCTCACGGGTGATGTCCCATTTCTTTGCCATAATGTCGGAGATCTCAATCATGGAGGCACGCTGCTTGGGATCGTCATGGATCACAGCGACCAGTGCCTGGGGGCCGATGCCCTTGTAGGGCTGCACAGTGGTGGAGTACTTCACGGTCTTGTTGCTGTGGGACTCAAAGCCACCGGCGATGACCACATCGGCAGCGCCTGCCAGGATCTTCCAGGCAGCGTGGTTCACAGAGTCAATGGCAGAACCGCACTGCATTTCCACGAAGGAAGCGGAGGTCTCAAAGGGAAGACCGGCCTTCATGGTGATGTAACGGGCATGGCTCCAGCTGTAGCCACAGCCTGCGGCGGAGCCGCACATCAGGGAGTCAACCTTGCCGCCACGCTCATAAATGCCGGACTTGGCAACCAGAGCCTTTACGGTCATGGCAGCCAGGTTAGAGCCGGAAATATCACGGAGCGTGCCGCCCTGCTTACCGAAGGGGGTACGCATACCGTCAACAAATACTACTTCACGCATAATCATTTTCTCCTTTTTGCAGTGGGGCAGGTAGCGCCTGCCCGTTAAATATATTCGGAATTATTCGTAATCGTAGAAGCCGTGACCGGTCTTGCGACCCAGGCGGCCTTCCTTGACCATCTGCTCGTAGACATCGTACATATCGGGCTTCTCGCCGGTACGCTCGTAGGTGTTCTTCATCATGGTGTAGCTCAGGTCAATGCCGGTCAGGTCGCCCATACGGAACACACCCATCTTGTGGTTGAAGCCCTTCTCCAGAGCGATATCCACTTCCTGGGGAGTGCAGTAGCCGTTCTGTACCAGGTAACGTGCACGCTGGGTCAGACCTGCGATCAGGTAGTTACCTGCAAAACCGGGGATCTCCTTCTTCTGCCAGATGGGGCACTTGCCCATTCTCTTTGCCAGCTCATAAACAGCGCCGGCAACCTCTTCGGAGGTGTGGGGACCCTGCACCACTTCCACGAACTCCATGACCAGAGCGGGGTTGTAGAAATGCATGTTGCAGAGACGGGCGGGATTCTTCACGCAGTCAGCGAACAGAGAGGAGACCATGTAGCTGGAGTTGGTGGCGATGATCACGTCCTCGCTTACCAGCTCGTCCAGCTGACGGAAGAACTTTGCCTTGATGTCCTGCACTTCCACGATTGCCTCAATGACGGCATCCACACCGGCAACAGCCTTCTCCAGGCTGGGCTCCAGGTGGTAACGGGTGCGGATATCTGCCACCTGCTCCTCGGTCATACGACCCTTGGCAATACGGCCTGCCAGATAATCATCCTCCCAAACCTGCACAGCGGCAAGTACATCGGGATTCAGGTCATAGACAGTAGCGTCCACACCGTGAATAGCAGCGCACAGACCGATCTGACGACCCATAAGACCGCCGCCGATGACACAAATCTTTTTGATCTCCATAATAAAATCACTCCTGAAAAATTTTTTGTTGGTGTGCATTGCGCACACAAATATACAATATCATTGTAGCTGAGAGAATGTAAAAGTCAAGGACTATATGCAAATATTTTGCAATTTTACATATTGCCCACACAAAAGGGGATTTTGCCCTGTCCAACAAGGAAAAACTTGTACAAAATGCCCTTGGCAGCATAGGGGAAATCCCATACCGCCAAGGGCAAATTTTGTATAAATTTATATAGAAACTATTTCAAACCCTTCTCCCAGGGAGAAGGTGCCACGACAACGTCGGGGCGGAAGAGGAATGCGGGCAGATATGCCGGGAAAAAAGCATTGATACGTACTTATGAAAAGCTGTCATCTGCGCATTGCTTATGCAAAAAACAGTCCGCATCATGGGAATAAATCATGCCAATGGCCTGCAGATAAGAATAAATAATGGTAGAGCCGACGAATTTCATGCCCCGTTTCTGCAGATCTGCGGAAATGGCATCGGACAGCTCGTTGGTGGTCTTTCCGATCTCATAAGCGGTTGCACCGCCGTTAAAGGAAAAAAGATAATTCCGAAAAGAGCCAAACTCTTTTTGAATATTGCCGAATATTTTGCTGTTTTCTACGGCGGCACGCAGCTTCAGCCGATTGCGGATAATGGCTTTGTTGCCCAGCAGCTCCTGCAGCTTGCTGTCGCCGTAATTGGAAACGGCATGCATATCAAAACCGTCAAAGGCTTCCCGAAAAGCCTCCCGTTTGTTTAATACGCACTCCCAGGAAAGTCCTGCCTGAAAAGACTCCAAAAGCAGCATCTCGTATAAATACCCCTCCGAAAAATTGGGCACACCCCACTCCTCGTCGTGATATTTAATATACACGGGATTTTTCAGATTGCACCAAAAACACCGCTTCTTATCTTCTGCCATAATTATCCTTCTTCCCATTTCTTGTGGGCGAAAAACCATTTCTCACTGTGAGCGCCCAGGGCTCCGATCTGCCGGGGGTGGGCAAGGGGCAGCACCTGGATGGTCTTGCCTGCGATGGTTACCTCGGTACGGATTCCGTACCCATACAGATCTACGTATTCGCCCAGGGAATGATAGGGGACACGGGCGGCTTTGTTTAAGTATTGGGCAATGGGGATATCTCCCAGTAATACCAGAAGCTCTGCCTGGGATTCCAAAAGCTCCGCTGTGATCTCCTTGCTGCGGTTCAAATCACAAAAGGAAGAGGGACGAGCCGGAACGGTAACGGGATTCAAACCATGGCTGGCGATCAAAGGCGCGTACTTTTCCCGGATGGCTTTTGCCTGGCTGGGGTTGATCCGTGCCTCCGGGAGACAGTCGCAAAGCCAGGCGTCTTCACGGCGAAAGCCGAGAGGCGCAAGGATATGATCATCCAGCACCTTTGCGGAAGGTCCGTTCAGCTGCCGTCCGGCAGGCTCCAATGTTCCCAGCTCAGGCGGTATGTTGATTTTTTCAATAATAGCAGCAGCTTTTGCCTGGTCGCCGTCCCAGAAAATCCGTGGCTCACTGGCAACCGCCAAGGCCTGACAAATGATTTTTCCGTCCTTTTTCCACCGTGCGTGTACGGCGCTGGCATATACGCCCAGCACAAACACCTTCTTGGGTGTTCTGTCCTCCTGCACCAAGGGCTGCAGCTTTTGCCCAAAGGGGAAATAATACTCCGTTATTTTGCCGGCAGTCATAATTCGTCCTTCTTTCTGTTTCGGTATCATCATGGCCAAACGGGAATTTACTTAACTGCTTTTATGATATAGGTCGCTCCCCAATTTTTCAGCACCAGGACAGAAGAAAATCCTGCTTCCATAAGTGCTTCTGTTTCGTGTTTTACTGTAAGAGGGGTGTCGTAATGGTAAAACGCATCATCATCAATTCCTTGCTCTGCTTTCAATGCAATCAAGTTTTGCTGGTGCATCTGTTCTTCTTCGTCAGACAAAGAGAAGTAATCTGTCAGTACAAAATATCCACCGTCTTTTAATGCTCTATGCAGTTTTGTATATAAAGGGACTTTTTCTTCCTTTGTAAAATGGTGCAAACTCTCCACCGATACTGCACTATCAAATGAGCACACACCAAAAGGCACATCAAAATACGAACAGCAAACTAAAGTAATGTCTTTGTCAGAAAATTTCTTTTTGAGTGCTGACAGCATTCCTTGTGACAAGTCAATACCCATTATCCTTGCAGATGGATTGAGCAGAAAGTATTCTTCTAACTCCAATCCTGTACCACATCCCAAATCAAGTATATGGCAGTTCTCGGTAGTCGGCAACTGCTTTGCCGTATATGGATAAAACTCATCTGCGGATTCTATGTTTGTCAACATATGTTTATCGTATCCATCTAATCTGTTTTCAAAGAAATCAGCCATTTTTTCAAGCATATCTAATCTCCGTCAAATTCAAATTTATCGAACTAACTGCATTATACCGTAAAATGTTCAAAATTTCAATGTTTCCGCAATCTTCATGAGTTATAACAATTCTTATAGAATCTTTATGACTCTTTTTTTCCGTAAAACTCTTTATCCCACCATTTTTCGATTTTTGTTGCATAGAGCGGAGTATGCTGTATAATGATGACGAACCCCTACCAAACACAAGGTGTGGCTGTTATGGAAAAAAGACTGTATAAATCCAGCACC
>JAFYNQ010000002.1 GCA_017548065.1 Oscillospiraceae bacterium
ATTGCGAAGCAATATTTCACACGCGAAGCGTATTTCACAAATCCCGTAAGGGATTTATTTCGTTGAAAAAGACCGATGCTTTGTATCAAAGCATCGGTCTTTTTCTGGCAGAGGATGAGGGATTCGAACCCCCGCAAACGGAGTCAGAGTCCGGTGTGCTACCGTTACACAAATCCTCTATGTGACAAGCACGGGTATTATTATAACCAATCTTTTGGAAATGTCAAGTGGTTTTTTTCTTTTTTTAAAAGAAATTTTTGCGTCGGCGCAGAAACTTTGTTTTGCTTTGACTTTGTGTTATAGTATGCTATAATTTAAATAATATTATGCACATAAACCTGGGAGAAAAGAATCATGAACAAAATCGCTGTGATCGGCATGGCAGGTAATTCTGCTTTCATGTCTGTTGAAAAATTTCATACAGCAGGGGAGACGGTGGCTGCATCGGCGATCCATTTTGAACCCGGTGGAAAGGGCTTCAACCAGGCGGTTGCCGCCGCCCGATTTGGCGCGAAGGTCTCCTTTTTCTGCGCTGTGGGAACAGAATATAAGCAAGATATCGAAGACTTTCTTATTCGTGACGGCATTACGCCGGTGCTGGTGCAGAAGCCGGAGCCTACAGCCTTTGCAACCATCCTGACCGATGCAGAGGGCGCAAACCAGGTGACGGTATACCAGGGTCCCAAGCTGTCTGCCGCAGACCTGGAAGCCTTTGAAAGCCACATCCGGGAAGCGGATATTTTGCTGCTGAATAACGAAGTCCCCATGGCGGTCAATGAAAAAGCCCTCAATCTTGCAAAAGAGAGCGATACCTATGTGATTTGGAATCCTGCGCCCTCAGTGCCTATCCCGGAGGATTTGATCCGTATGACAGATCTGTTTACCCCCAATGAGCATGAACGGGAGGGGCTTTCCTCTGCCCGGGATGTGATCGTCACCCTGGGCGCAAAGGGGTGTCTGCTGCAGTTGGAGGGGGAGACATTGCCTGCGGTGAAGCAGGAGAATGTGGTGGATACCACCGGCGCCGGTGATACCTTCAACGGTGTGTTGGCAGCTTGCCTCTCCCGGGGAGACAGCAGAATTTCTGCGGTCAAAACCGCTATGGCAGCTGCCGGTCTTTCTGTCACCCGTAAGTACGCCGCTACCGCCATTCCCTACGCTTCCGAGGTGAAAAAGGATTAAGGGAAAATCCGGGAATTCTGCGGTTTTCCTGTGCCCCTTTGCTTGACTTTGCTTGCTTTATGGGTTATAATTTATGCGTAAAGCTGCGCCTGATGGCGGACAAAAATAACGGAATGTGGAAGGAAGCGCAATTATGGCAGTTACAGAAGAAAAGCGCCCCCAAACAAGAGAGAATTATGTGATCACAGAGGAAGAAATGGCTGGCCTGACCCCGGTGGATGTTTCCGCACATCCCTATGCCGGTGTTAAGCGTGTGCTGGATGCAGTGCTTGCGGCAATTGGTCTTTTGGTGCTGCTGCTTCCCATTGCAATTATTGCAGTGATCATATACGTGGATGACCCCGGCAAGGTAATTTTTGCCCAGCGCCGTGTGGGTCTCGGCGGAAAGCAGTTCCGTGTGTACAAATTCCGTACCATGAAGCTGAGCACTCCCAAGTATATGGCAACCAGTGACGTGGTTGACCCCAACCAGTACATAACCCGTGTGGGCAAGGTGCTGCGCAAGCTTTCCCTGGATGAGATCCCTCAGCTGTGGAACGTGCTGAAGGGTGATATGAGCCTGGTTGGCCCTCGTCCGCTGATCCCCAGCGAGGAGCAGATCCACATTATGCGTTCCCGTTTTGGTGTTTACACCACCCGTCCCGGTGTCACCGGTCTTGCCCAGGTCAACGGCAGAGATACCGTGCTGCCTGCTGACAAGGTGCGTTATGACTGGCAGTATGTGGAAGGCTTCGGCTTTGGCATGGATATGAAGATCCTGCTGTCCACCATTCCTAAGGTGTTTGCCGGCAGCGGTGTTGTTGAAGGCGGTAAAAAGAAGAAGTAAGGCGGCAAAAATTATGGAAAATTTAGGTAAAGTATCCATTGTGATGCCTATGTATAACTGCGCCGCTTATGTTGCGCAGTCCATTGAATCTGTGCAGGCGCAGACCTATCCCTACTGGGAGCTGCTGATCGTGGATGACCTTTCCACCGATGACTCTGTTGCCATCGTGGAGGAATACGCAAAGAAGGATGACCGCATCCGCCTTTTGCAGAATCCCAAAAACAGCGGCGCTGCGCTGTCCCGTAACTATGCGCTTCGGGAAGCCACCGGCAGATGGATCGCATTTTTGGACAGTGATGACCTTTGGTTGCCGGAGAAGCTGGCAAAGCAGGTTCCCTTTATGGCAAACAACGGTTACCACTTCAGCTATACCCAGTACCGGGAAATGGATGACAACGGTGTCCACACCGGCGTCATGCTTACCGGCCCGAAGAAGGTCACAAAGGCAAAGCTGTTTGCCTATGACTATATCGGCTGCCTGACTGTTATGTATGAACGGGAGTTTGTGGGACTTATTCAGATCCCGGATCTTAAGAAGCGTAACGATTATGCCATGTGGCTGAAGGTGGTCAAGCATTGTCCCTGCTACCTGCTGCCGGAGCTTTTGGCAGAGTACCGTGTCCGCTCCTCCGGCTCGGTGACCAACCGCAAGGCAGGCATTTTGGCGATCATTAAGTATTACTACATCATGTACCGTGAGAGCGAGGGAATGGGTCCGGTGAGAGCGTTCCTGCAAACCGGCATCAATTTGTTCTTCGGTGCGCTGAAAAAACTGTTCTACCGCAAGAAAGATATTAAGTAACGGATAAGGTGTGTTGCGGCTTTGCAACACACCTTTGTTTATGGGAGGATAATTATGAAGCTTTTTGTCGTTCGTCACGGACAGACCACCGCCAATCTCACAAAGATCTATTCCGGTCACAGTGATGTTAAGCTGACGGAAGAGGGCATTGCCCAGGCAAAGGCGCTGCAGCCGCTGTTGGCAAAGCTGACCTTTGACCGTGTTTACAGCAGTGACCTGAGCCGTGCCATTGATACCCAGCGCCTGGCGCTTCCCGGAAGAGAGGGTGAGCGGACTGCGCTGCTGCGTGAGATTGACGTGGGACGTGCCATGGGCTATCCCTGGGGTCAGGTGCCGGATGCCCCGGAGGGCTGGAGCTCTGAGCGTGACCCGGATCCCTATGCAAGGGTGGGCGGCGAAAGCTTCCTGCAGATGGATGCCCGTGTGAGAAAGTTCATGGAGCAGCTGGAGGCAGACCCCTGCGACTGCGCCATTGCTTTTGTACATAACGGTGTCATCGGCTCTTTTATGCGCAATATTCTGGGCGGTAATTTTGTTAAGGGCGCACTGTTCTCCGAAAACTGCGCTGTCCATGCCTTTGAACATGACGGCAAAAAGTGGCGCCTGCTTGCCTGGAACTACATGAAGGAACTGTGATGGGAAAATTTGACGGCTATCTGATCTGTACGGATTATGACGGCACCTTTGCCTCAAAGACCGAGCCGGTGGCTGCCAACCTTCCGGCAGTCCGCTATTTTACGGATAACGGCGGTCGCTTTTCTGTGGCAACGGGACGCACGGAGGCATTTATCCGTGAAAAACAGCTGGCAACGCTGCTCAATGCCCCTGCCAGCCTTTTTAACGGCAGTATGGTGTACGATTATGGCGAGAATAAAGCGCTGCGTACACGGTTTCTGCCTTTTAATGTGGGGGAGTTTTTCTCTCTTATGAAGCCGCTGTTGGGCAGCGTTCAGAAAATAGACCTCTACGAGCTGTCCGACATGCTGATCCATCAGCCGCTTTCGGACATCACCGGCGACCACCTGACGACACCGCAGCTGAAGCTTCTGTGCCGCTTTGCAACGGAAGCGGAAGCAAACGAGTTCAGAAGGGAAGCGGAGAAGCTGCTGCCTCCCGGGCTTTGCTACGTGTCCAAGTCCTGGTCTTTGGGTGTGGAGTTTAATCCCATTGACGGCACAAAGGGACATGCCCTGGATTTTATGAAGGGCTATCTTCCCGGCATCCACACCACCATCGGTGTAGGCAATTATGACAATGACCTGTCCCTTCTTCGTCATGCGGACATTTCCGCTGCCCCGGAAGATTCCCAGGATATTGTTTTGCAGGAGGCAAAAATCATTTTGCCCAAATGCACAGAGGGCGCCATCGCTGCCCTGATCGACAGCCTCCCTTGATGGAAATTGCCCATAAATAAGAAAAGAGAGCGTTTTTCAACGCTCTCTTTTTTGTTTATTCCTTTTCAAAGTCCACTTCTTCAGCCTGGACAGCAGGCTCTTCAGCGGTCTCTTCTTCAGCAGCAGGTGCTTCCTCTTCGGCCTCTTCGGGAGCGCCGTCTACCTCGTACAGCTCTGCTTCTTCACCGCAGCAGATGCCGAACTTTGCCAGCTGCTTCTTCAGCCATGCAATAATGGCATCGCCGTACTTAACTGCCACATAAACGATGGCAGCAACAGCAGCCAGTGCGGCAAGGATCTTCATAATCGTTGTAAAAGCTTTCATAGCAATACCTCCATTTTTCTTGTTTCTACCTTTAGTATAACCAATAACGGAAGAAAAAGCAATACATATTTTCGTTACACATAGCCATACATGCCACGGACACTGACCTCGCCGGAGCTGACAGCTTCCCGTGTGCCGTCTGCGTACTCCACCAGCAGGCTACCGTCGGACTCCACAGAAACAGCCCTTCCGTAGCGCGTTTCCTCACTGCGCAGCACAGCAATATCCTGCCCCACGGTGATGCAATCTTTGCGGTAACGCTCCATAATGGCATGCTTTTGAGGCAATAGCTCCCGGGACAGCTTGTACAGCGCTTCTGTCATAGCGGCGCAAAGCTTTGCTTTGTCTGCACACAGACCTTCCATGGAAAGGGAGGTGGCAACGGTTTCCAGCTCCGGGGGGAAGTCCGTGCCGCTGTGGGTGCAGTTGATGCCGATGCCCACCACCGCATAGGCAACATCTCCGGAGGGAGCAACCGAAAGCTCAGTGAGAATGCCGCCCAGCTTCTTTTTGCCAAGCACAAGATCGTTGATCCATTTCACACCGGGTCGCCGCCCGGTAACGGCTTCCACCGCATCACAAACCGCAGTGCCCACAGCACAGGTCAGGTGCATCAGCTCTTCTGCCTTGCAGTCGGGGCGCAGGATCAGGGAGTAGTAAATGCCATGACCCTGGGGGGAGTGGAAGCTGCGTCCCATACGGCCACGTCCGCCGGTCTGCTGACCTGCGATCAGTACTGTGCCGTGGGGAGCGCCTTGCTGCGCCAGCTGCTTTCCCAATGTGTTTGTGGAGTCTACAGTGGAATACCAGTGCAGCGTGTCCCGGAAGGGACACGCTGCTGTTATATGGGATAAAATTTGTTCTTTCATTTAATCAATATCCTGGGCAAGCTCTTCAGGTACGTTATCCAAAATCTCGGGATGGCGGAGGATCATGCGGAAATGCTTGAAGAAGGCTGCATAGTAGTAGCCGTCCACAATACGCTCGTCCAGCACGAATTTGACATCCAGATACTTGCGCTGTACCACACTGCCGTCCTCGGTGACCTCAATGGCCTTACGCTTGCAGCCGAAGGCACCGAACACGGGAAGGTTGCCGAAATCGTAAAGATGGTGATAAATAGGGGGAATGCCAAGGCTACCCATAGAGGTGAAGAACAGACTGCCGTGGAAGGGGCTCAGCTCCACCAGCCACTTGGGCAGCAGACCGAAGTAGTCCAGCAGCTTCAGCAGCCATACAACGAACTTCAGCAGCAGACCGGGGATCAGGTTCAGGTAGCCGATCAGGTTGTCAACACCGGAATCCAGCTCTGCAGTCTTCTTGACCTCGTCCACAGCAGCGTTGAGCTTGCGGTAAACGTCTTCTGCGGTGTCGGTACGCTTCAGGTGTACCTTGATAGAGGTATCAGGGGAGTCAATGGTCATTTCCTTCTTGATGACCATGCAGTACTGAATGTCCTCACCACGGGAGTACACCTTCTGTCCGGAGATGAAGCGGTTCAGCTGGGGGAACTTGCAAAGGCCACGGACATAGGCAGCCAGCAGCACATGGGTAAGACCGAAATCGGTGAGACCCTCCTTGCGCTTCTGACGGATGTAGCGCTCAATGTGGGAGATCTCAAAGGACTCCTCAAAGAGGTTGGAGCAGATGTTGCGCTCCCACTGGAAGTACATGGTGATCTGCGCCATGGGGGAGAGGGTGCGAATGCGACGACCGTCGTTGCGGTCACCCCAGGTGGGATGATACTGACCGTCTGTGTGAATGCGGATGGCAAACACAGTGAAGATACAGCCTGCCATCATCAGGATATCCGGCAGCAGGGCAGTGTAATCACGGCTCAGCAGAATTTCACGCTGCAGATACAGCTGGGCGCCCAGAGGGGAAGCTAGCAGCGGTACCAGAAGCCACGCATGGGGGAATTTACCGCTGGTGATCTGTGTGTACACAACAGCCACAAACAGCAGCGCAACGCAGTACAGTGCGCCGATCATGGTGTCAAAGCGACCGAAATCAAATGCGGTGAAAAGGAAGCAATAGTAACCGCACATCATCCAAACGGGGAGGGCAGTCTTGTAGAACTGTTCCTTTCCGTCCAGGAGGGCGATGAGGGCAAAGAGCAAAGCTGCTGCAGTTGGCAGAACGATTTGGCTCCACACCTGAGCTGTGCCATCGGTTCCTTTCATACCGACGAACACAATGCGGGCCACTGCCGAGCAGACCATGCAGGCCGCCATCAGCCAGGTCAGCAGGTTTTTGCTGCTGACAAAATAAGAGGTTTTATTTTTCATAGCGACACTATTATAACAAATTCTTGTTGGTTTGACAACAAAAATATGAATAAAAAATGAACTTATTTCAGTGCGGCGATATGGGCAGGGGTCGTGCCGCAGCAGCCGCCCAGCAGCGTAGCACCCATGGTGGCGCACTCGCCGCAGATGCTTGCAAATTCCTCCGGCGCCATGGGGTAGTGGGGGAGGTTGTCCTCGCCGATCACCGGGATGCCGGCGTTGGGCTTGCACAGCAGCGGACCTTTTACACTGCGGCGCAGCTTTGCCACCAGGTAGGGGGTCATCATGTCTGCGGCGACGCAGTTGAAGCCTACGGCGGCAGCACCGGCTTCTTCCAGCTCACGCAGTACGTTACCTGCATCCATGCCGGAGAACAGAGAGCCGTCGCTTTGCATGGTGAAGGAGTACATGACGCAACCGGCGCCCTCCAGCTCCGCAGCGGTCAAAATCGCTTCTGCCTCCTGGGGGTACAGCAGTGTCTCTGCTGCCAGAAGGTCAGCGCCGCCTTCTAACAGACCGGCGATCTGCCGACGGTAGTTTTCCACCAAAAGGTCAAACTGATCGGGATCCCAGCTGTCGGTAAAGGTAGCAAGGGTGGTCAGGTCACCTGCTACCAAAATGTCCGGGGACACGCTTTTGGACAGCGCTACCAGTCGGGCGTTGATGCGCTCTGTCTCTTTTTCAAGACCAACCTTTTCCAGGGCTATAGGCTGCGCCTGGAAGGTGGGGGCATAGACGATGTGGCTTCCGGCTTCAGCATATTCTCTTTGCAAGGTAACCAGGGCATCGGGATGCTCCAGCACCCACTGCTCCGTGCAGCAGCCACGGGGCATACCTGCCTTCATGAGATTGGAGCCGGTGGCACCGTCCAGGAATCGGGTTCCCTGGGCGATCAATTGGTGAAAACGTTCTTTTGTCAGCATGGGTATCACCTCAAATAAAGATGGCTATATTATACTGCAAAAAAATAATCAATGCAATTGACGAAAACAGATTATTTTGATAAAATTAAGAAAATTTCCAAAGGAGCGAATACTATGAAAAAATCTTTGTTAAGAGAATATGCAAAGCTAATCGTCCGCACCGGCGCCAATGTGCAGAAGGGGCAGGAGGTCATGATCTATGCCGACCTGGATCAGCCGGAGTTTGTCCAGCTGGTGGCAGAGGAGGCATATAAGGCCAAGGCAAAGAAGGTCATCGTGGAATGGAACTACCAGCCTCTGGCAAAGGTCCATGCCCGTTACCAGACAGTCAAGACCCTGGGCGACGTTCCCCAGTGGCAGATCGCCCGTCGCCAGCACATGGTGGACACTGTGCCTTGCCGCATCCACCTGATCTCCGATGATCCCGACGGACTGAAGGGCATGAATATGGAAAAGGTGGCAAAGGCCCGTCAGCTGAGCTACCCCATCCTGAAGCCTTACTCCGACCAGCTGGATGGTGTGCAGCAGTGGTGTATTGCCGCTGTTCCCGGTGTGGCATGGGCAAAGAAGGTGTTCCCCGGCTGCTCCCGTCATCAGGCAGTGGAGAAGCTGTGGGAGGCAATTCTGTCCACCTCCCGTGTGGCAGAGGATCCCGTGGCAGCCTGGGAAAAGCACAATGCCGACCTGAAGGCACGCTGTGACTACCTCAACAGCCTGGGTATCAAAAGTCTGCATTATACTGCCGACAACGGCACAGACCTGACCGTGGGCATGATGCCCCAGGCACGCTTCTGCGGCGGCGCCGAGGTCAGCAAGCGTGGCATTACCTTTAACCCCAACATTCCCACCGAGGAGTGCTTCATCACCCCCATGAAGGGCAAAGCGGAGGGCATTGTCTACTCCACAAAGCCTTTGTCCTATCAGGGTCAGCTGATTGACAATTTCTCCTTCCGCTTTGAAAACGGCAAGATCGTAGAAGCCAAGGCAGAGAAGGGTGAGGCACTGCTGAACACCCTGATCAACATGGACGAGGGCGCATCCTACCTGGGAGAGTGCGCTCTCGTACCCCAGGCAAGCCCCATTTGCGAAAGCGGCCTGCTGTTCTACAGCACACTCTTTGACGAAAATGCCGCCTGCCACCTGGCAATCGGCAGAGGCTTCGTGGACACCATTGAAGGCTATTTTGACCTGACAGTGGAGCAGTGCCGTGAAATGGGCATGAACGACTCCATGATCCACGAGGATTTTATGATCGGCTGCGATACCATGAATATTGATGCAAAGACCCGTGACGGTAAGGTAATTCCTATTTTCCGCAACGGTAACTGGGCATTTTAAAAAGAAAATTCAATTTTTATAAAAAAACACTTGCAATTGTTGCAAGGATGTGTTATTATACTTTGGCGATTGAAGATTGCTGGGGCAACTATGCCCTTTTAGATTTGAAGAAAGAGGTGAACAACATGAGAGAAGGCATCCATCCTAACTACGAACAGACCACGATTCGTTGCGCCTGCGGTAACACTTTTACCACCGGCTCCACCAAGAGTGACATCAGAGTCGAAATCTGCTCCAAGTGCCACCCTTTCTATACCGGCAAGCAGAAGCTGGTTGACACCGGTGGACGTGTTGACCGTTTCAACAAGAGATTTGGTCTTAAGTAAGATATCAAGGGTACACCGCAACGGTGTGCCCTTGTTTCTTTTTGCGCCAAGCGGATAAAGAACAGAGAAAAGCTGTGTGGAAATTCCACACAGCTTTTTTGCTTTCCTCGGACAGCCTTATTCTATAATCAGCATTTGGGCAGCGCTTTCCCCGGTGGGGAGGGTGATTTGCTTGTTTTGGGTGGTGTAGGTTTTGCCGCTGAATATCTCCCGGTAAGTGCCGTCTGCAGGGAGGGAGACCTGGGTGAAGGCAGCTTTGGTGTTGTAGACACCTACGCAACCGCTGTTTATGTAGGTGGCGACACCGTTTTCTGCGTAGATGTGTACACCTGCATTCCGGGCGATTTGCCGCAGTACCTCATGAGAAATGTTTCCCAGAGCGCTGTAGTACACGGTGCAGTCTTTCAGCTTTTTACATGCCAGGGCGCACTTTCCGCTGATTTCATAGGTGCCCAGAATTTCTGCATCCGCATCCCGGACGTACAGAGTGGGCGCTTTGGGAGCGGCGTAGCCGTAGGTGGTGTCTGCGGCCTTCACGGTGGTTTCTTCTGTTTCCAAAATACCGATTTCCATTTCTGCCATTGCGCTGAGCTGTTCCATGGAAACATCCCTGTTGCGTATGTAGTCACAAGCACCGATCAGCAGCAGGGATCTGCCACCGCCCTTCAGTGTGCGGTTAATATAATCTCTTTGGCTGTCTGTCAGGTAAAAGGCATCCAGGAATACAAACAGCTTGTACTCGTTCGGGTCTACCCGGTCTATATCATTCAGTGAGTAGATGTCATAGGGCGCACCGATCCGTGCCAGGTCGCCACGCTGCTTGCAAATCAATTCGGAATTCAGTTCCGACTTTTTATTCACATAGTACAAGCTTTCGCAGCTGACAAATACGGCGATCCGGCTTACAGAGTGGCGTTCTCCGGTCATCAGTTCCCGGGATTTTTCCGCAAGCGCCTTGACCTCCGCCATCAGGCCGTCATCATAGAACCAGCCCTTCAGCATGTCAAACCACCACATGCCGCATCTGCGTGCCATGCGCTGCATGAATTCCCGGCGGATGCCGTCAATGGTTTGCTCACGGGTAGCCAGCAGATCCTTGCGGTATATGGACAGCTGCCCCATAGCCTTCATAACCTCGTCGTCGCCACAAATGCGACGGGGATTGGTTTCCAGCTGGGGTACCATAAAGGTCATGTGGTCAAAGGAATCAAAATACATTTTTCCGTTCAATTCCAGGGTATCACTGAGGATCATAATGGCGCTGGCATCCTCATGGCTACGGAATTGGTAGGAGGAAGGTGTGGCGATCAAATCAATATCCGGGCTTCTGTAGACTTTGTCGTTTGCCAGGTGACCACGGTTATAGATTCCCTGCCCCATCAGCTCCATGACATAGCCGAAGAAAACACCCACCAATTTTTTGTGTTGCAGCTCCTCCTGCGCCGCATGGCAGAAATACAGCACTGTGTCCGCAATCAGATCATTGTGGAATTTTCGGTACTGAATCAAGGTGTTATCCTCTGCGGGGTCTAAAAACACCTTTTCTTTGGGCAGCTCCAGCTGTTCCTTTTCGGGGATTTGAACGGCAGGATCGTTCATATACTTCCGAAATGCCTCCAGCTTGATGGGATGCGTCGCTTCCTTATCCTCCTGGCTGAACCACTCCGTTGTATAGCCGCCCAGAAGAAAATAGCCAAGCACCCGGTCGTCGTGGTAGGTTTCCACATGACGAATCAGCGCCTTCAGATATTCGGCAGTATCTTTGCGCCATTTTTCGTCGGCAGCCACCTGAGAAAGATGGGTAAAGGAATTGACACGTCCGGGATTTTGATCAAGCCACCACTGACGGGTGTCCAGGTGGACGTTAATGAAAACATACGCATCGGGTGCGTTGTCTGCAAACAGCTTGATCTGTTTGTCAAGAGCCTCAAAGCGGTAATCACCGTCACCGAACCATGTTTCGCCGTATTGGGAATAGGGGACCTTCAGTGCAGAGGTAAGACCGGAAACATACGCATGAAATATCTTTACACCTGCCTTGTAAAAGTCAGAAACATTGTTGGCTGTGGGACGGAATGATTTGAATGCCAGGGTATCGATCAGCTTTCCGTCAGCTGCAATATAATTTACACCGTTTTGCTTTATGATTTGCGTTCTCATAACGTGGCCCCTTTCATTTTTCTGTCATGGTATCACGAAAAATGCCATGCAACAATATACGATCTGGGATTTTCTATTGCATTTTTCGGTCATTTTTGGTAATATAGCTTCGGTGGTATATATGGACATTCAAGAATACAAAGCATTCATGCAAACCGATTTCAATATAAACGAAATACATGCCATGCAGCAGCACTGGAATCAGAAGCTGTATTTTGTGGATCTTATGCAAAATCCACGCAGAAACCAAGGACTCTTGCTGTTGACAGATCAGTCTGCCGTTTTTACAATGCCGGACGGACACAGCATTTTGGCAGAGGCAGGAGATGTTATGCTGCTGCCCTGTGGCGCCCGTTATACGGTCAGCTTTCAGGTAAGCCCCGAAAAAACAGCGTGTCCGTTTCTGATCAACGCCCGAATCTATCGCGCAGACGGGACGGAAGCGATGCCGGACGGTCAACCTATGCGGCTGTGCAGAGATGACGGTACGCTTTTGCCGCTTTTTGCGGAAGCGGCAGCGCTGTATAAGGGAGCGCACCCGGCACAGCTGAAAGCTACGGTTTACCGGCTTTTCAGCCTTCTGTTTCCTATGGCGGAAAAGGATGAGTGCTGCATTGGCTATATCAACAGCCATTTCACAGAGAAATTCAGTATTCCCCAGCTGGCGAAGCAGTGCGCATTGAGTGAAAGCGTCTATCGCAGACGGTTTCGGCAGCTGACCGGGCTTTCACCGGTGCAGTATATCAATCAACTGAAGGTTGAAAAGGCGCGCCAGCTGCTGCAAAGCGGCGATATCAGTCACCAGCAGATCAGCGATTTTTTGCATTTTCACAGTGTGTCCTACTTCTACCGGGTCTTTAAAGCCGTCACGGGACAGACCCCCGGAGAGTATCGCAGACATGAATAAGCAGGACAGACATACAAAATTATCTTTGAGGATGTAGCCTTATGAATGTACTTTTTGTCAGCAACAGCACTTGTTATTATTTTACCGACGAGCTTATGGGTCTTTTGAAGGCGGCAGGGCATGAAAACGTGACCCTTGCCCTGACGTATTACTCCGGCTGCTCCGTGAAGCGCCACCACCGGTGGCTTATGGAGGGAGCGAAGAATTACCAGTTCCGTGTGCTGGATCAAAACGGTCTGCAGGTCTATGAAAATACCGGCCTGGAGGAGGCGCTGTCCTTCCGGGAATGGGACGTGATCAGCTTTGATAACAATGCCCGTTCCTTCGGCTCCGGGGATGTGGAAACCTCCCTTGCGGAGGCAGAACCCTGGTTCGGGGAGTTGTATGCCCGTATTCGGGAGAAATGTCCCCATGCCCGTTATATGTGGCACCAGGTGTGGGCAAATGAGATCGGCTATTCCATGGCATTTAAAATGGAAACCGTTGCGCAGCGCACCCGTGTTTATGAAGCCAAAAAGGGTGTCATGGAGATCATGGCAAAAACCTACGGCATGGAAAAAGTCCCAACCGGGGATGCCTGGGAAAAGGTGCGTGACCTTCCCATCTTCCGCAAGCCCCATCCTGCATTCCCCGAGGCGGAACAGTTTACCCTTTGCTCCCGTATGGTGAAGGGCGCTTTTAAAGATGATTTCTCCCACGACGGTGACATCGGCGGCGGTCAGTTCTTAAATGCCTGCGTGTGGTTTGAATGCCTCACGGGGGATAGCTGTCTGGACAATCCCTTCCGTCCGGAATATACCCATAACGGCATGGATTGCAGCCTTACCCCGGAGCAGTGCCGTATCCTTCGGCAGGCCGCCCATCAGGCTGTCGGGGAAGCCAAATGACCTGAAAGGAACGCGAAACAGCGTTCCTTTTTTCTATCTGCGAAAAAAGTGAGAAATTTTTAAATTTTCCTGCGAAAAATACTGTGCATTTTTGATTATATATGTTATAATAAAGAATGAATTAATATAAGGGGGAGTATAGCTTCCCCGGAGGAATGTATGGAAACGAATTTTGAAAAGGAAACCCAGGAACGGGCAGTGCTGGTGGGTCTCAATGCCGACGTGTTCACCAAGGCACAGACGGCAACGGATGAAACACTGGAAGAGCTGGAAGCCCTCCTGGAAACAGCAGGCGGCTTCTGCACCGGTAAATTTTTGCAGAACCGTCATGCCCCGGATTCTCACAGCTTCATCGGCGAGGGTAAAGCCCTGGAGGTCAAAATGCTGGTGGAGGCGACCGAGTCCACCATGGTGATCTTTGACAATGAGCTGTCTCCCGGTCATATCCGTGCTTTGGAAGAGATCTTGGGTGTCACGGTGCTGGACAGAAGCGCCCTGATCCTGGATATTTTCGCCCAGCGTGCCAAGACCCGTGAGGGCAGATTGCAGGTGGAGCTTGCCCAGTACAAGTACCTGCTGCCCCGATTGTCCGGCATGGGCAAGAGCCTTTCCCGTCAAGGCGGTGGCATCGGTACCCGTGGCCCCGGTGAGACGAAGCTGGAGTCCGACCGCCGCCACATCCGTGAGCGGATCGCAAGATTGCAAAACGAGCTGGAGCAGGTGCGCCATGTCCGTGCCGTCCAGCGTGAGCGGAGAATGAAAAACTCCGTGCCGGTGGTTGCCATCGTAGGCTATACCAATGCCGGCAAATCCACGCTTCTGAACAAGCTGACAGATGCAGGCATTCCTGCCAATAACCGTCTGTTTGATACCCTGGATACCACCTCCCGTCAGCTCCACGTGTCCGATAACCTGGATGTGGTGCTGTCCGATACCGTCGGCTTCATCGCCAAGCTGCCCCACCATTTGGTGGATGCCTTTCGTGCAACTTTGGAGGAACTGGAGTATGCAGACCTGCTGCTCCATGTGATTGATGCCGCCGACCCCAACCGGGAGGAGCATATTGAGGTGGTGGACAAGCTGATCGCCAAGCTTGCCAAGGAGGGCACAAAGACCCTTCGCTGCTACAATAAAGCAGACCTGGTCAGCGCCGAGGATATCCCCATCGGGGAAGATGTGGTGAAGCTGTCTGCCAAAACCGGCATGGGTACGGAAGCACTTCTGGAAGCCATTGAGAGAACACTGGGGCACAGCCGCCACCATGTGAAGGTGACGCTGCCTTACTCCATGGGCGGCATGGTAGACACCCTCCACAGCGGCGCCCAGGTGCTGAACACCGAGTATACCGGTGAGGGAATCGTGGTGGAAGCCATTTTGGATCCCATTCTCTACGGAAAGCTGAAAGATTACATTGAGGAGTGCTGACCTTGGACGAATATCTTGTACCCACCGGCTACGGTGAGGATGAATTTATAGAGAAAAAGTCCCGTTTCATCGGCAGAGTCTGGTGCGTGGAAACAGAGGAAGAGGCACTGGCAAAGATCCAGGAGATGAAAAAGCAGCACTACGATGCCTCCCACAACTGTTGGGCATATGTGATCCGGGACGGCGCCATGCGCTTTTCCGATGACGGCGAACCCGGCGGTACTGCCGGTAACCCCATGATGCAGGTGCTGCAGCGTGAGGAGCTGTATAACGTTGTGTGCGTGGTGACCCGCTATTTCGGCGGTGTATTGCTGGGCGCAGGCGGACTTGTGCGTGCCTATACCAAGGGCGCAAAGATCGCCATTGATGCTGCCGGTAAATCCATGAAGCGTGTGTGGACGGTGCTGTACGTACCTTGTCCCTATACTTACTATGAACGTGTAAAGCTGGAGATTGAAGCCTTTGGCGGCGTTCTTCGGGACACCCAGTTCGGTTCGGAAGTGGAGCTGGAGATCCTGATTGCAGAGCCGCAGGTGGAGGCATTCCTGGCACGGCTGACGGATATGACCGCCGGTACGGTGGAAAGCCTGGAGATGGGGAAGGAGTACCGTGCCTTCCCGGTGGAAAAGTGAGGTTTTTCTGATGAACGTTCGTGAGACTATTGAGAAAAAGGAACACGAGAGACTGTCTGAAAAGGCGGCTTTTTCCGACATGAGCAAGGGCAGACCCTGCCCCCAGGAGCCGGAGGAGAACGATGTCCGCACCAATTTTCAGCGTGACACGGACAGGATCGTCCATTGCAAATCCTTCCGCCGGCTGATGCATAAGACCCAGGTGTTTTTGCAGCCGGAGGGTGACCACTACCGCACCCGTATGACCCACACCCTGGAGGTGGCACGCATTGCCCGTACCATCACACGTGCGCTGATGCTCAATGAGGATCTGTCGGAAGCCATTGCCATGGGTCATGACCTGGGACATACCCCCTTCGGTCATGCCGGAGAGCGTGCCTTGTCGGTGTGCATCGGCAAGCCCTTCCGCCATAATGAGCAGAGTCTTCGTGTGGTGGACGTGCTGGAGCGTGACGGCGCAGGACTGAACCTTACCTATGAAGTTCGCATGGGTATTTTGGGACATACGGGAAGCCATATTCCCGAGACGCTGGAGGGACAGATCGTCCGTCTTTCTGACCGCATTGCCTACGTGAATCACGATATTGACGATGCTATGCGTGCCGGTGTGCTGACGGAAGCGGATATCCCCAGGGAGATCTCCCAGGTGCTGGGCAGCAGCCACTCCCAGCGAATTGACACGCTGGTGTGCGACTTGATCCGATCCTCTGCGGAAGCCCAGAGCATTCATCTGTCTCCCCAGGTAGAGGCGGCGCTTCAGGGTCTGCGTACCTTCATGTTTGAGAAGGTGTACTTTAACCCCGTGGTTAAGGGGGAGGAGTCCAAGGCAGAGGATATGCTGAAGCGGCTGTACGATCACTATTACAATCACCCCGAAACCTTGCCGGCGGACTTCCAGCCGCAGATGACCTTTGACGGACTGGAGCGTACGGTGTGCGATTACATTGCCGGTATGACTGATAAATACGCAGTGGACACCTTCGCCCGTCACTTTGTTCCCGATGGCTGGCAGCTGCGGTAAAGTGTGTCCAATTAAATACCCATATACTATGCTAAAATAGAAGAAAGGAGGTAACGAACTATGGCATTTCCGTCTTCGTTTATTGATGAGTTGTTAGCAAGAAATCCCATTGAGGATGTGGTTGGTCACTATGTGACACTGAAGCGCTCCGGCAGCAATATGTTTGGTCTTTGCCCCTTCCATGGAGAGAAGACAGCATCTTTTTCCGTAGCGCCGGAAAAGGGCATTTATTACTGCTTCGGCTGCCACAAGGGTGGCGGTGCGCTGAATTTTATGATGGAGGTAGAGGGACTAAGCTATCCCGATGCCGTCCGTGCATTGGCAAAGCGTGCAGGTATGACTGTGCCGGAGGATGAGCAGTACCAGAGCCGTTACCGCCAGCAGGAGCGCCTTTGGGCGCTGATGAAGGAGGCAGGTCGTTTCTTCAACAGCCGTCTCTATGCCCAGGAGGGCAAACAGTGTCTGGAATATGTGCAGAAGCGTGGTCTTACCAAGTCTATTGTCACCCAGTTCGGCCTGGGCTATGCCCCGGATTCCTGGAATGCTTTGGTGGATGCCATGCGCAAAAAGGGCTACACCGATCAGGAACTGAAGGATGCAGACCTGGTGGGCGAGAAAAACGGCAGAATTTATGACCGTTTCCGCAATCGGCTGATGTTCCCCATTATTGATGTCCGTGGCAATGTCATCGGCTTCGGCGGACGTGTGCTGGACGATTCTAAGCCCAAGTATCTCAATTCCAACGAGACACTGATTTTCAACAAGCGCAAGAACCTTTTCGGCATGAATCTTGCCAAAAAGACAAAAGAGCCCTACATGATCCTGGTGGAGGGCAACGTGGACGTGGTGACGCTGCATATGTACGGCTTTGACAATGCAGTTGCCTCTCTTGGCACCTCCCTTACGGAGGAGCAGGTGGCGCTGCTTGCCCGTTACACAGAGCAGGTGGTGCTGACCTATGATGCGGACAGCGCCGGTCAGCAGGCCACCCAGCGTGCCATTCCTATGCTGGAAAAGGCAGGCATCCGTGTGAAGGTGCTGAACGTGCCGGATGCCAAGGATCCCGATGAATTTTTGCATAAATTCGGCGCAGACCGTTTCCGTATGCTGCTGGAGGACTCCTCCAACCGTGTGGAGTACCAGCTCACCGCCATTGCCAAAAAGTATAATATTACCGAGGACGAGCAACGCATTCGCTATATCCAGGAATCGGCAGCTTTGATCGCTACCCTGGGCAGCGCAGTGCAGCGTGAGGTCTATAGCCGCAGAGTGGCGGATGCCGGTAAGATCAGCTTTGAGGCCATGGAAAGCGAGGTCAAGAAGGCCTTTGCAAAGAAAATGGCCCAGGAGAAGAAGCGCCAGGAGAAAATCGACCTTGCGCCTGCCCGTGCCTTGCAGCCCAAGGCGAGAAGTATTCACTATGAAAACATGCGCTCTGCCATGGCAGAGGAGAATCTGTTGGCTATGCTCCTTCGGGATTCCAGCCTGCTGAATGCCGCAGGTGCGCTGACGGGCAAGCATTTCTCTGTGCCGCTGTTGGGACGTGTGTTTGATGCGTTGCTGTCACGGTATAAGGAGGGCTTGGAGGTGGCGCTGGGCGCCCTTCCCGATCTGACACCGGAGGAGATGTCCCACCTTGCCGGCATTGCCCACAAGCAGGCAGGCCCGGCCAGTGAGCAGGCCTTCCGGGACTGTGTCAGCACCATTATGGGTGAGTCCCAGAAGAAGGAAATCACAAGCGATGCAGACCTTTTGGCATTCCGTAATAAATTGAAAGAAAGCAAGGGAGCGAAATAATGGCAGAAGCCCTTTTGGAAAAAAAGACAAACGGGGCAGGGGAAGAGGATATCAGCCGCTTTGTGCAGGAGATCCACGGTTACCCCCTTTTGACAGCAGAGCAGGAACGGGAGGTGGCCATGGGCTGCGCCCGTGGCGATGAAGATGCCATCCGTACTATGGTCAATTCCAATTTGCGCCTTGTGGTGTCCATTGCCCGGGAATATGCCGGACGGGGTGTGCCGCTGCTGGATCTGATCCAGGAGGGCAGTATCGGCCTTTTGGCGGCAGCACGGAATTTTGACTATACCCAGGAATGCAAATTCTCTACCTATGCCACCAAATGGATCCGCCAGGGTGTGAACCGCTGCGTGCTGAACCACGCAGGTGTGATCCGTGTGCCGCTGCATACCATGGAAAAAATGCGAAAGCTGCTGGCGGTGAAATCCGCCCTGGAGCAGGAAAGCGGCGAAGAGGCAACGGTGGAGCAGCTGGCGGAAAAGACGGATATCTCCCTGGAGAAGGTGCGCCAGTACCTTTCACTGCTGCCCCAGGTGTGTTCTTTGGATGCCCCAGCCGGCGAGGATGCCACACTGCAGCAGCTTTTGGAGGATCTGCAAGCGCCCCAGCCTTATGAAGCGCTGGTGCGCCGGGAGCTGAAGCATACTCTGGAGATACTGCTGGGACTTTTGACAGAGCGCCAGCAGGAGGTTTTGCGGCTGCATTTCGGCATGGATGACGGCGTGTGCCTTTCTTTGGAGGAAGTCGGCAAAGCGCTGGGTATCTCCAAGGAGCGTGCAAGGCAGATCAAGCAGACGGCCCTGGAAAAGCTGCAGAAGCTGGGTGCTTCTTTTGGATTGGAGGATTTTCTGGAATGACAGAATTTACATTTGAAGATAGTCGCTGGGAGCAGATGCTGGCTTCCCTGGGGGAGAATACCCGGGTAAGCGGCGCACAGCTGCTGCAGCTGCTGGAGGGCGCTTCGGAAGCGGAGCTTCAGGATGCGCTGTCCTGCCTGGCACAGAAGCACATTGCTTTGGATATGACGGACTTTCCCGTGCTGCCCTCCGGCGGCGCTACTGCCCAGCGGCTGAAGCTGGAGCAGGAGCTGGTGGAGAAGAATATCTCCTTTGAAGGCCTGGAGGAAAACGATCCTCTGCGGCTGTACATGGAGGAGCTTGCTTCTGTTCCGGCAGCCGGTGATCCCAATGTGATCGCCCTGGAACTGGCAGAGGGAAAAGACGGCGCAAGAGAGCGGCTGATTGAGCTGATGCTGGGACGTGCTGTGGAGCTGGCAAAGGAATATGTGGGCAAAGGTGTTTTGCTTACGGATCTGATCCAGGAGGCAAGCCTGGGACTTTGGGAAGCCACGGAAAATTACGATGGCGGCGATATCGGAGTGTTCTGCGACTGGTGGATGCGCCAGTATATGGCTGGCGCTGTGATCCAGCAGGCAAGCGCCCTGGGTATGGGTCAAAAGCTGCGCCAGGCGATGGACGATTACCGTACGGTGGATGAGAAGCTGCTGGCAGAGCTGGGCAGAAATCCTACGGAAGAGGAGCTGGCAGAGGCGCTGCACATGAGCGTGCAGGAGACAAAGACGGTGGCATCCATGGTGGCAAATGCAAGAGCCATGAACCGTGTCCATACGCCGGAGCCGGAGCAGCTGCCCCAGGAGGAAGACCAGGCGGTGGAGGACACTGCCTATTTCCAGATGCGAAGCCGTGTCCAGGAGCTGCTGTCCGGGCTTTCCCCGGAGGATGCAAAGCTGCTTACCCTTCGTTACGGTCTTGAAGGCGGTCAGCCTTTGGAGCCTGCCCAGGTGGCAGTAAAGCTGGGGATCCCGGCAAATGAAGTTATCAAAAGAGAAGCTGCGGCACTTGCCAAGCTTCGTCAGTAAATATATGAGGTGTGATATTATGGCAAAGACATATTCAATCGCAATTGACGGACCTGCCGGCGCAGGAAAAAGCACCATTGCCAAGGCACTGGCAAAGGAGCTGGGGTACCACTATGTGGACACCGGCGCAATTTACCGTACCGTGGCGTATTTCCTGGATCTTTTGGGTATCAGCCCCAAGGACGTGGACGGTGTGGAGCGCTACATTGACGAGCTGACGGTGGAGATCACCTATGATGAGACCGGCAAGCAGCATATGATCATGAACGGCATGGATGTGTCCGACGAGATCCGCACCCAGGATATCTCCCAGAAAGCATCCCTGGTGTCTGCGCATAAGGTGGTACGTGATGTGCTGCTGGACATGCAGCGTGACGTGGCAAAGAAGCATAATGTGATCATGGACGGTAGAGATATCGGTACTGTGGTGCTGCCCAATGCTACTGTGAAGATATTCCTCACCGCATCTGCCGAGGTGCGTGCCCAGCGCCGTACCGCAGAGCTGCTGGAGAAGGGTCAGAAGGCAGAGTATAACCAGATCCTGAAGGAGATCCAGCAGCGTGACTACCAGGATACCCACCGTCCCATCGCACCCCTGAAGCAGGCAAGTGACGCTGTGCTTCTGGATACCTCCGAAATGGACATCCCCACGGTACTGGAGAACATGAAGCGTATTATCGGGGAGAAGATCGCTTTATGAGCGTAACGGTTGCAAAAACAGCGGGCTTTTGCTTCGGTGTGAACCGTGCGGTGGAAATGGTGGAGAAGGCAGCCGACAGCGGCGAAAAGGTAGTGACCCTTGGGCCTATTATCCACAACCGTCATGCGGTGGCGCACTTTGAACAGAAGGGTGTCCGTGTGATTGAAGAGGCCTCCCGGGCAAACCCCGGTGAGACGGTGATCATCCGCTCCCACGGTGTGACCCGGGCGGTGTATGATGCGCTGGCGGCTATGGATGTCAAGCTGGTGGATGCCACATGTCCGTTTGTAAAACGCATCCATGATATCGTCAGCAAGGCAGAAGAAGAGGGAAGGATCCCGGTGATCATCGGCACCCGAAGCCACCCGGAGGTGGAGGGCATTGCCGGCTGGTGTACCCGTGGCCTGGTGTTTGAAAACGTCACAGAGCTGGAAAACTGGGTAAAAACCGAGTCTCCTGACAGAAATTTGCCAATTTGCATGGTTTGCCAGACAACTTCCACTGAATCTTTGTGGAATTTGTGCGTAAATTTTGCAAAAAAACAGTTTACTAACGTTAAAATTTTTGATACAATATGTAAAGCTACTGAATCCAGACAAAGCGAAGCGGCAAATTTAAGTACGATTTGTCAGGCCATGGTCGTTGTAGGTGACACTCACAGTTCCAACACAGGCCGCCTTGCTATGATTTGTCGGGAGCACTGCGATAAGGTGGTTCTGGTGGATAACGCATCGGAGCTTGAGCCTGCATTTTTCCGTGGTGTAAGTGATGTTGGAATCACAGCCGGAGCATCGACCCCGGCGTGGATTATAAAGGAGGTCAATAAGACTATGAGCGAAATTACTAAAGTTGATGCTGTGCAGGAGGAAAGCTTCGAGGCACTTCTGGAGCAGTCCATCAAGACTTTGAATACAGGAGATAAGGTTCGTGGTATCGTTACCGGTATCGGCGCTACTGAAGTCCAGGTAGACCTGGGCACCAAGCATGCCGGTTACATTCCCTATGACGAAGTCAGTGCCGATCCTTCTGTGAAGCCTGAGGACATTCTTGCTGTCGGCGACGAGATCGAGGTCTCCGTTGTTCGTGTTAACGATCAGGAAGGCACCTGCCAGCTGTCCAAGAAGAAGCTGGACGGCATGAAGGTTTGGGACGACATCGCTACCTGGTGCGAGGAGAAGGC
>JAFYNQ010000032.1 GCA_017548065.1 Oscillospiraceae bacterium
AGCACTTCACCAAGGAGACAGATACTCTGGACTGCTGGTTTGACTCCGGTTCTACCCACTTCGCATCCTTGATGAAGGACACCCCCGAACTGTGGCCTGCAGATGTGTATCTGGAGGGCGCTGATCAGTACCGCGGTTGGTTCCAATCCAGTTTGCTGACCTCCGTCGGCGCACTGGATAAGGGCGCTCCCTTCCGTCAGGTCCTGACCCATGGCTGGGTGGTGGACGGCCAGGGCCGCGCTATGCACAAGAGCCTGGGCAACGGTGTTGATCCTGCCGACCTGATCAAAGACTTCGGCGCTGACATCGTCCGTCTGTGGGCTGCTTCCTCTGACTACCATGCTGACGTGCGCTGCTCCAAGGAGATCTTCAAGCAGATCGCACAGAACTACCTGAAGTTCCGTAACACCGCCCGTTACTGTCTGGGCAACCTGAATGAATTCAATGCCAACGAGCTTGTACCTGCCGACCAGATGGAAGAGCTGGACAAGTGGGCGCTGACCAAGCTGGGTGAGCTGACGAAGCTGGTTCGCAAGTCCTACGATAACTACGAGTTCCACGTTGTTACCCATGCCATCAATGATTTCTGTGTTGTGGAGCTGTCCAGCTTCTACCTGGATATCATCAAGGACCGTCTGTACTGCGAGGAGAAGGATGGCCTGCGCCGCCGCTCCGCACTGACTGCGCTGTTCCTGATCGTGGATGCCATGGCAAAGCTGTTTGCTCCCATTCTGGCCTTCACCTGTGATGAGATCTGGCAGGCTATGCCCCACCGTGACAGCGACGATGCCCGTAACGTGCTGCTGAATCAGATGCCCGAAAGCTTTGATGCTTACGCACTGGATGAAGCTGCCATGAACAAGTGGGCAACCGTCATGAAGCTGCGTCAGGACGTGAACGGTGTCCTGGAGCTTGCCCGTGCCGACAAGCGTATCGGCAAGGCACTGGAGGCACATGTGAGCCTGCAGTGTGAGGACGAGTCTGTTAAGGCTGCTTGTCAGGGACTGAACCTGGCTGAGATATTCATCGTCTCCTCCTGCGACTGGGAGGCTGCTCCCGAGGGCGCTACCGTTGGCAACGGCGCCAACATTTCTTCCCTCACCGTGGGTGTCAGCGAAGCCCGTGGTGAGAAGTGCCCCCGTTGCTGGATGCACTCCACCGAGGCAAATGCCGAGGGTCTCTGCCCCCGCTGCGCTGCTGTCATCGCCAAGATGGATATCACTGAGGAATAAGAAACATAAAAATATCCGCAGGTGCTGCAATTGCAGTACCTGCGGTATTTTTTATTTTACTGTAAGAATTGCAGGCTCGGACCAGTAGATCTGTCCGTCCAGGCCCTTGATCTCACACTTGTACTGATAGCCGTTTCTGCTCTTTGTCACATCCACAGAAAGGCAATTGGTGGTTGCGCCGGTCATGGTTGTCTTGTTCCACACCGTGCCACCATTTCTGCAGTAATACCACTGGTAGCTGTAAGCTTCTTTTGCCTCCACCTTAAAGATGGCGGTATCGCCCACGGCTGCGGTAATGCCGGCGGTGAAGGAGGTAATGGTCACGGGGCTGCCCACATGGAGCGCTGCCGCTTTGGACTCTATCTTACTGCTCTTTGCGCCGTTGAGAACACAGCGGTATTCATAGCCGTTTCTGGCCTTGGTGGCTTCCACGGTCAGGGTATTGGTATTATAGCCGGTCATGGTTGTGTTTGTCCAGCCGGTAGAGGAAGATCTGCGGTACTGCCACTGGTAGGTAAAGCCGCTGCCAACACTGGCCTCCACCGTAAACTGCACCTTGGCGCCGGTGGCTGCAAACACCTCCACAGGCTGCTGGGCAAAGAAGAGAGAACGCAGTGTTGCCGCATTGGAATAGGCAACCAATCCGGCAGCATCGGTGATTCTGCAGCGGTACTGATAACCGTCACGGGCAGCAGTGGTTTCAATAAATACGGTGGGCTTGTTAGCGCCCTCCATGGCGGTTTCCACCCAGCGCTCTGCCTCCGGGCGCTTGTACTCCCACTGGTACTTCAGGCCTTCGCCCTCTGCAGCAACCGTAAACTGGCCCTTATAGCCCACCACAGACACCTGGTCGTTGGGATGGCTCGTAATGGTAATATAGGTATTGACCGTCAGCTCTGCAGGATCGGAATACAGCACTGTGCCGTCCATGAAGGTGACCACACAGCGGTAATCGTAGCCGTTGCGGCTGCCCAGGGCAGGAACGGTCAAGGTAGCCGTGTTGTAGCCCTCCAGGCTGGTTTCAAACCAGGTGTAGACCTTACGGTACTGCCAGCGGTAGGATTTCACTTTGCCCACCGTTGACACGGAGAATGTCACAGAGGTGCCGGTGTCCACAGTAACCGACTTGGGATGGCTGATGATCGCCTTGTCCTCATTATCGATCATAGCGCCGTCATCGCCGAAGAGATACTCCTCGCCGTCAACGGTGTAGTAGCCGGTGACACGGCAGCCGTTTTTGTCGCAGTAATAGGACTTCTGTCCGACAATTACCCAATCGGAGACTACTTTATAGCCTTTGCTGTTCAGATAATACCAGTTATCGCCTTCAGCATACCAGGCATTCTTCAGCACATAACCGTCTGCACCCACACGGCGCATGCCGCCTTCGTCCCGAATCCAGGCAGATACTGCCAAAGTGCCGTCTTCCTTGACGTAGTGCAGACCCTTATTATCTTCTAACCAGCGATTGGTGACCAGCACATCATTTTCGTAATAATAACCGTTCACCCAGCCGTGCTTGTAGGCAATGTCCGGCAGTTGGATGGTAATTTCAACTTCTTCACGCCAGCCTTTATCATAGGTTGCCAGTGTAAATTGGTTACCCTCACAAACAAAGCCCTCAAAATAAGCGCTTTTGGATTCCAGTGTGTAGAACTGCTGGAATCTGCCTGTGATGGGCTCATAGGCATAGAGATTTGTGTAATCGTTGAAGATCAGCATATCTTCTGCAACACCCAAACGGGTATAGTAATACCAGTTGTGATCCAGTGCGACCTTTGTACGGGTGTCACCCTGCACCATATATAGCTCACAATACAAGCTGTCAAAGTAATACAAGCTGCCCGCTACCAACTGAAAGGCTGCATAGGAATTCTGCCAATACGCACCGTCATATTTTGTGCTGGTGGGGGTGCTGATAAAGTCCGATGCTTTGTGACCGGTGTATTTGATACCATCCGTGGAACGCAAGAAATTATCGTGATATACTCTGCCAAGGACATCGGATGTAGGATCATCCCAGGTCACGTCCACGTGGTAAGGCTCACCGTCAATATAAACAATATTCCAACCATGGTTCAAAGCATCCGAAGAACAATACTGGCTCTTAATGCCAACATAGTCCAGCAAATACATGTAGGCCATAGCATAGCCTTGGCAAACGCCGACTTTCAGGCACAACGGGCCAACCGCCGAAAAGTCCGTATCCGGATAATCGTCCAATTTATTGCTATTGACATACACATCATATTCAGCATGAAGTGCCAGGCGATCGTGAAGAATCAGTGCTTTCTCCACATCAGAAAGATCATCGTTATCTTTCACATCTTTTGCCATTTCCTTTGCCAGTTCAGACATACTCTGTCTATAGCCCATGACCTCAGAAAACGTATCTGCATAGTCAAAATACCAAAGGTAAATCTTTGTAAAGTAACCGGCTGAAATGCCATAGCCAATACTATTAATATGGAACGCCCTAGGTGTTTCATACCAAAGCTCACTGTTGAGTTGCTCTTTCGCAGCAACACTGTAAGGGATCTTCAAGGAAGAAATATCCACATAATCGGGGCAAGAAGCAGAATACACCACAACATAGGAAGAGAATTCATCCAGAATGGCCTGGGAAAGCGGTGCGCTTGCCGATTTTTGTACAGAAGAAAAATGCTTAGGTTTTTCCTCCATATCACTTACATATTCATCCGCTATCAAAACGGCATTTTCCGGCGTTGTTTCCGACGCAGCATCACCTGCCAAGGCAGTTGCTTCCCTTTCCTCCGGAAGAGCTGCGTCAACAGCCGTTTCTTCTACCGACAGCGCTTCTCCTGCCTCATCTGCCAGCACCGGGGTCGGAAAAACCATTGCCAGCACCAAAACAAGAGGAAGGATCCGCTTGCCGAAAAAGTTCCAAAACCGCATATTATTACCTCCTTTTCATTATAATAGTACATTTGCAGAAAAAAAGCAAGCAAAAAGGCACTGCCTCCGAAGAAGAGACAGCGCCTTTTTACAATTATTCTTCGTCTGCGGGGACGTCCTCGGCGATCACATCGTCGGCATTTTCCTCGTCAACGGGATCGGGAGTCTCACCGGGAGCGAAATCACGGTAGGGCAGCAGACCGGAACCGGCGGGGATCAGCTTACCGATCAGCACGTTCTCCTTCAGACCGACCAGGCGGTCAACCTTGCCCTTGATTGCGGCATCGGTCAGCACCTTGGTGGTTTCCTGGAAGGATGCGGCAGACAGGAAGGAATCCGTTGCCAGAGCAGCCTTGGTGATACCCAGCAGCATGTGCGTTGCGGAAGCCAGGCGCAGCTCAGTCTCACCGGCATCAATTCTTGCCTGGACAGTAGCGTTGGCATCCTCAAACTCAAAGACGTCCACAGTGCTGCCGGTGAGCAGCTCAGTGTCACCGGGATCCTCAACGTGCATCTTGCGCATCATCTGACGGATGATAACTTCAATATGCTTATCGTTGATTTCTACGCCCTGCTGACGGTACACAGCCTGAACAGACTGCACCAGGTAATCCTGGACGGCTTCTACGCCGGAGATCCGCAGGACATCCTGGGGATACAGAGCACCGTCGGTGATGGGTTCGCCCTTCTGGACGACCTTGCCATGAACGACCTTCAGACCCACGGAGTAAGGCACCTGGTAGACCTTCACCTCGCCGTCCTCAGCGGTAACAGTGATGTTACGCAGAGCGGTACGACGGGTGTCGTCGATAGAGACCACGCCGGTGATTTCGGAGATGGTAGCCATCTTCTTGGGACGGCGGGCCTCGAACAGCTCTTCGACTCGGGGCAGACCCTGGGTGATATCGTCACCTGCAACGCCGCCGGAGTGGAAGGTACG
>JAFYNQ010000033.1 GCA_017548065.1 Oscillospiraceae bacterium
ATGCTGTCTCTTTCGGCATTTAATGCGCTGTTGAAGATTATTGAGGAGCCGCCTGAGCATTTGCTGTTCATACTGGCTACAACGGAATTACACAAAGTTCCTGCGACGATTTTGTCCCGCTGCCAGCGCTTTTCTTTCCGACGGATCAGTCAGGAGGATATTGCGGCAAGACTTCAGTATGTTGCCTATGAAGAGCAGATTGATATGGATGATTCTGCAGCGCGTGTGCTGGCTCGCCTTGCTGACGGCGGTATGCGTGACGGCTTGAGTTTACTTGATCAGTGCGCATCTGCAACTGACGGTGAGCTGACTGCAGAGCGTGTGTATGCTTGCCTTGGTATTGCTGGTATCCGACAAAGTGGAGAATTGATGGGCTGCATTGCCCGCCATGATACGGGCGCTGCGCTGTCCATTATGAGCAAGCTTTACGCAGACGGTAAGGATATGGGCGCATTGCTGGATGAGTTGGCATGTTTGACCCGTGATTTTATGATTCTGAAGACCGCTCCCCAGGAGGGCATTACCATGCTGTCCGGTGTAGCTGCCGATGACGAAACAAAGGAATTGGCAGAGCAGTTTTCCAGCGGTGAGCTGCTTCGTATGATGAATTGTATTCAAACGACTGTTGCCGGCTTTACGAGAAGCGAGAGCAGACGTCTGGATGCGGAGCTGTGCATTGTCAATCTTTGCCAACCGGAATTGGATACGGACGTGGAGAGCATGCTTGCACGTTTGACAAGAATTGAAGATCAGCTGAAATCGGGTAGCTTCGTAATGGCAGGCGCTGCTGTAATGCAGCCGGAGCAGAAAGCGGAAGCAGTTCCCGTTGCCTCGGAAGCGGTGGTCAAGAAGGATTTGGCTGCAGAAATTAAGGATGAAGCGCCGGTGGGTTTCTGGACAGACCTTGCAGCTTCATTAAGAGCAGAACTCAGTCCTGCAATGGTAGGCTTCTTTGGAACAACTCCCAATTCTCCGCTGCGCGGCGTTCTTTCCGGGGATGTATTTTACCTGGTTTGTGTCAATGATTTCATTATTGAGATCATTAACAAGCCCGAGGTTATTCAACTGGTAACGTTGAAGGCATCTGCAGCGTTGGGAAGACCCGTCCGTGTTTGCATTACGGATAAGTCCATGTCCGGCGATAAGGCTTCTCACCTGGAGCAGCTGCTGGATTTTGGGCGAGCTCACAGCAATGTTGTGACAATTAAGGATTCGGAATAAGATAATAATTAAGATAGGAGTATTTTACTATGGCAAAAGGTGGATTCCGGGGTATGCCCGGTGGTGTTAATCAGGCTGCTATGATGCGCCAGGTGCAGAAGATGCAGCAGGATATGCTGCGTATGCAGGAAGAGCTTGAGAATAAGACCTATACTGCAACTGCAGGCGGCGGTATGGTAACTGCAACTGCAAACGGAAAGCATGAGATCGTTGCTCTGGAAATCAAGCCCGAGGCTGTTGACCCCGATGATGTTGAGATGCTGCAGGATATGGTCATTGCAGCTGTGAATGAGGCACTGCGTGCTGCAGACAGTGATTCTGCCAGCAACATGTCCAAACTCACCGGTGGCTTGAACCTGGGCGGTCTGTTCTAAGGAGCGACTATGCAGTATTTCCCGACAGCTTTACAAGAGCTTACAGAGCAATTTGGACGCTTGCCCGGTATCGGCACTAAAACTGCGCAGAGGCTGGCGTTTCATGTGCTGGAAATGCCGTATGAAGATGCAGAGGCATTTGCGGATGCGATTGTTAAGGCAAAGAAGACAGTGCATTGCTGTCCCGGTTGCCAAAATCTTACTGACCGTGAGCTGTGCGCTATCTGCGGCGACGATATGCGTGATCACGGTACGATTTGTGTTGTGACAGAGCCGAAGGATGTTGTCGCTATGGAGCGCTCCCGGGAGTTTTCTGGTGTTTATCACGTGCTTCACGGTGTGATCTCACCCTTGAATCATGTAACACAAGATGATATCCGCATCAAGGAATTATTGCACCGTGTTTCTTCCGGCACTGTCCGTGAGGTGATCATGGCAACAAATCCGGATACAGAGGGAGAGGCAACGGCTATGTACATCTGCCGCCTGCTGCGGCCGCTGGAAGTGCGTGTAACGAGACTTGCGTCCGGTATCCCGGTTGGTAGTCAGCTTGAATTTGCGGACGAGGTAACGCTTTCCAGAGCTCTGGAAGGAAGACAAGATATGTAAATAGTAAAGACGGGTTGCGTTTCGGCAACCCGTCTTTTATGTTACAGATCCAGTTTTAAGTCGTTATCCTTGATCCATCCCCACTTGCGCAGAACCAGGCAGAAGAGCCAGCTTAAAAGGGCAGGGAGGACAAAACATATCAGGACGAGTCCAATCCAGTCCCAGGCAGTAATCACTTTTTGGGCATCGTTGACCCAGCCGGTGTATACACCGATCTGTCCAACAAAGCCGCAGGTACCCATGCCGGAGGACACGGCAGCACCGTTCATTTCCAGCTTGAACAGACAAGTGGCAAGAGGGCCGGTAATAGCAGAGGCCAGGATCGGCGGAATCCAGATGCGCGGATTCTTTACGATATTTGGCATTTGCAGCATGCTCGTGCCAACGCCCTGGGCGACAAGACCGCCCCAGCGGTTTTCACGGAAACTCATTACAGCAAAACCTACCATTTGCGCACAGCAACCGGCAACAGCTGCACCACCGGCAAGTCCGGTCAGTCCCAAAGCTGCGCAAATGGCGGCGGAACTGATGGGCAGCGTAAGGGCAATGCCGATAATCACAGAGACCAATATGCCCATAATAAAGGGTTGCTGCGTCGTAGCCCATTTCACTGCATTGCCAACTGCGCTTGCGGCTGTTCCAATGGGAGCGGCAACAAGGGCAGCAAAGCCAATACCAACCAGCACGGTAACAATGGGGGTTACCAAAATATCAATCTTGGTTTCCTTGGACACAAGCTTGCCGCATTCGCAGGCGAGAATTGCCACAAAGTAAACGGCAAGAGGGCCACCTGCACTGCCCATGGTATTGGCAGCAAAGCCAACGGGTATCAAAGAAAACAGAACAAGGGGCGGACATTTGAGGGCGTAGCCGATGGCGATGGCAATACCCGGTCCCACCATTGCGGAAGCGAGGCCGCCGATGGTATAACTGACGGCGCCGTCACCGGTGCCGATGGTAGCAATGATGGCATTTAAAAAACCAATGTGAAACTGCTGACCAATGGTGTTAAGAATCGTGCCCACCAGGAGTGTGCAGAAGAGACCTTGCGCCATGGCTCCCAGGGCATCAATTCCGTATCGTTTTCCGGAGAAAACGATGTCCTTTTTCTTGAGAAAATCTTTTATCTTGCTCATTTGTATTGTTCCTTACAGCTTTGCGTATGTTTTATCCAGGAAACGTTGGGTAGAGATCACTGCTCGCTTGTGAGTTCCTTCACCAATCTTTCCGGCTTCGTCATACGCAGTTACGGTGAAAGTAATCATACTTCCGTTAACTTCTGTTACCTCTGCTTCAGCGCGGACTTCCATGCCCACGGGTGTAGCAGAAATGTGAGTAATGTTAAGCTCTGTTCCTACAGAGGTTTTTTCTTCGGGCAAAGCTTCTGCAATGGCGTTGCAGGCTGCACCTTCCATCAAAGCGACCATACAAGGTGTTGCGTAGACAAGAAGACTGCCGGAGCCAACCTCGGATGCAGTATCCTCACGTTCAACCTGTGTTGCGGCAATACCCTTCATTCCAACAGTAATTTCCATAATTATCCCTCCAATCATCTTAAAATATAGACCAATTTTTACGGAATGTCAATAAAAAGTGTTGCTATTTGGTAAATTTGGACTTATAATAATGGCAATATTAAATGAGAGGTGTTTATCATGACAAAAGATAAGCTGAACCTTACAATGCTTTGCGATTTCTATGAGCTGACCATGGGTAACGGTTATTTTGAAAAAGGCTATAAGGATCGCATTTGCTATTTTGATGTGTTTTTCCGCCAGTGTCCCGATGGCGGTGGCTTTGCCATTGCTGCAGGCCTGGAGCAGATCGTGCAGTATATTCAGGACCTGCATTTTGATAAGGAAGATATTGAATATCTGCGTGGCAGAAAATTGTTCTCCGAGGAGTTCCTGAAATATTTGGAAACCTTCCATTTTACCGGCGATATTTGGGCAGTGCCGGAGGGCACTCCCATCTTCCCGAAGGAGCCGATCATGACAGTTCGTGCCCCTGCTATTGAGGCGCAGCTGATTGAGACATTCATACTTCTGTCCATCAACCATCAGAGTCTTATTGCCACAAAGGCAAACCGCATTGTCCGTGCTGCTGACGGAAGAACGGTGTTGGAGTTCGGTTCTCGCCGTGCACAGGGCGCAGATGCAGCAATTCTTGGCTCCAGAGCGGCCTACATTGGTGGCTGCAACGGTACGGCTTGCACGATTTCCGATCAGCTGTTTGGTGTCTATGCCGGTGGTACTATGGCGCATGCCTGGGTACAGATGTTTGATTCGGAATATGATGCATTCAAGACTTACTGCGAAATGTACCCCAACAATGCTACGCTGCTTGTGGACACCTATAATACACTGAAATCCGGTGTTCCCAATGCGATTCGCGCATTTAATGAAGTACTGAAGCCTTTGGGTATCAAGAAATGCGGCATTCGTCTTGATTCCGGTGACATTGCGTATCTTTCTCGTTCTGCGAGAAAGATGCTGGATGAGGCCGGCTGGACGGAATGTCAGATATCTGCCTCCAACTCTTTGGATGAGTATATTATTCAGGATCTCCTTCGTCAGGGCGCTCAGGTGGATATGTTCGGCGTAGGCGAGCGCCTGATCACTGCAAAAAGCGAACCCGTGTTCGGTGGTGTTTATAAGTTGGCAGCCGTTGAACTGGATGATGGAACGGTTCAGCCGAAGATCAAGATCTCCGAGAACACCGGTAAAATCACCAATCCTCATTTCAAGAAGCTTTACAGATTCTTCGGAAATGATACCGGTAAGGCAATTGCGGACTATCTTTGTGTTTATGACGAAACGGTGGATGATAGCGGCGAAATGGAGATTTTCGACCCTGAAGCTACCTGGAAGACAAAGACTGTTTATAATTTCACTGCAAAGGAACTGCTTGTACCTATCTTTAAAAACGGTGAACTGGTTTACAAGTGTCCGGATCTCCAGTCTGTCCGTGCTTACTGCCTGGAGCAGGTGGATACTCTTTGGGATGAAGTTAAGCGTTTTGACAATCCTCACACTTACTATGTGGATCTGTCCAAGAAATTGTGGGATATTAAGTACGGCCTGCTGAAATCCAAGAGCGGAAAATGAGAAAAGGGAATGCCTGGCGGATGGCCTATGGCGGTGTGATGGCAGCTTTGGCTGTGGTGATTATGTGTCTGGGTACACTGATTCCGCTTGCTACTTTTATCTGTCCGGTGCTTTGCTGCCTGATTGGTGCTACGGTGCTGCGTTTATGCGGTAGCCGTGTTTCTTGGGCTTGGTATGCAGCGCTTTGTATTTTGTCGCTGCTCCTTGCACCGGATAAAGAAGCTGCTGTAGTCTATGTTATGCTTGGGGCATATCCTATGCTGAAAACCTTCTTTGACAGACTCCCGGGAAGCGTTTTCTTTAAATTGCTTTATTTCAATGCCTCTGCGGCTGTTTTATATACGCTGCTTATGCGACTTCTTGGACTTTCTGCTGTGCTGTCTGAATACGGTGAGCTTGGAATTGCGGGCTTCCTGATAATGACAGTCGCTGCAAATGTAACTTTTTTGCTGCTTGATGTGTTGCTGAAACGAATTTCTGTCAGGAGAAAGTCAAAATGAGTGATGAAAAATGGGTGCTGTACATTTTGGAATGCGGAGACCACACACTATACACCGGGATCACCAATGATTTGGAAAAGCGGCTGGAGGCACACCGTGCCGGCACCGGAGCAAAGTACACCCGGGGAAGAGGTCCGCTTACATTGTGTTATACAGAACCTTGCGAAGATCGTGGGCAAGCTTCCCGGAGGGAATGGGAAGTTAAGCACATGACAAGAGCAGAAAAAATGTTGTTGTTCCGTACGGACACAGCAAGAAGGGGATAGACAGATGCAGAATTTTTTGCATACAACAGAAACAGTTCCCGAAGGTTTGGGCTTTTCGCATTTTGACAGCTTGCATTTGATTTGGCTGGTTGCAGGTGTTTTGATCTGCGTTCTTAACGCCCTTTGGTATCGCAGTTTGTCGGAAAAGGGAAAGGACCGCTGGAAAAAGATCGTAGCAAGCCTGATCGTCCTGGATGAAATTTTTAAGGTTGTAATGCTGGTGATCGGAAATCGGTACAAAGTATCGTACTTGCCGCTTCATCTTTGCAGTATCAATATTTTTATAATTGCAGTCCATGCCTGGAAGCCCTCTAGGATCCTTGGCGGCTTTTTGTATACGGTTTGCATACCTGGAGCTATTGCGGCACTTCTGTTTCCTACGTGGACGTCTCTGCCCCTGGGGAATTTTATGCACCTGCACAGCTTCACAGTTCATATTTTGCTGGTTATGTATCCAGTTGTTCTTACGGCGTCCGGCGAACTGGCGCCCAGCGTTAAACAACTTCACAAATACCTGCTCTTGCTGATCGCTATGGCGCTGCCGATTTGGCTTATCAATATTTTGCTTGATACCAATTTTATGTTCCTTATGGAAGCAGATGAAGGTAATCCATTGTATCTGTTTGAGCAGCTTTGGGGTAGCCATCTTCTCGGTTTTCCGGTGATCATCGCCGGTGTGCTGGTGGTTATGTATGTGCCGCTTGTGATTTACAGACTTAAAAAAGGAAAAGAAATATAAGAAAACTCCCCTGATGTGTACCATCAGGGGAGTTGTTTTGTTAACCTTCAGTAACTTGACCGTTGCCAATACCGGGGAGGGTTTCGTTTGTTCCGGTGTCGGTGGAGCCCGATGCGCCTTCAATCTTGCATATAACTGCGTCTCGTCTTGCAAATTCCGAAACTGCTTCTTTTTCTTTGGAAATTAGCTCGTTTGTGGCTTTGCTGTACTTGCAGCGATAGGTCGTTACATCGTAGCCGTTGTAGGGGGTGGTGATATAGTCGCCGTCCTTGTAACCCTCGGGGTTGTTGGCAGCCATGGTCTTATAAGTTGTTTTTGCAGTGTAGTATGCAGTGACAACATATTCCATCTTGATATAGTAGTCCTTGGTATCTGTGCCAACAAGGGAGATCGTCACAGAACCGCCGTCTGCCACAGCGTCTATACGGATGGGATAGTCTTTGTCATTCTGGAAACTAAAGTCCAAGGTGCCCCAGTTTACCGTAGCGTCCATGCCCAGAGGTACGTAACCTGCTGCATAGCGATGGCATTCACGCTCAATGATTTTTAGGTCGGCCTGGAGCGCACAGTAGTAAAGGGTAGAGGAAACCTGGCAGATACCGCCGCCAATTGTGCTGACGGTTTCATCACCGTTGTAGGAGGCACCGGGTTTATAACCCTTTTCTGCGGTACGTTCGCCCAGTGTTTCGTTATAAGAGAAAATATCGCCGGGGTAAAGGATCACACCGTTAACGGCTTCGCATGCCAGTCGGAGATTTGTCTGTCTGTTACTGCTGCTGCTTTGGGTCGCGGTGTGTGTACCCAAAGTGTCTTTATAAAGCATGGCGGACAGAGATTCTGCGGTGTTTTCCGGTGCGATCACATCAAAGGGAATCTCCACGGTCTCGCCGTAAGCGGTGGCATCCAATTTGGCTTGCACAGCTTCTTTGTCAAAGCCACAGCCGTTTTTGCCTTCCTGCACCTCAAATGTTTCGGTATAAGACGCATCAACGGGAGTAGTGGCATATTGGTCAAGGATTGCCTGCAGGTCAATGGGTTCGGGGGGAATCAGATCACACTGTGTCTCAACAAGGAAGGTTCTGCGGCTGTATGCATCCTTGACCTCCTGGTAAACAGCATCCAGATTCAAGCCGTATTCCGGGACACCCAGATTCACAACGAGTGTCAGCTCCGGTGCTGTGCCGGTAACTTCGTAAGTGGATTGGGAAAGTGTTGTGTTGTAGTGGTTTTCAAATTCAGAAAGCGCATCTTTTACTGCGGAGTTGTTCAAACTCAAATAAGGGGTAATATCCACTACGATCCCGTCTGCGGCAGCTACCTGCTTATCTGCTTCCTGTTTTGCGGCAAAACCGCTTCGTCCGTAGCGGTAGGCATCCCATACAGCAGCCTTGACATTCAGTTCTGCGCCAGAGACCGCAGGGGAGATATCAACCTGGGTATCAAATACTTTAACGGTCATGGTGTTGCTTCCGTATTCGTGGGCAACGTTATTGACAGCATTGACGGCTTCCTGACGGGTCATACCACCGACATCAACGCCTGCAATGCTTACGTTTTCAAGAATGGTTCCGTTAAAGTCAAAGCCGTACAAATAAAGGCAACCGCCTGCTACAATGAGTACCAGCAGAAGCAATACAGAACATACGGATATCGTAACAACTGCACCGGTAGAAACGGAGCGTTTGTTTTGCTTTTTCTGAGCAGTAGTTGGTTTGCTCTTTTTCTTTGGCATCGCAAATCTACCTTTCTAGAATAAATTTGTACTATTGTATCACATTTTCGGCGAAAAGCAAGAGGTGGACTTAAGGAAGATATTTCCCGAAATGTTCAATAAATACTTTCGCTTGACGCAAACTGTCAACTCCGGAGGCTAGTTTGAGGCGCAAAGTGGGTACTTTTGCAGATGCTACAAACTGGAGCCTGGACTTGTAATCCGCCTCGGAGCAAATGGAAGTGATGGCTTCCAGATTGAGGTCTGCAAGCACAAAATAAATATCGCCTGCTTTTTGTCGGATGTCTGTAATGGCCAGTCTCTTTGCGTTTGCGCGGAGAAGGGCAATGTCAATGAGATTCAAAACGCCCTTCGGCGGCTCACCATATCGGTCAATGATTTCATCCAACAGATCGTCAGCATCCTCCTGACTGCGAATGGCGGCCATTCTGCGATAAAGATCCATACGTTCCTCACCACGTGTAACGTATTCTTTGTCTACGTTTGCAGTGACGTTCAGGTCTGCGGTACATTCGGGTTCCTTCGGCTTTTCGCCACGTTCCTCCAGGACAGCTTCGTCCAGGAGCTTCAGATACATATCGTAACCGACAGACATCATGTGACCGGATTGCTCTGCGCCCAGAAGATTACCTGCGCCACGGATTTCCAGGTCACGCATAGCGATTTTGAAGCCGGAGCCAAATTCTGCAAAATCACGGATGGCAGCCAGCCGCTTTTCGGCAATTTCTGACAGTGCTCTGTCTGGACGGTAGGTGAGGTATGCATATGCATGACGTGTGGATCTGCCTACACGTCCGCGGAGCTGGTGAAGCTGACTTAAACCAAATCTGTTTGCGTTTTCAATAATCAGGGTGTTGGCATTGGGAATATCCAGACCGGTTTCTATGATGGTGGTACATACCAAAACCTGAATATCACCGTTTGCCATGTCCTGCATGACATCGCCGAGGGCATCTTCGCTCATCTTGCCGTGGGCAACACCAATGGAGATGTCGGGGATTCTTCTTTTTAAGGCGGATGCGCATTGGTCAATTGTTTCCACTCGGTTGTGGAGGTAGTAGACCTGACCACCCCGTGCGACCTCCCGTCGGATCGCTTCGTCAATGATGGCATTATTATGCTCTGTGACGAAGGTTTGTACAGGGAAACGGTCAGCAGGTGGTTCTTCAATGGTGGACATATCACGGATGCCGGACAGCGCCATGTTCAGCGTTCTGGGGATGGGGGTTGCAGACAGTGTCAGCACGTCAACACCGGCCGCCATTTCTTTCAGCCGTTCTTTGTGGCTGACACCGAAACGCTGCTCTTCATCAATAATCAAAAGACCAAGGTCTTTGAATTTTATGCTCTTTTGCAGAAGCTTATGGGTACCGATTACAATATCCACAAAGCCGGATTCCAGTCCCTGAATAACGGTTTTTTGCTGTTTGGGAGTGGAAAAACGACTTAAAAGACCAACCTGGACGGGGAACCCGCGGAAACGGGACACAGTTGTCTGATAGTGCTGCTGTGCAAGGACGGTAGTTGGGACAAGAATGGCAACCTGCTTTCCGTCCATCACTGCCTTCATTACCGCACGAAGGGCGACCTCTGTTTTGCCAAAGCCTACGTCGCCACAGAGTAGTCTGTCCATGGGGATAGGCGCTTCCATATCTGCTTTGATCTCACTGATACAACGAAGCTGATCGTCGGTTTCAGGGTAGGGGAAGTTGTCTTCGAATTCACGTTGCCAGGGGGTATCGGCTGCGAAAGCAAAACCCTCCTGCCGTTTACGGGCGGCATACAATTGGATCAGCTTTGCTGCCATATCTTTGGCAGATTTTCTTGCCTTGGCTTTTGTTTTCTGCCATGCATCGGTGCCGATTTTGTTCAGTCGGACATTGGTGTCTTCACCACCGCTGCCGATATATTTGCTGACGAGGTCTAACTGTGTTGCAGGCACAAAGAGTGTATCCGAGCCGGCATATGCGATCTTGATATAATCTTTTATGGCACCGTCAACACGGATCTGTTCCATTGCAACAAAACGACCGATACCGTAGTTTTCGTGAACCACCAGATCTCCGGGAGAGAGATCGGTAAAAGAGCTGAGCTTTTGTCTGTTTGTAGCTGTTTTCTTTGGCTTGCTCTTTTGCTGCCCTTTGGAAATCAGCTGACCTTCAGTGAGAACGGTCAGCTTTGCTGTGGGGTATTCCATGCCATAGGGGAGCGTACCGTCTGTCAAAAGAATCTGACCCGGTTTCGGCATGGTTGTAAGAGGAATGCAAAGGAATGAGGAGATACCTCTGCCGTTTAAGCTTTCCTGAAGAATCTCTGCACGTCTTCTGGAACCGCAAAGGACAAGGGAGGCAAACTCCATTTTTTGATAATGAGCAAGGTCAGCGGCTGCAGTTTCCAGGTTGCCGCCATAGCCCGGCAATTGTTTGACGGTAATGGGTAGCAGGCAGGAGGGAGGACAGTCGGAAGGGTAGGCAGCGCCAACGAAGGTATCAAAATAGACAACACATCTGCCGCCAAGCAGTCCGGTAAAATCATCCCAATCAATGGCAAAGTCGCATAACTCACCGGCGACTAAGCCGCCTTCCAGCATTTTGTCAAGCTGCAGACCGAGTTCATCAATATTCGCTTTTGCGTTTCTGTGCAGGTTGCCGTGCTCACAAAGTACGATAACCGCATCTTTGGGAATATAATCAAAAGCGGTTTTTATTTCCGGATAAATCAGTGACATATATCTGTCGGAAGCCGGATTTTGAACACCGTTTTTGTATTTTTCAAGATCCTTTTCAAGGGTCGCTATCAGCGCCTCGTTTGGTGTTTTTCTCCGCTTTTGGCGCTGAATCAGATTTTGGAGGTCTTTGCACAGTCCTTCAATGCCGGAAGGGTGTAGCGATGACTGGGTTTCTCCGATGGGGAGAATGGTGAGGGCTTCTGTATTTCCGGTGCGTCGCTGGGTAGAAAGGTCAAAATAGCCCATAGTATCCAGTTCGTCGCCGAAGAACTCGGCACGCACAGGAAGGTCCTCTGCAGGAGAGTAGATGTCCAAAATGCCACCACGTACGGCATATTGACCGGGTCCTTCAACCATAGGACAGCGGCTGTAGCCTGCATCATTCAGCTTTTTAATAAGCTCTTCAATGTTGTAATCATTTCCTACGGAGAGCGTGAAAGTAGCACGTTCCAGGGTTTCTGCAGGGATGGTTCTTCTGCAAAGTGCGTCCCAGGGGATGATCTGAAGGGGTGTGTTGCCTTGGTGAAGCTGGTATAATTGACGGAGCCTTTTTTGTTCCCATTCTCTGGAAACGGCACAGGTGTCATAGAGTGTCAATTCACGGGAGGGGAGTACGGGGACGGTAAGCCCCAGAAAACAGCGCAGTTCCTCCTGTAACTTCAGGCAGGCAATAGAATCTTGGCAGATCAGAACCAAAGGACGCTTCGTGTCCTTGTGCAAGGCTGCAATCATATGGCTCCGATTGATCTGACCGATACCGGTAAGTGCAGCAGAATTGTTATCCTGAATGCAATCCAGAAGGGTTTGATATTCGGGTAGCGTTTTTAAGAAGGATAATAGCTTTTCCATACAATAACCTCGCAAAAATTATCTCCACGCAGGAAAGCGGAAAGGGGGAAATATACCCCCCTTTCCGTTTTCTAAAAATTATTCACTTTTTCCGTTATAGCGATTAGCAGATTCGGAAACACCTTTTTCAATAATACAAAGCGCTGCTTCCGCTGCGTTTTTTAGTGCGCCGGACAGATGCTTCTCTTCCGATGCGGAAAAACCGGAGAGTACCCAGTCCGCAAGGTTACTGTCAGGTTGTGGCTTTGCACCGACACCGATTTTGACTCTTGGGAATTGTTGGCTACCCAATTCGCTGATAATGGATTTTATGCCGTTGTGACCGCCGGCAGAACCGTCTGCACGAATCCGTATTCTTCCCGGAGGCAGAGAAATGTCATCAAAGAGGACAATGATCCGCTGGGGAGGAATATTGAAATAGGCAGATAATTGCAGGATCGAACGGCCCGAAAGATTCATATATGTTTGCGGCTTTAGCAGGAACAGCTTTCTGCCTTCCCATAAAACCTGTCCGTACAGACCTTGAAACTTGGCTTTGTCAACTTTGCAATTCAACTGGGAGGCCAATACATCAATAGCACGAAAACCGCAATTGTGTTTCGTTTTTTCGTATTGACTGCCGGGATTGCCAAGACCAACGATCAGCCAGCTTTCTGCGTTTCTTCCAAACACGGTTTAGAACAGATCTGCGATGGAGGTGCCGCCGTGGATGTGAGCGATTGCCTTTGCAAAGATGGGAGCAACATCCAGCTGCTTGATCTTCTTGCAGGGACAGTCAGCGGGCACGGGGATGGTGTTATGCACAACCAGTTCCTTGATAGCGCTGGCCTCAATGCGGTCAAATGCGGGGCCGGAGAGAACGCCGTGAGTAGAGCAAGCGTAAACTTCCTTTGCGCCACCGACTTCTACCAGTGCATTTGCGGCATTGCAGAGAGAACCTGCGGTGTCAACCATGTCGTCAAAGAGGATGCAAGTCTTACCCTTGACGTCGCCGATGACGTTCATGACTTCACACTCATTTGCCTTTTGACGGCGCTTGTCAACGATAGCCAGACCCATGTGGACCTTAGCTGCGAATGCACGAGCACGTGCAACAGAGCCAACGTCGGGGGAGACAACTACGAAATCATCGTGGTTGAACTTGTCTTCAGGGAACTTGGTGAGGTAATAATTCACAAAAGTGGGATTGCCCAGCAGGTGATCCACGGGGATATCAAAGAAGCCCTGGATCTGTGCAGCATGCAGATCCATTGTCAGAACGCGGTCAGCGCCTGCAGCAGTCAGCATGTTGGCAACAAGCTTTGCGGAAATGGGATCACGGCTCTTGGCCTTGCGATCCTGACGTGCATAGCCAAAGTAGGGGATCACAGCGGTGATTCTGCCGGCAGAAGCACGACGGCAGGCATCAATCATGACCAGAAGCTCCATAAGGTGATCGTTGACGGGCTTGCAGGTGGACTGGATCAAAAATACATCGGCGCCACGGACAGTCTCGTACAGGGAGACAGATACTTCGCCGTCGGCAAAGGTCTTTACTTCGCTCTGACCAACGGGCAGGCCCAGCTCTTTACAGACTGTCGCTGCAAAAGCAGGATTGGAATTGCCACTGAAAATCTTAATGTTTTCTCCGTATGCAATCATCTGAATTATACCTCGCTTTTATGATCTTTTTCTGTTTGCAGAGAGGCTACAAACAATCTCTATAGCATTATAACACTAATGGGTATCAAATTGCAAGGATGAATCGGTAAAAATACAAACAAAATTTTACATGTAATTTTACCAGGTTGTGACAATTCGCCAAGAGAACGTAAAAAACAGGAAAACTTACGAATTTATGTTTGAATTGTACTTGTAACCGGTCGTAAACTGTGGTATAATAAACCGAATATCTAAAGACCGATCTTTTGCTGAAGGGATCGGAGTCAGGAGCATTATATGGGCGATCATATCCGCATAAAAGGTGCGAGAGAAAATAATTTAAAAAATATTGATTTGACCATCCCCAGGGACAAACTGGTGGTTTTTACCGGCCTTTCCGGTTCAGGCAAATCCAGCCTGGCATTTGATACTATTTATGCCGAAGGTCAGCGCAGATACGTGGAAAGCTTAAGCGCTTACGCACGTCAGTTTCTTGGACAGATGGACAAGCCGGATGTGGATGCAATTGAGGGGCTTTCTCCTGCAATCTCTATTGATCAGAAGACGACATCCAAGAATCCCCGTTCTACGGTGGGTACGGTTACAGAGATTTATGACTATTTGCGTCTTCTTTGGGCGAGAGTCGGTGTGCCGCACTGCCCGTGTTGTGGAAAAGAGATTCGCAAACAGACGATTGACCAGATCGTTGACCGGATCGAAATCTTGGAGGAGGGCACAAAGTTTATGGTGCTGTCCCCGGTTATCCGAGGAAAGAAAGGCGAGCATCAAAAGGTTTTTGAGGATGCAAGACGTTCTGGTTTTGTCCGTGTTCGTGTAGACGGAATTATGTACGACCTGAACGAGGAAATCGTATGTGAAAAGAATAAAAAGCACACAATTGATCTTGTGGTGGATCGTCTTGTGATCCGTGAGGGTCAGCGCCGCCGCTTGACGGATTCCATTGAAACAGCTTGTCATCATTCCGGTGGCCTCGTTTCTGTTTTGTTACCCTCTGACGGTCAGGAGATCAGCTTCTCACAAAATTATGCCTGCGAGGACTGCGGCATCAGTTTGTCGGAGTTGGAACCCAGAATGTTTTCCTTTAACAATCCTGCAGGCGCATGTCCTGACTGTACCGGCCTTGGTTTCCAGCTTGTTGCGGATGTGGATCTGGTTATTCCGGATAAAACGAAATCTATTTTTGACGGTGCGATCCAGGCATCCGGTTGGAACAGCGCAAGAACAGATTCTGTCTTCAGAATGTATTTTGAAGCATTGGCACAAAAGTACCATTTTTCTCTGACAGCGCCGGTGCAGGAGCTGTCAGCGGAAGCAATGGATGTAATCCTTTACGGAACAAAGGGCGAAAAGCTTCGCATGACCTATAACCGTGGTAACGGCATGGGCGTTCTGGAGCAGCCTTTTGAAGGTATTCTCAATAATATCAGCAGACGCTTCCGTGAGACACAATCCGATGCTGCGAGAAAAGAATTGGAGGAGTGCATGTCTACTGCGCCCTGTCCCCGTTGTAAGGGCAACAGACTTTCGGATATTGCCCGCAGCGTAACGGTTGGCGGTATTGGCATCATGGAGTTTTGCGCTATGAGCATCCGCCAGGCTTTGGAGTTTACGGAGAATCTGCAGCTGGACGGAAATATGGCAATTGTTGCCACCCAGATCGTGCGAGAGATCAAGAGCCGTCTTCAGTTCTTGATGGATGTCGGCCTGCAGTATCTTACTCTTTCCAGAGCGGCGGCAACGCTTTCCGGCGGTGAAAGTCAGCGTATTCGCCTGGCAACACAGATCGGTTCCTCTCTTATGGGCGTTCTTTATATTTTGGACGAGCCCTCTATCGGTCTGCATCAACGTGACAACGACAAGCTTCTTATGACGCTGAAGCGACTTCGTGATCTCGGTAATACGCTGATCGTTGTGGAGCATGATGAAGATACCATGCGTGAGGCGGATTATATCGTGGATATCGGTCCCGGTGCCGGCAGCCACGGCGGCAAGGTGGTTGCTGCCGGTACGCTGGAAGAAATCGTAAATTGCGCAGAGTCTGTGACAGGTCAATATTTGTCCGGATTCAAAAAAATACCTGTTCCTGCCAAAAGAAGAGAAGGGAACGGCAAGAAGCTGTCTGTCCGTGGTGCAACGGAAAATAACCTGCAGGCGGTGGATGTGGATATTCCTTTGGGAACACTTACGTGTGTTACCGGTGTGTCCGGCTCCGGCAAGTCCAGCCTTGTGGGAGAGGTGCTGAATAAGACACTCCTTGCCAAGCTCAATCATGCCCGAACACGTCCCGGTGCATGCCGTTGTGTGGAAGGCGTTGAGAATCTTGACAAGGTTATTGATATTGATCAAAGTCCTATCGGACGGACACCCCGTTCCAATCCAGCCACCTATACCGGCCTTTTCAATGATATACGGGATCTGTTCGCTGCCACTGCGGATGCAAAGATGCGTGGCTATGGACCGGGTCGCTTCTCCTTCAATGTGAAAGGTGGCAGATGTGAGGCTTGTAATGGCGACGGTCTTGTGAAGATTGAGATGCATTTCCTTGCAGACGTATATGTTCCTTGTGAGGTGTGTAACGGTCAGCGTTACAACCGTGAAACGCTGGAGGTGCTTTATAAGGGCAAGAACATTGCTCAGGTGTTGGATATGACTGCGGAAGAGGCTATGGCGTTTTTTGAGAATCTTCCCAAGATTCACAGAAAGGTGCAGACCCTCGTTGAGGTTGGTCTCGGCTATGTGAAGCTGGGACAGTCCAGCACCACGCTTTCCGGCGGTGAGGCACAGCGTGTGAAGCTGGCGACAGAACTTGCCAGAGTTTCTACCGGAAGAACCATATATGTTTTGGATGAGCCCACTACGGGACTTCATGCAGCCGATGTGCATAAGCTTATTGATGTGCTGCAGAAGCTTGTGGATATGGGAAATACTGTGCTGGTGATTGAACACAATCTGGACGTGATCAAAACTGCGGACTATATTATTGATCTTGGTCCTGACGGCGGTGATGGTGGCGGACTTGTTGTCGCCAGCGGCACACCGGAAGCTGTTGCGGAAGTGGATGCAAGCTATACCGGTAAGTATCTTAAAAAATACCTGAAATAAAAATAGCCGACTCACTGAATCTGTTGCGGATTCAGTGAGTCGGGAGTAATTACTTGTAAAATTCGTCGGAGAGCAATTCGGAAAATGCCAGAAGGTAATGGTCAAAGCCTCCGGCGTAGTCTTCAATGTTTGAATGAGACGTGTGTACCTTAACGTTCTGAGTTAAGGGAATAGAGAATGTAAAGCGGAGTTGCTTGGCTCTGGGACTGTCTATGAGCATAGTGCCAAAGTGGGCAGAGACTGCATTTCTTGCCAAAATCGCACCGTTGAAACCGTCTTTTTTCGCATCCAGCCCGTCATTGTCAATATGACAGGAAAGGAGCATGTTTTCCAAATATTCCCTTTTTTCGTCGGGGAGTCTGCACTGCAAGGATAGCAGCATGCGGTTTCGTTCTTTCCGTAGCTTGATTTTGACTCTGGCATTTTCTTTGGTAAAATAAAACAGATCCGACGTCAACGTAAGGATCGCACGCTCAATCTTTTCCATGTCTACGAAGCCGTAGAACTCATCCGTAGCTTCGCAGGTATAGTCCATGCCAAGGTTAGCTTCACGCAGCAGGGTTGCGGCTTTGGTGATAATCCTTTTGATCTCTCCGGTGAGCTCGTAATTGCCCATTTTGGTTGTGCGCATCGTATTGTAAAATGCTGCATCATGCATGTCGGATACGATTTTGTGTATACGGTAAAAATGGTGTGTCAATGCGGTGAGCTCCGGCTTATCTTTAAGCTCAGGATATGCTTTTATTGTATCCAGGCTTAACATTGCGCAGGATAGCGGATCCAGCAGGGGATTGACAGTGGCGGAAAGCATGCACAAGTCGGGATTATGAAATTCGTTTTCAACGAAGAAGAGATCTCTGTCGTGATATCTTACAACGGAGGCATCGTAGTTGATGCGGTTGAGGGTCAGTGTTAAACACAGACGGCCGTCGCTATATGTTGCATATTCGTCAAAACCTGTGCGAAGAAGGTCGTCAATAGCAGTACCTTCTTTGATTTTAAGCAATGCTGCTTTTCTGTTTGCTTTAGTTATGATTCCGTCTGCTACAAAAAAAGCGGGGTGGGGGATTTTCTTTAAAAGCTCCGCTTCCAATGAGATTTTAGGCATACGGTTTCTCACATCCTTTGTTGTTGTTTTCTTAATGGTACAAAAATATGCGTTAAAAATCAAGATATATTTTATTTGAGGTGATTGTATGTCTATTCACAGTGGACATAGAGAACGGTTAAGAGAAAAGTTCTTGAATGGTGGCTTGTCAGCATTTAATGAACATGAAAAACTGGAACTGTTGCTTACATATTGCATTCCCAGAAAAGATGTGAACGAGATTGCGCATCTACTTATTAACCGCTTCGGCTCCTTGCTGCAGGTGCTGCAGGCACCGGAAAAAGAACTGATGACGGTGGCGGGCGTTGGCGCAAGCGTTGCTTGTTTTCTGCGTCTTATGAATGAAACCCATCGTTACCTTTGTATCAGTCAGGCAACTTCAAAACCCCAGATGCACAGTTATCGTGATTACGGCGAGTACCTCGTAAGCTTCTTTATCGGTAAGCGTGTGGAGACGGTGTATCTTCTTTGCATGGATGCTAAGGGTGAGGTGATCGGCTGTTATCTGGTCAGCGAGGGCAGCGTTGTCTCTGCAAATATCTCTATTCGTAAACTGTTGGAAATTGCAATCAATTGTAACGCAGCTACGGTGGTGCTTGCGCACAATCATCCTGGTGGCTTTGCTGTGCCTTCCCGTGAAGATAAAGTCACGACAAAGCAAATTGCCAAAGCCCTTTCGAATGCAGAAATCGTTTTGGCGGATCATATTATTGTGGCTGATGATGACTTTGTTTCTATGGTTCAGTCAAATGCTTATGATCCGGATGAAATTTAATTTTCTAAGGAGAACGTACTATGCAACTGATCGTTTGTCTAGATAATCAACGGGGTATGTGCTTTAATAAAAGACGTCAAAGTCGTGATCGTATGGTGACGGAAAAAATATGCAGCATTGTGAGAGATAAGCAACTGCATGTCCCTGTATATTCCGCTGCACTTTTTGCACAGTCGGAGATTTCTCTTTCTGTGTCTGAGGATTATTTGAAAGAAGCCACTGAAAGCGACGGCATCGCATTTGTTGAACGTGATTCTGTGGCGTCTTTTGCGGATGATGTAAATAAGTTATATGTATTTTTGTGGAACCGAGATTATCCGTCGGATATGAAATTCCCTATGGATGCTTTTGCAGGAAAACTTTCTAAAAGGGAAGTGTGTGAGTTTCCGGGAAGTTCCCATGAGACAATCACTCTGGAGGTATATGAAAAGTGAAGACGCGCAAAGAAAAGATAATATCTCTTATCATATCTGTTGTCGCTATCATATGCGCGGCTGTAGTTTATTTATGCACGCTGCAAAAACAGCCGACAATGTATTCTGGGGAAATCCCGGAATATACCGGTTCTGCCTATGTGGCGATTGAAGACAATACACCGCTTTTTCGGTACGATGAAATAACTACCCGGTCTTACGAGTTTTATTCAGAATTGGATGAGCTGGGAAGATGCGGCTATGCTATGGCATGTATCGGTGAGGATCTTATGCCCACGGAGAATCGTGAGAGTATTTCTGCGGTCAAGCCCAGTGGCTGGAATCAGGCAGAGTATGATTTTGTAGATGGCAAAATGCTGTACAACCGCTGTCATCTTATAGGTTTCCAACTTACCGGTGAAAATGCAAACGAAAAGAACCTGATCACCGGCACAAGATATTTAAATGTTCAGGGCATGCTACCTTTTGAGAATATGGTTGCTGACTACATCAAAGAAACCGGCAATCATGTAATGTACAGAGTGACTCCCGTATACTCAGGTGATGAGCCGGTTGCACGTGGCGTGCGGATGGAGGCTTATTCTGTCGAGGATCAGGGTGACGGTATTACATTCCATGTTTATGTTTTTAATATCCAACCCGGAGTTGGCATTGATTATACCGACGGTAGCAGCAAGCTTGATAATTCTGTCAAAGAGCAGATAACCACTGAAGAAATGGCTTCCGGCGGATATGTTTTGAATGTAAAATCCAAAAAGTTTCACAGCGCCGATTGCGGTCAAGCAGACAGTATAAGCGATGGAAATAAAGAACGCTTTGACGGTGATCGTGATACACTGATCAACCAAGGTTATGAGCCTGCAGGCTGTTGTAATCCGTGATAAACAGTAAATAATAAGAGGAAGGGAGTGAGTGCTATGGATAAATTTGAATTGGTTTCATCTTATCAGCCTACCGGTGACCAACCGGAAGCAATTAAGAAGCTCACCATGGGCATTGAAAATGGGTTGCGTGAGCAGGTGTTGCTTGGTGTTACCGGTTCCGGAAAAACCTTTACAATGGCAAATATCATTGCGAACGTAAATAAGCCGACATTGATACTTGCGCACAATAAAACCCTGGCAGCACAGCTTTGTTCCGAATTTCGGGAATTTTTCCCAAACAATGCTGTGGAGTATTTTATATCCTATTATGACTATTACCAGCCGGAAGCTTATATTGCCCACACAGATACGTACATTGAAAAGGATTCTGCCATCAATGAGGAAATTGACCGACTAAGGCACAGTGCTACCTCTGCGCTATTTGAACGTCGGGATGTTATTGTTGTTTCTTCGGTCAGTTGTTTGTATGGGCTGGGTGACCCTATTGACTATCGTAGCATGGTTATCTCTCTTCGTGTAGGTCAGGAGCGTTCTTTAGATGACATTCTCCGTAAGCTTGCGGAGATCCGATATGAACGCAATGATATTGATTTCTCCCGTAATAAATTCCGTGTTCGTGGTGATACATTGGAGGTTTATCCTGCCTATTGGTCCGGGCGTGCGATTCGTGTGGAGTTTTTTGGGGATGAGGTGGACCGTATTTCCGAGATCAATGCCGTTTCCGGTGTTGTTGAACGGTATGTGGATCATGTTGCGATCTATCCTGCCAGCCACTATGTGGCTTCAAAAGAAAAATTGGAGCGTGCCATGGCGGAGATTCGCAAAGAGTGTGATCATCAGGTTGCGTTCTTTAATGAGTGCAATAAGCTTTTGGAAGCGCAAAGAATTGCCCAAAGAACAAACTATGACCTTGAAATGCTGACGGAAATCGGTTTTTGTACGGGTATTGAGAATTACTCCCGTGTTATTCAGGGAAGAGAACCCGGTACACCGCCCACAACCTTGTTGGATTATTTCCCTGATGATTTCTTGCTCTTTGTGGACGAGAGCCATGTTACGCTTCCTCAGTGCAGAGCGATGTATGCAGGAGACAGAAGCCGAAAGGATGCGTTGGTCAATTACGGTTTCCGCCTGCCCTCTGCATATGATAACAGACCGCTGAATTTTGCGGAATTTGACAGTAAGATCAATCAGGCAATTTTTGTTTCCGCAACACCTGCAGAATATGAACTCACACGGTCGGGACAGACTGTAGAGCAAGTGATTCGTCCTACCGGTCTGCTGGATCCCATTATTGAAGTGCGTCCGATTGATGGACAGATTGATGATCTGATCGGAGAAATCAATGCACGCAGCGCCAGGGATGAACGTGTGCTTGTTACGACACTTACAAAGAAAATGGCGGAAGATCTTACGGTTTACCTGCAAAAAGCAGGAATTCGTGTGCGGTACATGCACGCCGATATCGGTGCAATGGAACGAATGGAAATTATTCGGGATCTTCGTATGGCAAAGTTTGACGTGCTTGTGGGAATCAATCTGCTTCGTGAAGGCCTTGACCTGCCTGAGGTCAGTCTTGTCGCGATTTTGGATGCGGATAAAGAAGGCTTCCTTCGTTCGGAAACTAGCTTGATCCAAACCATTGGCCGTGCGGCACGTAATGCTGATGGACTGGTTATCATGTATGCGGATAACATTACACCTTCTATGCGTTCTGCAATTGATGAAACAAAACGCAGAAGAGAGATTCAAGATGCTTATAATAAGCAACACGGAATCACACCCAGGACAATTATCAAGTCTGTACGTGACCTTATTGAAATATCCTCGTCTTCTGCGGAGCGGAAGGGCAAAAACGGTGTGAAGATGACTAAGGTTGAGGTGGAAAAGGAAATCGCCCGTCTGGAAAAGATGATGAAGGAAGCTGCTCGTATGATGGAGTTTGAGTATGCAGCTTTGCTTCGTGACCAGATTATTGAGTTGCGAGGAAAAATAAAATGAATTAAGACCGGTACGGATATTTCCGTGCCGGTCTTGTGTTTAGGGGAATAGTATGCTTTCTGCCTCTGTAATGGCATTTGCAGCAAGTGTAATCAGTTCAGATATATCGTCTTTTCTGTTGGGGGTTACATCCGACAGAGGCGTGTCCAGGAACGACTGAATCAGAGCCTCACGTTGCATTGTGAGGGCTTCTTTGCTCATGTCTTCGGACATGAGCCAGGAGAATGCATATTCTGTTTCTTTTTGATATATCAGCTTTGCGGGCTCAAATGCGGCTTGCAGGCAATAGTTGTTGCAAAGGTTGTGCTTTAGCGTGATTTCAAAATTAGGATTTACGGGTGCTGTTTCACGCAATGCTTCCAGAGTTTGCGCCATGGAAAAATCAGGGCAGATGCCCAGTAGCCTTACGGCGATATCCATAAGTAGCTGATATACTTTTTGAAGTTTTTGCAGTGTTTCTGTTTCACCCTTGCGGTCAGTTGCGACCATGATGATTAAATTCATATAACGGCCCAGCATGGTGCGAACGATGTCTGCTACATCCCTGAAGACCATAGGGGACTCCAAGGGGTCAATGTCCCTGGGAAGCTGATTTAATGCCAGTGCCGCAGCGCCTTTTACAGCTTCATATTTTTGGATGCGCTTATTGAAGAATTTACGTAGAATAGGATCCTCACTGTCAGGACGGATCAGAAAAAGGGTAAATCTCGTCCATAGATCGGTGTGGGTATAGGTCATGTTTGCGTAGTCTTCGTAATTGGGACTTTGTGGATCTCGTTGTGTACGGCTGCCCCAATCTCCAAGCTTGATCACCGGCATAGCTGTTTGCCATGCTTCGGACATGGGTTCGGCACTGTTTCCGTAGCGTTTTACACACATATTGTGGATGATTTGTTCTATGGACATTTCGGAGGGTTGCCAACAATTTTCGGTCAGGTACTCCAAAATCAAAGGGTCGCTGTGGGAAAGCTCCGGCCAGTAGATCATGCCCTGGCACATTGGGTCTTTGACGGCAACGGAAAAACGTTCCCGGATGCGATCGTAAGGACCACGCAATTCGCTTTCGGACTCAAAAGCATGGAAAATACCGAAGATCCAGGGGAACTTATTTACAAGACCCCAGTTAAGGAAGCTGCTTTTGGGGTCGGCAACCTCGCAGGTGTAATCCAAAAATATGGTTCTTTCCGGATCCAGTTCCCGGGTAAGCGCTTCTACCTGGTCTGCGTTCCACCAGCCTGCAAAATCCCAGGTTGCCAGCATCAGCTTTGCGTGGGGATATTTGGTTCGGATTTCCTCGGCGATGCGGCGATAGGCGATCTTTTTTAGAGCAAAATTTTTCTTGGGGTCAGTGTACATGGAACGTTCGCCTAAGCCGATGGTATGAAACAGTGAAGAATCCTGATCGTATTCTTTAAGCATTGTATCCGTAAGCTTGGTGTAATACGCCATCATTTCTTTTTTGCGGAAATCAAAGACGCTGCCGGTCGCACCGTCGGCATAGTAGGAAACCTCTTGTGTAACAAAACTAGGCTTGGCTGTATCAATAAAGCTTTGCGGCGTTCTGCTGTACCAATGGGTCATGGTGCCGCAATCCACTGGGAAGGAGAGGTCAAGATCACGGGCATACTGCATGATCTGACTGCGCAGCTGACTGCGGAACTTCAGTGTCCAAAAGTCCGAGCGGTCATGAAAGCCTGCTGCGTTCATTGTTTGATAACCGTCGGGATAGGGGACTTCCTGGGGAAAAGCTTTTTGCCAGATATCATCCATGCCGATGCGCAGCATAAAAAAGTTCATGCGCTTCTTTACAAGCCAGTCAAGTTCCTGTTTCCAATCATCAATGTTCCAATGTTCTGCCTGGAAACGCTTCAAGCTGCGATGCGCAAAATATCTTGTGCCACGGTACTGAAAGCGTGGAGATTCGGAAACAGAAATGTTATCCATAGGAAGGGTGTCGCAGTGAGGAATCACATCACCGTCCCAGAAATAGTGACAGCCTGCGAACCTTTCAAAATAGTCATATACGGCATATATGGTGGAACGGCCACGTCCACCGGCAAAAATTAAAATCTTTCTGCCATTGTCATTGTGGCTTTGTATGCAGTAATCGTCTGTGCCGTAGCGAATGGGAAGAGAACTGATTTTAAGTTCAAGCACTTGCGCCATCAAGTAATCATTTACGCTGTCTGAACCGATGACGATAAGATCGGAGCAGCCATCGTCTTCCAGGGAAATGGACAGCTCTTGGCCGGTAACTTTTTGGTACATGGTTTGAAACGCCTGAGCTGCCAATGTATAAGCTGCAGCGGCGTTTTCCGGTGAAAGGATCAGTAGTGCCATGATGATATACCCCCTTTTACTTAGCTTGATTTTATTATATAAAATTTCAATGGGATTCCAATGTGAATTTCAACACAAAACCTTTGATTTTCGGCACGACTATTATTGCGTTTGACAATGGGAGAAAAACAATATATTATGAAAGAGGAGGGGATAACTATGTTTTTTGGCATGTCTGAATTCAATGCGAAAAATATTGAGGTGTTCAAGCTGAAACGAGATCCTTATAGAAAAACGGCACAAGAAAGACCTTTCCATGCTATATCTTACCGGGTATACGGTAATGCTGCATATGAATTGAACGGAGAGATACTCAGGACAAAGAATGCGGACATTCTTTTTGTACCTGCTAATTTGAAATATACGAAGGATACCCAGGCAGAACTTTTTTACGTGATCCACTTTCAATGTGAGGAATTACAAGGACATAAGCTTATGCGAATGTCTCCCCGGGACCCGGAGGAATTTCGTAAACTGTTTGAAAGACTGTATTATGTACAAACGAAAAAAGAGGCTGCTTATGAACATGAAACCAAACAGCTTTTTTATCAGTTGATTGCGAATATTGAACGCAGCTTTGCAGTTGCCGGAGAGAATGCGGGAAAAGATCAGCTGTCCAAAGCTGTTAAAATGATTCATGAAAGTTATACAAATAGTGATTTCTCCGTTGAGGCGCTGGCCAGAGAGCTGAATATGAGTGAAACCTATTTTCGCAGAGTGTTTCAAAAGACAATGGGTATCCGTCCCAAGGAATATGTTTCGGGCTTGCGGTTTGAACTGGCATTAGAGCTTTTGGGCTCCGGTTACTATTCTGTAGCGGAGGTGGGTGAGCGGTGCGGGTTCTCAAATGCCTATTATTTCAGCACTTTTATAAAGCGGATAAGCGGCAAAACACCCAGTGAACTTATGGGCTGCGGTTCCGCTGGGAAGTCAGAATAATAAAAACCGAAAAATAGAATAAATATTTTTGAAATTTGGATTGTAGATAGTTTAATATGGTGGTAAGATTAAACAAAAAATATAATTTAAAGGAGATATTATTATGCTGGTAACCTTGCAGGAAATTATCAATATGGCAGAGGAAGGTAACTTCTGTGTGCCTGCTTTCAATTTCTATAATGTTGAGACGATGATGGGTATCATTGAAGCGGCTGAAGAAAAGAAGGCACCCGTTATTCTGCAGATCTATCCCCGTCTTGTGAATGAGCAGGTCGGTTTTTACGTGAGTCCTGCCGCGATCGCTGCAGCACATAAGGCATCCGTTCCCGTGTGTCTGCATCTGGATCATGCTGCTGCTAAGGAAGAGGTCTTTAAGGCACTGCGCTGGGGCTACACCGGCATCATGCAGGACGGATCTAATTTGTCCTTTGAGGAGAACGTGGAGCTTACCCGTAGCACCGTTGAAATGTGTAAGACAATCGGTGTCGGCGTTGAAGGTGAAATCGGCCATGTAGGCTTTGCTTACGAGGAGACGATGGGTGAGTTTACCGAGCCTGCTGAAGCAAAGGAATTTGTAGAGAAGACCGGTGTTTGCTGTCTGGCAGTTCTTGTGGGTAATGCTCACGGTCACTATAAGAAGACACCTTGTCTGGATATTGAGCGTATTAAGGCTATCCGTGAAGCTTGTGGCGTGCCGCTGGTTCTTCATGGCGGTTCCGGCATTCCTAACGATCAGGTTAAGGCTGCAATCAATGCCGGTATGCGCAAGATGAATATCGGTACAGACGTTTGCTGTGCATTTGCAGATGGTACTAAGGCTGCGTTGGAGGATCCCAATCGCTCCCTGGCAGTTGACGTATTCATGAAGGGTGCGATCAATACTGTAAAGGTACTTGCCGCAGATAAGATTGAGCTTTGCGGCGCTGCCGGAAAGGCAAACTGATATGGCACAAATTGTTGGTGTCGGAGCAAATGTTTTTGATACGCTCTATCGGTTGGATACATATCCCACAGAGGATACAAAACAAAAGGCACAGTCGGTAACGGAAAGCGGTGGAGGCCCTTGTGGTACCGGCTTGGTTGCGGCTAGCAAGCTCGGCGCTTCCTGCGCTTATATCGGAAATTGCAGTGATGACCGTGCCGGTCAGTTTCTGCGGGCTGACTTTGAAAAGTACGGTGTTTCTACAGAGTATATGCATCCGATTGCGGACACCGTTTCTTTTTGTTCTTGCATATGGCTATGCGATGATACGGCAGCCCGAACATGCGTGTTCCACAGAGGTACAGTTCCGCCCACACAGCTTGATGAAAAAGCTGTAGCGGCAATTAAAGCCGCCAAGGTTCTAATGGTGGACGGAAATGACCTGGATGCTGCTGTTACTGCAGCAAAAATCGCAAGAGAGAACGGAACGTTGGTGCTTTATGATGCCGGCGGCCGTTATCCCGGCGTGGAAAGACTTTTGTCTGTTACCGATATTTTGATTCCCTCTGCAGAATTTGCGTTGGGGCATACCGGCGAAGAGTCTGTTGCCAATGCAGCAAGAAAGCTGTGGAAGATGTATTCTCCTAAGGTGATCGTGATCACCCAAGGAAAAGAGGGCGGCATTTTGTTTGACGGCAGGGAAGTGCTTCGTTATCCTGCTTTCCCGGTGGACGCAGTGGATACTAATGGCTCCGGCGATGTGTTCCACGGCGCTTTTGCCTTTGCACTCACAAAAGGTTATGACTACGGAAAATGCTGCGTTTTTTCCAGTGCCGTTTCCGCACTGAAATGTACCCAGGTGGGCGCCCGTCAGGGCGTGCCTGGTTTTGCACACACAATGGACTTTTTAAAAGAACGTGGCGCAGAATTGTAAGGAGAATATAGAATGGAACAGAAATTTAAACTTTCGGGACCGATTCGTACTGCAGAATTTGTTGTACGTGAGGACAATACCCTTGCGATTGCATTTAAACTTAAAAACGGCGGCAGCCGTAAGCTTGTATTCCATGATTTTATGAGAAAGTCCGGTAAGCGATTCTTCTTGTTCAATGGCAAAACAGAGCTGCTTCAGATTGACAACCAGGTGGTGCTTCGCACTGCGGCAGCGGCCGGCGATGATGGCGAGCCGATTCCCGGGCTGCTTGTTAATTACAGGTTTAACTTTGATAAGAAGCTTGCAGCCTTTTACGTTTCTGTGAGCTATAACAGTGACGTCCGTTGTAGTGGTTACTCTGTAAAACTGATGGATGTTTCCTGGGAGGACATGGTGGTTCACAGCTTTACCGGCTATGAATACGATGCCGAGGACAAGCCCTTCAGCCATACTTTTGCAATGCCTGCGGAAAAGAATCCCTTGGCACCTGATTATGAAACTTTGATGCGTATTCGTCCCCATGTTGCATGGGAAAGAATGAAGACCCGTCCGTTGACTTTTAAAAATGGCGTCGGTGTTCATGGTGATAACGGTTACTTTGCTGTTTGGGGCGGATCTCCCACATTCCATGTAGAGGCAGAGTATGTCAATGTCTTTACCAACATTGACCTTTACGATTACGATCTTCGTTACTATTCCGGCAAAAACAGCCCTGGCGCATGGTTTGTCCTGGAAGAACCCGAGGACATGTTTGCCACCATTGGTGAACTGAATAAGAGACTCCCTGTGCTTGCAGAGCATGTCATGGCTCCTTTTGTGGAGAAGACTGTAGCACTGGATGCCGGTGCGTTGAAAATGAAGCTTCGCCAGACCGGCAACGGTGTTTGGGTTGAGCCTTTTTATGCTGACAAGGAGAACGAGTGTCAGCCCTGGCCTTTGTTCCATATTGATCTTTGGGACACCCAGTATGAGCGTGCTACACTTACTGACAGCGGTAACGGCTGGGATCGTATTGAGATCCTGGAAAAGAAAAACTATGTACGTGTGACCATGAGTGACCCTGACAGCGGCAGAGTCACTGGTATTACTGTTGTTGCAGAGGCATATATTTCTCCGGCAGAAAATCGCATAAAGTGGAAGATGCGTATTGTCAACAGAAGTGATCGCTGGTCTGTAACAAAAATCACCTATCCCCAGTGCTTGCTTCAGGGCTTTAAGACTGCTTTCGGTCCTGTTGGTTCCGGTTCTCTGTTGAAGCAGTTTAACCAGCGTAGCTATACATTCCGTGGCAAGTATCCCACCGGCGTTAAGGTGAACATGGCTTTTTTGGCAATGTTTAATGATGTTGCTATGGAGAAGGCAGCAAACAGCTACAACGGTATTTATATGGGCATCCATGATCCTGACGGAACACCTAAGTTTTTGTATCTGAGTGGTGCTCCCCAGTCTGATTGCACCCTGATGTCTGCTGACTGCGTGCCGCATTATCAGCGCCATGCAGGTAATTCCTTTACGCTGCCGGGTTTTATGGTTTGGCAGCGCTTCAGCGGTGACTGGTTTGATGCCACCGAGATCTACCGCGATTTTGTATTTACGGAGTCTAAGTGGCTTTCCCCCGTTCGTGGACGCGCCGACAGCCCGGAATGGATGCGCAATACTCCTGTTTGGATCATGCACTTCATGCCCAATGAGAATCCGGATGCCAATCCGTTCCCCATTACACTGCGCGAAAAGTATGCAGATAAGAATCCTGAGGATTGGTACCGCACCGCAGTTCGCTTCCGTGAAGAGATCGGCGTTCCTGTCAGTTACCATCTGTATAACTGGCACTGGGTACCCTTTAACAATGATAATCCCCATTATTTTCCCACTCATTCCGACCTGAAGGCAGGTATGGCAGAGCTGAAGAAGGCGGATATTCGTGTTGTGCCGTATATTGCCGGTTATTCCTGGGATATGTGTGATCGCAGAGGCGGCGATTATCGCTTTGAGCAGGAGGCGCTGCCTGCTACGGCAAAGAACATTGAAGGTAATCCTATCTATACCTCTTATGCAAGTACAGAGCCTACCGGTCAGGCGGTGCGCTTTGCCCGTATGTGTCCCACAACCACAACATGGAAGAACGAGGTTCGTCAGATCGTTAAGAAGCTTTACAGCGATTTTAAGATGGACGGTATCTACCTGGATGTTGTTTCCACTGCTTATGAAATGTGTTGCGATGAAAATCACCTGCACATTCCCGGTCACGGAGATTTCTGGTGGAAGGCTTACTGTGAACTGATCGCAGGCCTTCGTGCGGATGCGCCTGCTGATTTTGCAATGGTCAGTGAGTCTACCTCCGAGGTTTATTCCGGTATTTTGGACGGCTATCTGTCCTGGACTTGGGTGCAGATTGACGGTGTGCCTGCTCACTCTCGTGTGTACGGCGGCAGAACGTCAATCTTTGGTCGTGTTATTACTCAAAACAAGCGTGATGATGTGGATTATTTCCGCTTTAATATTGCGCAGTCTCTTCTGTACGGCCAACAGTTGGGTTGGATCCATCCTGAAATCGTGGATGATCCCGTGCAGTTCCCGTTCCTGAAGAAGATGGCAAATATCCGTTGGGAAAACAGAGAGTTCTTTGCAGAAGCGGAGATGCTTCGTCCTCCTGTTGTGGAAGGCGACATGCCGCTGCTGGACTGTGAGGCGTTCCTCCGTGGTCAGATCTGGAATCATGAGAAGCTTGCTATGGCTGCAGCTTGGGAAGATGCAGCTGGTGAAAGAAAGCTGTTTGTGATCAATGCCGGCGGTAAGGCGGCAGAGGTTACACTGTCTGTTTACGAAAAGGAATATAACCTGCCCAAGAAGATTGAACAGTTCCAGCATCAGGACGGCTTTGAGATCCTCGGCATGGAGACGGTTAAGGGCGTGCGGAAGATCCGTTGCCGGATCGCACCTGAGGGCGTCGGTATTCTTTCTTGGTAAAGAATTGGAGTGATTTTATATGGACCTGAATGCTTTGCGAGAGCTGGCAAAGGCAGAGGCAAGAGAGTTTCTTGAGAAAGATAAGGAATACAGAATGGGGTATATTGAGGCTGAAAAGCCTCATCCCCTGACTCGCAGATTGTCTCAAACTTATGCTGCCTCTATGGAAGACGGCATTCGTCTTCTGTTCAGTGTGGATAATGAAATGTCCGGCCGTGCTGCGGAAACACTGGCAGGGGAGACCTTTGCTGTGTTTGCAGACCGTATTCGTAAGACCATTACTTCCGGTGGCAGGGTTATTTTCTCCGGCTGCGGTTCATCCGGCAGACTTTCTATGCGAATTGAGCAATCCTGGCGAAATGCTATTGCAAAACTGTCCGAAAAATACCCCCAGGCAAAGGATGCACTGGAGGAAAAACTGGAATCTGTCGGGAATATTATGACCGGTGGCGATTATGCGGTTATCCGTGCTGCGGAGTCTTTTGAGGATTCTACAAAGCTGGGTGAAGAGCAAGCCAGAGAATTGGGACTGGGCGAGATGGATCTGCTGGTTGGTGTAACAGCCACCGGTGAGACAACATCTATTTTGGGCACAGCAATGCAGGCGTTGCGTGACGGCGCTTCTGTGTATATGCTTATCTGTGCCGACCATAAGCCGCTGATTGACAAAATGGCCCGTGCAAGAATTGTCTATACGGACCCGAAATGCAGTGTGATGTTCCTGCCTTGCGGTCCTATGGCACTGACCGGTTCCACAAGAATGCAGTCTTCCACATTTGAGCAGCTGGCAGGTTGCGTGGCTTTGGAGGGTGCTTTGTATGATATCCTTCAGAGTTGTGGTGTTGAGGAAGAATTCCGTGGCTACGGATGGTATGGCGCCCAGTTTGCGACTATGACTCAACAGCTTATGGAAGAACGGGCAGTATCGGTTTTGGCAGAAGCTTCCTACAGAGAACAAGCGGTGTACGAAAATAATGGCCTCATCACACTGTTTGCTGATGAGTTTTTGCTGGACGTGCTGACGGATACCACCGAACGTTCACCCACGTTTATGACGCCTCCTTTCTGCTCTGCGGATATGACACAAAATGAGCCCTCCTGGGCGTTTGTCAAGAATCCTACCTGCGAAACAGAGGAGGCATGGGTAAACTGCTTCCTTCGTGAGCCGAACTGCATTGAGTGGACTAGAGAAAAGTATACACAGCTTGGCCTTACGGATAAGCAGATTGAGAAAATCCCGGACATCAGCCTAAAAGCGTTGAAGCGGTTTATGATCGGCAACGAACCGATGATGCAAAGAGAGAATGCGCCTGATTCCCATGCTTTGTGGGTGGATGCAAAGGCTGCGCCCGATTGCTTCCGTGAGACAGCGAGCAGATATGCAACCAGCGGCAGCCTCACTATTGAGGATGCTGGGGTTGCTTTGCCGGAGACCGGTATGGATATGTTTGAGCATTTGTGCATTAAACTGATGCTGAATACGCTTTCCACCGGTGTTATGGCACGCATGGGTCGTGTAGATGGCAACTGGATGACAAGCCTTGCCATGTCCAATAAGAAGCTGATTGACCGTAGTGCGCGTATTGTTTCGGATGTTTGCGGTGTGCCTTATGAGGTTGCACTGGAGGAGGTCTACTATTCCCGAGCTTTGGCAGAAGCCCAGGGTATCTCCCGGAGCGCTGCTCAGGAAGCGATTCGCAGACTTGGCGTTAAATAAAAGGAGAATAGTCTATGGAAAAAATTATAAACGGCATCCGTTGCAAGACGGCAGCTAATGAATATTCCGTCTATTTTGACATGGCACTGACTATGCTGGAGGAGATTATTGCCCACAATGAGAAGGGTGAAAAAACAGTAATGATCGTACCTGTTGGCCCTACAGATCAGTATCCTATTTTGGCAGATATGGTCAATCGCCTGAATGTCAGCCTGAAGAATGTTCATTTCTTCAATATGGATGAATACATGGTAAGTCCCACCGAGACAGTGGGAAAAGACGATCCCTTGAGCTTCTATGGAAGAATGAAGCGTGAGTTCTATGACCGTGTTCGTCCGGATCTGGTGATGCCGGAAAGTCAGAGACATTTTCCGGAAGCCGGCAAAGAGGCAGCCTATGACGCCCTTATTGAGGAATTGGGCGGCGTTGACTGTTGCTTTGGTGGATTGGGCATTAATGGTCATGTAGCCTTTAACGAGCCTCCTGAGGATGATACACCTATGACGGCGGATGCGTTCGCTGCTCTTGGCACCCGTGTGCTTCCTATTTCTCGGGAGACAAAGACCATCAATGCCTTCGGCTACAATAAGGGTGATCTCCAGGGTATGCCCCAGTGGTGTGTTACCATTGGCATGAAGCAGATACTGTCTTCTAAAAAGGTATATATTGCCCTTAACAGAGTATGGCAGAATGGACCTTTTAAGCATGCGCTTCTTGGTGAGCAAACGGCCAATATTCCTGCATCGTTGTTGCAGCGTTGTGAGGATGTTACTTATTGCGGCATTCCTGAAGTGATGAACGGTATCGTATAAAAATATATGAGCAGGGTGCGTATACACCCTGCTCAATTTTTGTATATTAACCCGGAACAGTACCACGGTCGGGATCCAAAATGGCTGTAGCATCAAATAATCCGGAGTACCATTCGGGATGGTATGCCATTGAAGAGCCGGTAACCAGAATTCTTCCCATTCGGATATATCCTTCGTCGGCATAGAACCATGACTGATCAGCATCACAGAAGCCCAGGTAACGTGTGTAACCTGCATCCATCAGCACCTGGGAGCGGTCGTCGGTATAGGGAAGACCGGGGTTTTCCAGGTCGCTGTTTCTGGAGAATACAAATATATCTGTTTCGCCAAGAATCGGTGTGACCTCAGAGGACCATTTCTGCATTTCTTCGCTGATCTGCTGGGCGTTAAATGTACCGTAAGGCTCGTTTTCATAGGTGTAGCAAGCGAAATCGTAGCCCAACTGTTGCAGCTTGGAGACAATACGCTGTGCGTTGTCAACTTCCTGCTGATAGTGTGCTTGACCGATCTTTTCTGCGGCTTCGGGACTTGTGCGGTAACCGAATATGCCATCATATCCCGTAACAGCGAGCAGCGCTCTTGCACCCTTATAGGAGAAATCGGGGTGGGTGGTGATAAAGGATTCCAAAATGGGAACGAGATCATAATAGCCGGTCACTGTAGCACCGGTTTGATCCACCATTTCACAGCTGATCATGCCGTTTTCGTTGATAACAAGCTTGGTTGCAAAGCCAGCACCGTTGCTGTCCGGCATCCAGTCGCCATCACCGTCAATCATATAGCGGTAATAATTTACGTTGGTTTGGGTGATGGTAAGCGGTTTCTTTCCTGCGGGAAGGTACAGCTCTTTTGCACCGTTTCCGTCTGTAATATCATCAATGTCCACAAGAATGAAATCGTTGTCGTAGAGCTGTTGGAGAATTTTCTGGAACTCATCAACAGTTACAAAGTTCTTGTTATAAGAGGTTCCGTAGGTGGTATTGTTGTAGCAACGTGTGGGCTCTGCCATGAGCATCTGGAAGGAAAGATTCACAATTGCGGCCGGATCGTCCCATAAGACAAGCTCGTCCAGTGCCAGAAGATAAGAATCGTAGCAATCCTGCATTTCAGGGTAATTTGCCATTTCTCCAGAAAACGATTCAATACAAGCGATTGCGCGCTGATAATCAAATTGAGAGGCATACATCGTTGCTTCCTGAAGGATTGCTTCTGCTTCCGAATCCATTTCGTTTTGTGCCTGCTCCAAAGCAATGGCTTCCTGCTGCTTCAATTCATTCTTTACTTGTGATTTTTGAATGCCACGGACGATGGAGCCAATCAAGAAAATCACGATCAGGATCACAGTTACGCAGCCGATAATAGCCGGTAAATAATTCTCTTTAAAGATCTGTACACGTGTTTTGGGACGTCTGCGCTCTCTTGCGAGGCGTTTGTCTGTCGCATTATAATCGCCCATATTCGTACCGCCTTTCGTGTTGATATAATAATTATATCTGCGTTTTGTGTAAAAAGCAAGGGAAATGATAGTTATGCTTGAAATATGAAGTGTTATAGAGTATGATTATTTCAGTTATATTGTTAGGAGATTTCTGTTATGGAAAAAATTGCAAGCTTTCAGGTAGATCATATTAAGCTTCAGCCCGGTGTGTATGTTTCAAGAAAAGATAAGGTGGGGGAGAGTGTTGTAACCACTTTTGATTTACGTGTTACCTCGCCCAATGAGGAGCCGGTTATGAATACTGCGGAGATCCACACCATTGAGCATTTGGCAGCAACCTATTTGAGAAATGACCCCATATGGCAGGATAAGGTTATCTATTTTGGTCCTATGGGCTGCCGTACCGGTTTCTATTTGATTTTGGCGGGTGACTTGGAACCTAAGGATATTCTTCAACTTCTTCGTGCGTGCTTCGGCTTTGTTGCGGATTTCTGCGATGAGGTACCCGGTGCCAGTGCAAAGGATTGCGGGAATTACCTGGATATGAACTTGCCCATGGCAAATTATTGGGGAAAGCGTTATGCAGCGCTTTTGGAGAATTTGGATGACTCCCGGATGCACTATCCGGAATAAGGGGGATTTGTTATGAATAAGTTGGGCATTATCGGTGCTATGACCGTTGAGGTGGATATTATTAAAGAGAATCTTACGGATATGCACTGCACAGAGCGTGCAGAAATTACGTTCTGTGAAGGAAAACTGAAGGGGCTTCCTGTCGTGGTTGCCCAGTGCGGCGTTGGTAAAGTAAATGCCGCTATGTGCGTGCAGATCATGTGCGACTGCTTTAATGTGACCCACATTGTGAACACCGGTGTCGCAGGTTCACTTTGCAATGAGCTTGACATTGGAGACTTTGTGGTAAGTCAAAATGCTATTTATCATGATTTTACCTGCCAGGCAATTAACCCTGCCTATATCGTGGGTCAGGTGCCCGGACTGTCTGTGCGTTTCTTTGAAGCGGACGAAGCTCTTCGGAGTGCTGCTTTTGCGGCTGCAGAGAAAATCTATCCCGGTCATACAAGAATCGGCACAGTTGCAAGCGGAGATCAGTTTGTAAGTGATAAAGCGGTGAAAAATCAGATCGTTGAAAATACCGGCGCTTTGTGTACGGAAATGGAAGGCGCATCCATTGCGCATACTGCATGGCGAAATGGTGTTCCGTTTGTGATCATCAGAGCAATTTCTGATAAAGCCGACGATTCTGCGCAGATGGATTATCCCACATTTGAGGCAATGGCAGCCAAGCGCTGCGCCGCTGTTACACAGCTTCTGGCGGAAACATTATAAAATTTAATCGGGTATGCTGCATAAGCGCAGCGTACCCGATATTTTATTGCGGATCATTTATAATCCATTTGGAGGATGAATCATCTAACACAACCTGCGGATATAAATCCTGCAGCTTTTGGATGTTCTTTTTTGTATAAGGAATCACACAGTGATCAGCCGCTTTGCCGTTCCAACGGTAAGCAAGTGCGGTGGCAGCGGTCAGTGCTGAAAGAGATTTGCTTTTGTTTTTGGGAAGAGATAGGTTTTTGTAACCGTTGCTTTCTTCTTTGCTTTCCAGTTCGTCGCAGGATAAGCTTGTAATAAATAATACAGGAAGATGATGAGGAAAATATTTATGATAGCTTGTAAACAAATCAATGCGAACTGCAGTTTTAATTCCCTCGGCAGGTATAAATACGATTTCTTTTTTGTTCGCCTTAACGTGTATTCCGTCGGTTTCCATATATACTTTGGGGTCAAAAAAAGTGAATTGTAAGCAAATGGAACTGGTATTTGCAAAACTGCTATAAGGAGAAACAAAAATATCTTTACCTTGGGAGAAATTATAGTAGGGAAGATGCGGAAACATTTCTTTAATTGCTTGCTGAAGCGGTGTTTGCATTTCCAACATAATAATTCTGTTTTCTTTGAAAGGTGTAAATATACCGTAACGGATATGTCGTAAATATTCGGCAGCAAAATCATTTTGCCAGTTGGAAATCCTTTTGCGGAAAGGAATATCCTGCGTGGTGAAAAGGTTGCGTGTCAGGCGTTTTTCTTGAATTGCAGCCAATTTTTCTACTGTGTAACAACTAAGGCAAAGGACGTTATCCTGTTCGTTACCGACGGCAAATATCGCTTTTATTTCAGAAACTGGGATTATAATCGGTTTTGCGCTAAAACGTTTAAATGTTAGCGTTTCTTTTGTTATCAGTATGTCCTGATAATAACAGCAAAGAAGAATATTATAAAATAGAAAGGCAAAAATTAGCGCCACAATACAGGCAGACAAAATGCGATCTGTCCGGCAACAAGCATTTATAATAAAAATTAAATAGAAACCCAATAATCCGAGGATATATAAAGCTAAAATGGAATTGCTGGATAATCCGTGCCAACGTAAATGTATGCCATTATATTTATTGTTTTTCATTGTCATCCTCCTTTGATGCCTACCTAAGAACGGTTAAATAGGATGCTTTGGAAATATTATAATAAATGTTTACACAAAAATCAATATACAGCTTTGTGTCTAAGAATATGGAAATAAAAAGTAAAGAGGACATTCCATTCGGAATGTCCTCTTTAATGGTACGCCGGAAGGGACTCGTTTGCATTTTCTTCCGCAAGTGTGCGGAAGAAAATAGAGGATCGCCGCCATCTAGCTGGCGGCGGCAACGCTCATCCGCGTTGCATTTGATTGTTCGAGTCCCTTCCTTACATAAAAATTAAACAGGATATCCCAGATGGGATATCCTGTTTAATGGTACGCCGGAAGGGACTCGAACCCCTGACCTACTGGTTCGTAGCCAGTCACTCTATCCAACTGAGC
>JAFYNQ010000034.1 GCA_017548065.1 Oscillospiraceae bacterium
GTTGCAGTTGGAGGAAGGAAAGCCTCCCTCTGATGAGGGAGGTGGCTGCCCGGAGGGCAGACGGAGGGAGAGAAAAATCAGATTATTCTCTCCCCCAGTCTTTTGCTTCGCAAAATCCAGCCCCCTCGTCAGAGGGGGCCTTGGTGCGGTGCAAGCTTTCCTCATTACGCACCAGCGCACGAAGAGCGGCTCTTAGCGAGTCGCAAGGGGGCCTTACGCAGTTGGCGGATCGTACTTACGCGTTGACGCGTTACGCGAGGAATAAGGGGTTATACCCCTAAATGACAACCACCGGCTTCGCCGGTGGATGTGTTTTTTACTTTGCGGACAGATCCACCGCACGGCGGAGGATGGTGTAGGGCGGGACTTGGTGGGGAAGCTGCATGGTGAACAGCATTTGCGGCGTGCGAGGCTCCGTGAGGGGCGTGCCCTCCATGTCAGCCATTTCGCCTGCCCGGAAGGCTTCCGGCTTGGTGTCCGGGCCTACCAGCTCCAGATCATCACCCTGGGCAAATTTGTTGCGCAGACTGCAGCGGGCAAGTCCGTTTTCGTCGCATTCCTCCACAATGGCGCATACCTGCCACTGGCGGATGTAACGGGAATTTTCCGTGTACTGACCCGGCTCGCCGAAATAGAAGCCGGTGGAATAAATGCGGTGAGATACATGCTCTACCTCGTCACGCCAAATGGGATCCACAGGTCTGCCGGCGGCGATATCGTCCACGCAGTGGCGGTAAGCGCCGGTGACGATGGCGGCATAGTAGGCGGATTTTGCGCGTCCTTCAATCTTGATGCAGTCCACACCGGCATCCTGCAGCTCCTTCAGGTGATCGATCATGCACATGTCACGGGAGTTGAGAATGTAAGTGCCTTTTTCGTCCTCATAGACGGGGAAATACTCGCCGGGGCGCTTTTCCTCCACCAGGGCGTAGCTGTAACGGCAGGGCTGGGCGCAGGCGCCACGGTTGGAATCTCTGCCGGTCATGTAGTTGCTCAGCAAGCAGCGGCCGGAGTAGCTGACGCACATGGCGCCGTGACCGAAGGTCTCAATCTCCAGCTCCTTGGGGGTGTTCTCACGGACAGTGCGGATCTCCTCCAGGGAAAGCTCACGTGCCAGCACCACACGGGTGGCGCCCAGGTCATACCAGGCCTTGGCGCATTCGTAGTTGGCAATGGACTGCTGGGTGGACACGTGCCGTGCGCACTTGGGGGCATATTTGCCTGCCAGGGTGAAAGCGCCCATATCCGCTACGATCAGGGCATCCACACCGGCATCCTGCAGCCGCTCCAGGTAGGGAGGCAGCTGGGCGATCTCGTTGTTTCGGGGCATGGTGTTCACCGTCACATGGACGGAAACACCGTGGTCATGGGCGAATTTTACCGCAACGGGCAGCTCCTCCGGGGTGAAGTTTCCGGCGAAGGAGCGCATGCCGAAGTCCGTACCTGCCAGGTACACGGAGTCAGCACCGTAGAGAACGGCCATTTTCAGCCGTTCCATATCACCGGCAGGGGACAGAAGCTCTAGTTTTCTCATTTGTAGCCAAGCTCTCTTTCCAGACGTTCATGCTCTGCCAGGGTGGTGCTGAAGCGGTGAGCGCCGGCACTGCGATCCAGCAGGAAGAAGTAGTAGTTGGTATCCTCCGGCTCCAAAGCCGCATCCAGACTGGCAAGACCGGGGTTGGCAATGGGTGTGGGAGGCAGACCGGGGTGCTTGTAGGTGTGATAGGGGCTGGCATTGATCTGTGCATCGGTGACCAGCTCACCCTTGTTGTAGTAGTCAATTGCGTAGTTGATGGTGGCATCGGAATCCAGGTAGGGATAGGTAGAAGCGTTCATCAGTCGGTTGTAGAAGACCGAGGCGATCTTGTAGCCTTCCGCATCGGCTGCCTTTTCCTTTTCCACGATGGAAGCCATGATAATGACCTCCTGGAGTGTGAGATTCAGACCGGTCTTGGTGTTCAGGGCAACGAACTTGTCGATCATACGCTGGGAGAAGCGGTAATTGAAGTTGTCCAGGAACTTCTCCAGCACACGTCTGGGATCATCGTCCATGTAGAACTCGTAGGTATCGGGGAAGAGGAAGCCCTCCAGGCAATACTTGTGACCACGGGTGATGTCGTTCAGGAACCAGTAGGCATCCAGCTCACCCTCTGCAGCATGCTGCTCCAGTGCCTTGGCGGAGCAAACACCCTTTTCTTCCAGAAGGGCAAAGATCTGCGCGCAGGCATAGCCTTCCGGGATCATGACACTGACGGTGACCACCGAGCCGCCCTTGTAGGACATGGCGTTGATCAGCGCATTGTAGTCATAAACGGTTTCGGCATTGAAGGTGATAGAGCCAACAAGAATGTTGTTGCCCTTGCCGGTCAGACGGGCAAACTGCTCAAACAGCCAGGGGTAGCGCACCATGCCGGCTTTTTCCAGCTTGTCGGCAATGTCGGGCAGGCGGTCTTCAATATCCACCGTGACGGTGATCTCCTGACCGGTCTTGCCCAGCGCCAGCACGTCGGCGGCGCACAGCCAAAGGGTACGACCCAGGGAGGTGCCGATGGCGATGATCAGGATCGCCCACACCACGGTAGACAGCAGGTGGGGGATGCCGAAAAGTCCGTCGCCCTTGAGCATCAGCGCCCAAAGCTTCTGCCAGAAGGTCTTGGGCTCGTTGTCCTCCTCGTCTTCTCCGTCTTCCTCGTCTCCCACGGGTTCTTCTTCGTCCTCTTCGGAGAACTCTGCCTCCGGCTCGGGTGCCGTTTCCGGGGCATCAAAGGCACGGGTGCTGTCATCCACAGCATCCTCTGCCAGGGTCTCCCGGATGATCTGCTCCAGCTCCGCATCCTCGGGACGCACAAGACCGGCAGCTTCAATGGCTTCTTCGTCAGGTTGGATGTCCTTGACATCACTTACCTTATCAAAGATCTCATCCAGCCAGCTTTTCTCGTTTTGGTTTTCCATAGTAACCTCCCGTCAGCGGATCACAAACTGCTGCGCCAGGGTCTTGGCAGCTTCTTCTCCGCACAGCGCTTCCACCAGCTTAAGACCGAAGGGGAGTGCGCAGCCGGCAGATGCGCCGGTGATCAGCTTGCCGTCCTGCACTCAGGCAATGGTGCCATCTACCTTGGCATTGCCCATGCCGCCCTCGCAGCCGGGGTAGCAGGTCGTGTTTTTGTTGTCGGTAATGTGCAGGTCAGCCAGCACAGTAGGGCCTGCGCAGATGGCAGCCACCAGCTTGTTGTTGTCATGGGCAAATTTCAGCGCATTCATGGCCTGCTCACTGGCACGCACAGAGGTGACACCGCCCAGACCGCCGGGAAGAATGATGCCCTCCATCCGGGACAGATCCATTTCGCCGATCTCAATGTCAGCTTCCACACCGATATTGTGGGCGCCCTGAATGATTTTTCCGTTCACACCGACAGTCAGTACGTTCACACCGGCACGGCGCAGAAGGTCCAGCGGTGTGATGGCTTCTGTTTCTTCAAAACCGGTACCCAGCAGCATATAGATCATAATCAGCCCTCCAGACACTGCTTCACTGCAGCGTAAATTTCTTCGTGGATATCTTCAATGGTGCGCATCTTGCCGTCCTTCACGCAGGTGATCACCTTCCAGCCGTAGTAAGCGGCGGCGGCGCGGCCGGTCTCCCGGCAGGTGGCAAGGTAGCTAAGGTCTTTTTCGTGGATGTCTGCGGTGGTGTTGGTGTCTGCCTCACGGTGACGCATCAGCTTCTCGGTGAAGTCGGTGGGTACGTCCAGGTAGATCACCAGGTCGGGACGGGGAAGTCCCAGCTTGTTGTATTCAAAATCGTAGAGCCAGTGGAGATACTGCTCCCTTGCCTCGCCGGTCTCCTTGGAGGCCTGGTGAACGGCATTGGAGGTGGTGTAACGGTCGGACAGCACAAGACCGCCTTCCTCGTACCACTTGCCCCAGTCCATCTTATAGGAGGCATAGCGGTCTACTGCATAAAAAGAAGATGCGGCGTAAGCGTTGACATCAGTGGGATTTGTGCCGAACTGACCGCCAAGGTACATACGGATCAAAGCGGAGCTTTCCTCACTGTAACGGGGGAAGACCAGGTGCTTGAAGGCAACACCGTCCTTCTCCAGATGCTGGGACATAAGCCCAAACTGCGTAGACTTACCGGAACCGTCCGTTCCTTCAATTACAATTAGTTTACCCATTTGTTCGGAACCTCCTCTATGTATAGCGGAAATAATATAATATGTGTCATTAAGGGAGTTGTAAAGCAAATCGTGGTGATCTCCGTCAAGGCTTGATCATGCAACCGAAGAAACAGAAGATTTCTCTTCGTTGGTTTCCTTGGGGCGTTTGCGGCGGTGAACACAAATTTTCACCGTATAATATAGCATATTTTTTTCGGTTTGTCCACCGTTTTGCAAATGTTGGCGCTGTTTGGAAAAAATGCAATGAAATTAAGAAAAAATGCAATGTAATTCTCAGGGTTTGATGGTAAAATAGAAGCTATAAAATGTGAGAGGAGTATGCTTTATGCTTTACGAAAAAGAAAAAGAGCAGGAGCTTTTACATAAGATCATTCCCCAAACGAAGCCGGCGGATTTTGAAGAATACTGGCAGGCGGCTGTGGCGCAGCTGCGCAGTGTTCCCATTCAGATCAAGCGGAAGAGGCTGGACACCCCCTATACAAAAACCGTCACCAGCTGGGAGATCTCCTACAACACCCACGATGACACCTGGATCGATGCCTGGTTCTCCTATCCTGCCGGGGCAGAGGGGAAGCTTCCCTGCGTGGTGTACTACCACGGCGGCAGCCTGCAGAAGGAGCTGCACCTGGACATTGTTGCCACCGGCGTGGCGGTGTTTGCCATGGACGTCCGTGGGCAGGGCGGCACCTCCATTGACCGTGCGGTGTACAACAGCGGCGATCTTAACGGCGGTCTCATGACCCGTGGCGTTATGGACAAGAACGAGTTTTATATGCGCCATATCTTTTTGGATGCTGTCCGTGCAGTGGACGTGGTTGCCCAGCTGCCGGAGGTTGACCCGGAGCGCATCGTGACCCACGGCGGCAGCCAGGGCGGCGGTCTGTCTGTGGTGGCATCGGGACTCAGCGGCAAAAGCAAGAAGGCATATATTTGCGTGCCCAGCTTCTGTTGCCTGAAGCAGAGAACCGTTTTGGGCAGCCGAATTTTCGGCAGCACCAACGGCTTCCTGAAAAAATACCCGGAGCATACCGACCACGTGTTCCGGGTGCTGTCCTATTTTGATGTGAATAACATGGCATCCTTCCTGAAAGTGCCGGCGGTGTTCGGGCTGGCGCTGGCAGACGATGTGTGCCTTCCGCACTTTGTTTACTCTGCCTACCATCACACGGCCGGTCCGAAGGAGCTCCATATGTATCCCTTCCAGCCGCACTGTTTCCCCCAGCTGTATAAAGACATGATCTACCGTGAATTTGCGGCAATGTAAGGAGGAAAACCATGAAAAGGATCATTGCGTTTGTTTTGTGCGCTGTGCTGGCGCTGTCTGTGTTTTCCGGCTGCGGCAATGCCGCCCCCAAGGAGACTGTTCCCACCGAGCCTACCCAAAGCCCGGAGGAGGCGGCGATCTTCCGGGTGCTGATGATCGGACAGAGCCATGCCCAGGATTCTGTTTATATGCTCTACGATGTGCTGAAGGCAGAAATGCCCGATAAGGAATTTTATGTGGTGGATATCTACCAGCCTTTGAGCCTTGAGGAGCATGTGGCGAATATCAGAAGCGATGCAGCGGTGTATGATTTCATTGAGTTTAAAGACGGCACTGCCAACAAGATCGAGGGTTATCGGATCTCGGTTGCCCTGAAGCAGGCGCAGTGGGATCTTATTATCTTCAATGAGGCCACCTGGCCCCAGACCGATGAGTTTCAGCATACCGACGGCGACATCGCCTTTATGAAAAACTACATAAAGGAGAATGCGGCTCCCGGCTATAAGCTGGCATATAATGCCACCTGGGCGCAGCCCATCTCTGCGGTGTACTATACCGATGATTCCCGGGCAGATCCTCCCGACAGCTTTTACGATAACTACATGAAGCGCTTCGGCGGTGACAGACGGAAGCATTTCGGTCGCATCTGTGAGCTGATTGAAAAGTATGAAGAGCAGGATCCCGATTTTGATTATGTGTTCCACAGCGGCACTGCCATCCAGTATGCCAGCGAGACCCACGGTGTTCCCGAGGCAGACCCGGATCGCAAGTACGATCTGTACCGTGACTACACCCATCTGTCCGACTTTGGCAGACTGATCGTCGCCTATCAGATCTATGCCCAGGCCTTTGGTCTTACGGAGCTGACAGAGGTCAATGTGAATGTGATCCCGGCGCACATGCGTGCCACGTTCCGTGAGCGTCCCCTGGGTGATATTGAGATCACACAGACCCACAAGGAGGCCATTATGGCATCCGTGAATTACGCATTGCAGAATCCCAACAAGGCGCCGGAGCAGGTAGCCCGTCAGGAACCCATTCTGGAGGCCATACATTAAAAAGGCTGCGTCACCTTATTGGAGGTGGCGCAGCTTACCACAATGGAGAAAAGGTGAAAGCATGAAAAAAACACTGTCTATGCTCCTGGTGCTTGCCCTGGTATTTACCATGGTCGTGCCGGTGCGCGCAGAAAAGGCTGTCTGTCCTTGCGGCTGTGGTGCGGCCATGGATGAAATTACCTGGGAGCCCTGGGGGTTCACGGAAGGCAACGCAGAGACCGGACATTATTACCTGGCAGAAAACTTTACCGCACAGACCGATACGGTGACAGTGCCTGCCTTTAAGAACGTGTGCCTTGACCTGCGAGGCAAGGTGTACAGCACAGAAAAGATCCGTACCTTCTCCCTGGAGGGCGGCCTTACTGTCATGGATTCCGCAGGTGGCGGCACGGTACTGGTCACCGGCAAAAATGAGACCTCCGGCGGCTTTGCCTATGTGTCCAGCATCGGACACCTGCAGCTTTGCAGCGGCACGGTGCGATTTGTGGCGCGCGAGGATATCACTGTGCCTGCCGGCGGCCTTGTGTATGTCCGCAGCGGCAAGCTGACACTGCGTGGCGGCACCCTGGCAGGCGGCACTGTCCGTCCTGATAAGGACACCAATGCCCAGGGCGGCAATATTTACTTAAACGGCGCCGAAATGGAAATGACCGGCGGCACCGTCACCGGCGGCATGGCGCTGCCCAATGAAAACAGCACCATGACAGCCTACCAGGGCGGTAATATCTATGCTGTAGGCGGCGCTGTGGCAAATATCTCCGGCGGTGTGGTGGAAAACGGCTACTGCGCCCAGGACGGCGGCAATATCTACGTTGCCGGCGCAACGCTGAATGTCTCCGGCGGTGTGATCCGAAACGGTCATGCCCTTCGCAACGGCGGCAATATCCAGCAGCTCAGCACCGGCGGCAACGCTGTGACGATTTCCGGCGGTGAGATCACCGGCGGTGTGGCAGGCGGTATCCCCGTGAACACCGAAACCTGGGACGATACCAAGGGCAATTTCACCGAGACCCGTGGCAGCGGCGGCGGTGGCAATCTGTACGTAAGAAGCGCCAAGGGCAGCCTGACCATTTCCGGCGGCAGCATTGACGGCGATGTGACGGTGGATGCCATCCAGGCGCTGAATCTCTCCGGCAGTCCGGTGATCGGCTTGGGTAAGTCCAACGGTCTTATGCTGAAGAATAACTGCAAGATGGATATTTCCGGCCTTACCGGCGGCGAGATCTATCTCTATGCCAGCCATGATTTTACTTTGGAAACAGAAAATGCCGCAGAAAAGCTGGCATATTTCAAGGGCGCTGTGCGCACGGATATCTCTGCAAAGGGCAATGTGCTGACAGCTGCCCAGGGCGCAGAGGGCTACTGCCCCCACTGCGGTGAACGGGTAACCTGGACAGCCTGCTTCTGGAAGGACGTCAGCGATTTTAAGGAAGAGACCCACTGTTATCTGAAGGGTACATCTTTGAGCAACGAGACCATCAGCGCACCGCTGATCGTGGATATGAACGGTATGACCTCCGGCAAGGAGCATGCCCAGCAGCTGGTGAGCAGCACCGGCAGCCTGGCGCTGCTGGACAGCTGGGGCGGCGGTCAGCTCTTTGGCACCGGCGCTACCTCCGGCGTGTCCTGGGGCGCAGTGCTGCGTGTGAATGACACAAGCTTCACGCTCTACAGCGGTACAGTGCGTCGGGTAGAACCCTTCTCCGCCTCCTATAAGGGCAAGGAAACTGCCTGCTACATCGGCGGTGTCCTCTTTGCCAGCGGCGCAGCCACTGCGGATATCCGTGGCGGTGTGATCCGTGACGGCTTTGCAAACAAGAAATACTCAGACTATGCCGGCGCATTCGGCGGCAACATCGGTTTTAACTCCGCAAACGGTGTTTTCAAAATGTCCGGCGGTGTGATCGTTGGCGGCGAAGCCAGGGAGACAGAAGAACCCGGTCAGGGCGGCAATCTGTATACCCCCGGCAAGACCACCGTGGAGCTGTCCGGCGGCTTTCTGCTGGAGGGTAAGGCAGGCAGCGGCGGCAACATCCAGACCTCCCAGGTGCTGACGGTGACCGGCGGCACGGTGGCTTACGGTGAAGCCACAAACGGCGGTAATATTACAGCGGTCAGAGCCTTTGCCATGGAAGGCGGCAATATTGTCTGCGGCAAGGCAACAAGCGGCGGCAATCTGTATTTTGGCAGCTATGCGGTAAGCCGCAGCATCACCGGCGGTACGGTTATGGGCGGCAATGCCACAAACGGCGGCAATATTTATCAGAACGGCACAAGCAGCGCCAAGGGTACGCTTACGGTAGCTGCTCCCATCCTTTGCGGCGCAGCTGCCACCAGCGGCGGCAATGTGTACACCAATTACGGCAGCTTGACCCTGGCGCAGGGAAGCCTGCTTGCCGGCGGTGAAGCCACAGAACACGGCGGCAATCTGCTGGCTTACGGCGCTGCTGCCACAGTCAGCGGTACCATGACCCTGGGTGCAGCCGGAGGACGTGGCGGCAATGTTTACGCTTTGGCCGGCACAGCCCTTGCGGTCAAGGAAACCGCTGTGCTCACAGACGGTAACGCTACCGGCTACGGCGGCAATATCGCCCTGGGCAGCAATACCACCACAGCAGCTGTGGAGGGCGGCAGCATTTACGGCGGCTATGCCCGCAATGCCGGTGACAACATCTGCCTTTTGGGCGCGCCTTCTCTTTCTCTTGAAAATGTGCGCATTCCCGGCAATATCTACGGTGACGGCGGTACAGTGACTCTTTCCGGCACGGCCACAGTCACAGACGGCACGAAGTATAACATCTATTTCAAAAACGGCTGTGTCCGTTTGGCAGAGGGCTGGGCAGGCGCTGCCGGTGTGAAATGGAGCGCAGCCTCCTATGGCTACGGCGATGCCGTGGCAGCGGAAAACGGCGCAGCAGCAGACTTTACCGGCACGCTTGTGTATGACGATATGGCCACCCGTCCCGGTATGCTGAACACTGAAAACGGCCTTGTGATCGCAAAAACCTTGCTGCGTGACAAAGCAGGCGCAGATGCCTGGTACGGCGACAACGCTTCTGCAGTGGCGGCGTATGACCGTGATACTGCCTTCCTGAAGCTGCTGACCGCAGAAGACCTGGAGCTTTCTGGCGGTGATTATCTTGTGGACCTGGCAGGTCAGCAGGTCAGTGTCACCGGCAGCGGCAAGGTCAGCTTTGCCGACAGCGCCAACGATACCTATGACGAGAGCCTTTGCGGCAGCGCTGCTGTCAACGGCCCTGTGGTGGAGACCCGGGTGACGAAGCTTGAAGGCAAGCGCTATGTGACCGTGGAAGACGGCAGCTACAGCGCCCACCGTCTGGAGAGCGCCATCACCCATGCGGTGCTGCGCCCCCGTAGTGCCGGTATTTACTACCGGGCAAGCTGGGAATGCGATGCTGTGCTGGCGTCTCGGATAAATAGCTACGGCATCGGTGTCAGCCTTACGGATATGCCCGGTGATGACATGCTCACCGACGGGGACACCATGTACACCGTCTCCGGCAAGGATAGCACTGCCAGCGTGCTGGTGGACAATATTTTCAGCAGCGAAAATACCTTGGAGGAAAATGCCCTCCGTGGTGAAATGCCCGTGTATGCAGCCGCCTATGTGCAGTTTGCAGACGGCACGGTGCTGGCAGGGGAGAAGACTGCATCTTTCAGCCTCTTTGTCTTCCTGGCAGAAGCCGACCAACGGATCTGTGCTGACCGCATCACCTACCGCAGCATGGAAAAGCAGCTGGAGGACTTCTACATGACCTGGCAGGAGACGGCAACCGGCTACTGGCAGTTTGCTGCCATCGGGGAGACGGTGGCACCGGCAGATGACGGTGTGATGAAGATTTTGATGATCGGACAGAGTCATGCCCAGGACACTGTGTGGCTGCTTTATGATGTGCTGAAGGCAGAGCGCCCGGAGGAGGAATTCCTGGTCATGGACGTGTACCGCTCCACCAACCTGGACGAGCATGTGCAGAATATCAAAAACCGCGCGCCCCTTTACGATTGCTACGAAAACAGCAACGGCGCTGTTGTCCATACCCCCAATGTGACCATTACGGACATGATCATGCGTGAAAACTGGGATCTGATCGTGTTCAATGAAGCTGCCTGGAATCAGACCCAGGAGGCGCATTACAATGACGGCGATTTTGATTATCTCATTGACCATATCCATCAGTATGCCCAGGACGGCTTCAAGCTGGGCTACAATGCCACCTGGGCGCAGCCGGTGACCAAGCTGCTTTACGAAGCAGACCGCCGACCTGCACCTTCCAATTTCCGCAGCCAGTTCACCCAGTATTTCGGCGGCGACCGCCTGGCGCACTACGCACAGATCACGGCCATGATGGAAAAGTATATTGAGACAAATGATGCCTTTGATATTGTGTTCCACAGCGGCACAGCCATCCAGTATGCCAGCGAGACCCACGGTGTTCCCGAGGCGGAGGTAAACCGCAGCTATGAACTGTACCGTGACTATACCCATCTGTCCGATTTCGGCAGACTGATGGTAGCCTACCAGTGGTATGCCCAGATCTACGGATTGGAGCAGCTGACGGAGGTGAACGTTGACCTGATCCCCCAGGCCATGCGTGCCACCTCCCGTGAGCAGGCCTTCGGTGATGTTGTGATCACCGATACCCACAAGGAGGCCATCGTGGCATCTGTTAACTTTGCCCTGGCTCACCCCAACGAAGCCCCGGAGCAGGTCATCCGTGACGTTGCCATTCTGGAGCCTCTGTCTTAAACGATCAGCAGGAGAAGGAAAAAC
>JAFYNQ010000035.1 GCA_017548065.1 Oscillospiraceae bacterium
AGTCCTTGGCAGACACACGGGAGAAATGCTCCGGGGCAAAGGTGGGGATGCCGGAGTACAAAAACTTCTTGGAGGGGACGGCGATGGTATCGCCGATGGCAAAAATACCGGGATCAAAAACGCCGATCACGTCACCGGCATATGCCTCTTCCACGATCTCACGCTCTGCCGCCATCAGCTGTTGCGGCTGGGACAGACGCATCTTCTTGCCACCTTGCATGTGGTAATATTCTGTATCACGCTGGAATTTGCCGGAGCAAATACGCATGAACGCCAGGCGGTCACGGTGTGCCTTATTCATGTTTGCCTGGATTTTGAACACGAAAGCGGAGAAGTCCGGGCTGAAGGCATCCACGAGGCCGCTGTCGGCGGTACGGGAAAGGGGAGGCGGAGTCAGCTTCAAAAATGCCTCCAGGAAGGGCTCAATGCCGAAATTGGTCAGCGCAGAGCCGAAGAACACGGGGCTGAGGTTACCGCTGCGGACAGCCTCCATGTCCATCTCACGGCCGGCAGACAAAAGCTCCACATCGTCAATGAGCTGCTGATGCTTCTGCTCGCTGTCCAACAGCTCTGCCACCTGGGGATCATAGAGGTCAACTGCCAGCTTTTCTGCCTTTGCCTTGCCGTTGGCGCCGGAGAAGAACAGAAGCTGGCTGTTCTCACGGTCATACACACCCTGGAAATCCTTGCCACAGCCGATGGGCCAGTTCATGGCATAGGTCTCAATGCCCAGCTCACGCTCCACCTCGTCCAGAAGATCAAAGGGATCCTGGGTCTCACGGTCCATCTTGTTGATAAAAGTGAAAATGGGAATGTGGCGCATGGCGCAGACCTTGAAAAGCTTACGGGTCTGCGGCTCAACACCTTTGGCTCCGTCAATGACCATGACGGCGGAGTCAGCAGCCATCAGGGTACGGTAGGTATCCTCGGAGAAGTCCTGGTGACCGGGAGTGTCCAGAATGTTGATGCAGAAGCCGCCGTACTGGAACTGCATAACGGAAGAGGTAACGGAAATACCACGCTGCTTCTCAATCTCCATCCAGTCAGAGGTGGCAGCACGGGAATTTTTCTTACCCTTAACAACACCGGCCTGGGCAATGGCGCCGCCGTACAGCAGGAATTTTTCTGTCAAGGTTGTCTTACCTGCGTCGGGGTGGGAAATAATCGCAAAGGTTCTTCGTCTGCTGATTTCTTGCTCTAAGGTTGACATAACATCTACTCCGTATTGAAAATAAATATAAGCAATTTAGTATAGCACGTTTTTTGTAAATTTACAAGTATTACCTATAGGGAATGATCATTTTGGAGCGTTCGCCTTCAAACAGACCGGTGGTAGCACCGATGCGGAGGATCTCCACAGTGCCCTCCTCCCGGTGGATCACGTAGGCATTGAAGGCATCCTGGGACACGTCATCCGGCTTACGGATGAGATCCGAGGGGTCTGCCAGCTTTGCGTAGCCGCCGGGCTCGCCGTAGGTGGCGGTGGCGCAGGTGACATCCAAAAGCAGCTGCTTGTGGGCAGCACCGTGAATATAGCAAACAGAGTCAGTGTGCAGATGTCCCGTAAGAAGGGCGATGAACTCTGTATTGGGAGCAAGCTTTGAGAAGTCGGCTTTTACTGTTACGGGAGAAGCGCCGTTACCTTCGGAGTATGCTTTTTCAATGATGGTGCGTCCAATGAAGGCATCCACAATATCCCGGAGGATGGTACCGGTGTACTTGGTGCGGTCGTTGGTCATGGTAGCATACACACGGTTCACCTGCTGGAAAAATTCGGGGTAGTCAGGGTCCATATGGTCGGCAGGATCCTGCTCCGGGGAGTGGCACATAAGCACAAGACCGTAGCCGGCCGGGATGGTAAGAAGGGTGTCCATCAGCCAGTTGATCTGCTTCTGTCGGTAGCAGGTACCACCCAGCTTGCTGGAGCAACAGCCCTCCTGCTGATTCACAGACACGATGCGCAGCTTCTCCTCCGGGAGATCCCGGTAGTAGTAAGTCTCACCGTTCGGTGTCAGGGGGAAATGCTTGTAATAAGCATTGTATACGATCTGCTCGTATTCATCCGGCGGCAGCGCACGGGAATCGTGGTTGCCGGTGCCATAAAGAACGGGAAGCGATTCATGCTTGGAAAGAACATCTGTAAGGGCAGTACCCCAGTCCGGGGGAAGATAGGCGGTCAGGTCACCGGTAGCAACCAGAGCGGAAGCCTTCACGTGCTGTGCAAATGCAGCTGCGCGTTCTGCACGGATCACATCGCCGTGAATGTCGGAAATGTGGATTAGCACCGGGGCTTTGGTGTTGGAAAGGTAGAGCGCCTTTTCCATGTTGTCGGCAACAATATCGCTGCTGCTTTCGTAGGTTACTTTGATGCCGGTGGCAGAAAGCTCCTCGGCTTTGATCAGGTTGCCGTCTGTGCGGCGGATGCTTATGCGCATATAAATGGCGTCCTGGGGAAGGGGGTAGGTGTAAGTACCTCCGCCTTCAAGACCCAGCCAGGGGGAGACACAGTCAATGGACTTGTGAAAGTTGCCGCTGTGGACACGTGCGCAATAGCCGTCCTTAACGGTGACCGATAAAACAGCGCCCAGATAGGGAACCGAGATCAATGTCTGCTGGGACAGCTGCGTGCCTGCCGGGATCAGTTTGTCCAGACCCACCGTTGCAGCAACAAAATTACCCAAAGTTATTTCTGTGGTCACAGTATTACAAGCTGCCATAATACATCCTCCAGCCATCATCATAATAACCCTAGTTTATAATTATCCCCCCACACTGTCAAGAATAATTTTAATGTCACAAGCGAGAAAAGAAGTCCCCGGAAGGCTAAGCCTTCCGGGGCAGATATTATGCTAGGAAAAATTACTGCACAGTCAGGGTTGCGGGCTCGGTGTAGTAGGTGACACCGTCCAGACCCTTGATCTCGCAGCGATACTGGTAACCGCTGTTGGTTGCCTTGGTGGTAACATTCAGGGTTGCAGTAGTGTTGCCGTCAGCAGAGGTCTTGCCCCAGGAGGACAGACCGGGTCTTGTGTAGTACCACTGGTAGCTGTAAGCATTGGAAGCATCCA
>JAFYNQ010000036.1 GCA_017548065.1 Oscillospiraceae bacterium
GACCCATGCCACCTTCTCGTTCTGCTCCAGGAACTCAGCGATTGCCTGGGCATTGGCGCAATGCTGGCGCATACGGAAGGGCAGGCTCTCCAGGCCCAGGTTCAGGTAGAAGGCGCTCTGGGGAGACTGGATGGAGCCCAGGTCACGCATCAGCTGGGCAGTACACTTGGTGATGAATGCGCCCTCCAGGCCGAAGCGCTCGGTGTAGGTAACACCGTGGTAGCTGTCATCGGGGGTACAAAGACCTGCGAACTTCTCGGGATACTTTGTCCAGTCAAACTTACCGCTGTCCACGATACAGCCGCCCACCGCCACGCCGTGACCGTCCATGTACTTGGTGGTGGAATGGGTGACGATATCTGCGCCCCACTCAATGGGACGGCAGTTCACAGGTGTGGGGAAGGTGTTGTCAATGATCAGGGGCACGCCGTTGGCATGTGCCACTTTGGCAAACTTTTCAATATCCAGCACAGTCAGAGCAGGATTTGCGATGGTCTCGCCAAACATAGCCTTGGTGTTGGGGCGGAATGCTGCCTGCAGCGTCTCCTCGGAATCGTCGGGATCTACCCAGGTAACCTCAATGCCCATGCGCTTCATGGTCACACCGATCAGGTTGAAGGTGCCGCCGTAGATAGCAGTGGAAGCAACGATGTGGTCGCCGCAGGAGCAGATATTAAACAGCGCATAGAAGTTTGCTGCCTGGCCGGAGCCGGTGAGCATAGCGGCAGTGCCGCCCTCCAGCGCAGCGATCTTGGCTGCTACCATATCGCAGGTGGGGTTCTGCAGACGGGAATAGAAATAGCCGGAAGCCTCCAGGTCAAACAGCTTACCCATATCCTCGGAGGTGGCATACTTAAAAGTCGTACTCTGAATAATGGGGATCTGACGGGGCTCGCCGCTGGCAGGGCTGTAGCCGGCCTGGATGCACAAGGTTTCAGTTTGCAATTTTCTTTCCATGGTGTTCACCTCATATAAAATATTAGCATTATTGTACTGTTTACCGCCGCTTTTGTCAACAAAAAACACACCCGTCAAAAAGCTGACGGGTGTGTAAATTATTCCATACGGTCTGCCAGCCGACGGGCAGCGGCAGAAAGGTTTTGAAGGCCTTCAAACACCGTGTCCGGTGTAAAGTCCTTCAGATAATTATAGGCCTCCAGAGTGATCCAGCCGTTGTAACCCTCTTCCTTCAGCGCCTGCATCACCGCGGCAAAGTCAATGCTCATGGAGCCGGGGATCTGGTGGCTGTCCTTCCACTGATCGTTATCATGGAGGTGGAGGGCGCCGATGCGGCTGCCCAGTGCGTGGATCATTTCCACCGCATTGGTATTATGCCCACGCATTTCTGCGTGTCCGATGTCCAGGCATGCCACAAAGAAGGGATCTTCAATGGCTGTCATGTGGGCGCAGAAGCTTTCGGGGGTGGAGCAGGCGGCAGGGCAAGCCTCGTCCTTTTCCTTATCCCAGTTCCACATATTTTCCGTAGCAAGCTTCACACCGCATTCCTTTGCAAAGGGCAGCAGTTCCAGGTACATATCCCGATTCTGCTCCAGGGTGTAGTCATTGCCGGGGTGGATCACGCAGACCTCACCGCCTGCCTCTGCGGTGCATTCAATGGCACGCTTCAGCAGAGATCTCACCGGGGCGGCATAGGACGGTGTCGGAGCATGGGACTGGTTGCACACAATGCCGTTGTCCAGTCCGATATTCTTCAGTTCCCGTGCAAAGGCGAGGTAGTTGCTGCTTGCAAGGGGGTGACCACTATCCCGGACACCCCATTTTTTGCTGTAGTTACAGATCTCGTAAAGGGAAAAATCCCAGCCGTCAAAGCCTGCCTTGGCGATCAGCTCCACGGCTTTGCGCTCCCCTGCCAGATTGGCAGCGGAGCGCAGCTCAGTTGATGTTTTAAATTTCTTCATGCGTACTTTCTCACAACAGCGGCCATGGCATCAAACTGCTGCTCCATATCCTGCACCAGCTTGAACTGGGTGCGGCAGCGATCCAGGTTCTGTCCTTCATAAGCGGTATGGAAGTAGTTGTCACCGTCCAGGTAGTCGGTGAGGAAGCGGATACCGCACTCCAGGGTCATGAGTCTTGCGCCCCAGGGCAGGTACTCCAGCTCTGCCTCTGTGAGACCGCCCTCAGCGCCCTGCAGGAAGCCACGGGTATAGGCCTCAAAAAGGTCAATATCAAAGTTCACCTTGGAAAGGTCCTTTTCATCCTCAGCGCTGTGGTTAGCACCGAAGCGGATGGAATCGCCAAAGTCATTGATAGACAGACCGGGCATGGTGGTATCCAGGTCAATAACACAAATACCTTCGCCGGTAAGCTTGTCAAAGAGAATGTTATTCAGCTTTGTATCGTTGTGGGTCACACGCAGAGGCAGCTTGCCCTCACGCAGCGCCTGCAGCGCCACAGAGCAGTCAGCCTTTCTTGCCTTCACAAACGCCACTTCCGCCTGCACCTGGGCAGCACGACCCAGCTTATCTGCGGCCAGCGCAGCCTCAAACTTGGCATAGCGGTCTTCCGTATCATGGAAATGGGGAATGGTCTCAAACAGCGTGTGGGCAGGATAGTCCTTCAAGCGCTTCTGGAACTTACCGAAGGAACGGGCAGAAGCCTCAAACAGCTCAGGCGTTGCGCTCTGGCAAGGGAAGGTGTCCTTCACAAAGGGCATCAGCCGCCAAATGCCGCCGTTGCTATCCGTATAGTAGGGCTTGCCGTCCACGGTACGCACCACGCTGAGGGTCTCACGCTCCGGATCTCCGCCCTCCTCTGCGATCTTCTTGCGAAGATGCTCGGTGATGCCGTAAAAATTCTCCATGACCTGCTCTGTGGCAGGAAAAGCGGCACGGGACAGTCTCTGCAGGATAAAGCGCACACCGTCGCCCTCACGGGGCTGGCAGATCACGCAGAATGTATCGTTAATATGACCATAGCCATAACGGGAAGCGCCGATGAGTGTCTCGGGGAAGGAATAGGCTCCCAAAACCTCATGTAAATATTCGCAGTTTTCAGGCAAATAAATAGAATTCATAAGAAAACTCCTTACACTTTTTCGCACAAGGTAGCATTATACTAAAAATTATGCCTTTTTACAACCATTATTTTTACTTTTTATTATTTTTTACAAATTCAATCAGTCTGTGCCAGTCGGGACGGCAGAAATAATGGGTGCCGGTACGCAGATGGTAGCCCAAAGTGCCCTGGAGATATTTCTCATCGGGACGGGGCAATCTGTCGGGATGGGCAAAGTCGCCGTCAAAGGCAGCCTTTGCCGCCACGCAGCTAAGGTATTCGCTTGTGGGATCAGCCCACAGGTCCTCTGTGCCGCTGCCCACGCAGGCGCAACGGGGTGCAATGGATGCCAGCAGGTAGTGCTGATCAAAGGGCATAGCGCTCTCGTTATTTGCGTATTTCTGATAGTTCTCGCAGAACCAGTAAGGGAAGCGATTGCAGATCTTGGCAACGGTCTCGCCTTCCTTGCCACGGGACAGCGCAGCGCCGGAGCAGCCGGAGTTGTTGGAATAGGCAACGGCAAAGCGTGTATCCGTTGCGCCGGTCAGCAGCGCAGTCTTACCCAGTCGGGAGTGACCGGCCACGATGGCGCAGGAGGTATCCAGGCATTCCTGGGTTTCCGCAAAATCCATCAGTCTCTGTGCGCCCCATGCCCACATAGCGATCTTGCCGGGGTCATTGGGCTTACGCTTGCCGTCCTCAAAGAGAACGCCGGCAAGGCCGTTTGTCATGTCGTCATTGTCGGATGTAATAGCATGGTAATCCAGTACCAGGATGCCGAAATCGTTGTCAACCAGCTCTTCTGCAGGCAGGTAACGGTCGGGGATGTTGCTGTCAAAGCTCAAAAACACAAAGAAGGGGTACTTACCGCCGTCCTGGGGCAAAATAGCGGCGAAGGGAAAATCAAAAGGCTTTCCGTTGACCACGCAATGGGCAATGATCTTATGGCAGGAAGCTCTGCCGGCAGAAATGGAGCGATGGATCGGACCGGCATCCTCAAAGGTCAAAGACTCCGGCTTGGGAGGCAGCTGACCGTACTCCTCCTCCAGGAGGACCTCCAGCATTTCCTCACGGCTTTTCAGGGCAGGAAGCTCTCTCTGCGCCAACAATTCTTTCAACATAACTTTTTCTCCTTTTATTCACCGAGTTTGTATTCCTTGTAAGCCTCCAGCCATGCGTTCTTCAGCAGAACGTGACCTGCAGCGGTGGGATGCACACCGTCTCTGAGCCAGTAGTCCGGGCTGGGTGCATTGGCGTTTGCCTCCTCCAGGCGCTGCTGCAGAGGGACGAAGGGCAGGTTATACTTCTCTGCCAGGCGCTTTGCGGCGGCTGCACGCAGAGGCACCTCTTTGCTGAAAAAGTCCCAGCGTTCGGGATGCTCGGGGGTGTTTTCCGTGGCGCTGCCCGGCAGTACAAAGGGCTCCATGATCATCAGCTTCAGGTCAGGCAGTTCCTCCAGCAGTTCCCGGATCAAAAGGTCATAGACCATTTCAAACTTCTCTGCGCTGACACCGTTCTGCTTGGTGTACTCATGCCACACATCGTTAACACCGATGAGAATGCTCATAATATCCGGCTTCATGTTGATCATATCCACCTTCATACGGGCAAACAGATCCACCACACGGTTGCCGGAAATGCCACGGTTGCGGAAGATATACTTATAGGGTTCTGTGTAAGCCAGTTCGCCGGCAGTCATATTGGCATAGCCTACACCCATACCGTGGGGAAGCTCCCGGTTTCTGCCGGCATCGGTAATGGAATCGCCCTGAAAAAGAATCAATTTTTCCATAATGACAGCTCCTTTGTGATTATAATGCTTTATTATACATCTTCCGCAAAAGAATGTCCAGTTATATAATTCCAAAAATCACCTAAAATGCGCCCATATGCCTGTAACTGCGCCCCGAAATAATTTCTGATTTGACAACCGCTTCCTTTTCGGTTACAATACCATAGCGACCAGGTTGAACAGCCGCGGCCGGAGGGCGAAAGGCCTCCGGGTGAGGAAAGTCCGGGCTCCATAGGGCAAGGATAACAGGTAACGCCTGCCGGGGGCGACCCCAGGACAAGTGCAACAGAGAGATACCGCCGCAAGGTAAGGGTGAAAAGGTGGTGTAAGAGACCACCCACCTCATGGGAACATTGAGGTGCTGTAAACTCTATCCGGAGCAACGCCGTGGAGAAGCATACAGGTCTGCCCGACCGCTTCGAGGAGGCGGCTTGATCCCGTGAGCGATCGCGGGACTAGATAGATGGCTGTTAAAACAGAACCCGGCTTACAGACCTGTGTCGCAGCAAAAACGCAACGCCGTCCGCAGTTAGCTCTGCGGACGGTTTTTTCTTTAAATTTCGTAGGGAAAAAGCGAAACGGAAATTGACTTTCTCCCCTTCCCACTGTACAATAAGGGGTGGATATTTTAAATATAGGAAAGAATGCTATGATCGTTAATTTACATACCCATACACCCCGGTGCCGCCATGCGGTGGGTGCGGAGCAGGAATATGTAGAAGCCGCCCTGGCTGCCAAGCTGGAGATGCTGGGCTTCTCCGACCACACCCCCTACTGGTTCCCCGGTGATTACTACAGCCACATGCGCATGTACCCGGATCAGCTGCAGGAGTATGCAGACACTGTCCGCAAGCTGCAAAAGCAGTACGAAGGCAAGATCCGGCTTCCCCTGGGTCTTGAGGTGGAATACTACCCCACGCTGTTCCCGGAGCTGCTTCCCCGTCTTCAGGATGCAGGCATTGAATATATGCTGCTGGGTCAGCATTGGTGCGGCGATGAAATGGGCGAGCCTTACAACGGCACAGCCACAGACAGTGAAGCGCACCTTGCCAAATACTGCAGCCAGGTGATGGATGCCATGCAGACGGGACTGTTTACCTATGTGGCGCATCCCGACATTCTGCACTTTGTAGGCGAAGATCACATTTACAAAAAGCATGTGTCCCGGCTGTGCAAGGAGGCAAAGGCCTGCAACATCCCCGTGGAGATCAACCTTTTGGGTGTCAACGAAAACCGGCAGTATCCCAAGCGGCTGTTTTGGGAGGCTGCTGCCGAAGAGGGTTGCGACGTTGTCATTGGCAGCGATGCCCACAAGCCTTCCCATGTCGTACACCCGGAGCCAGAAAAGAAAGCACTTGCCATCGTAAGCGAGTTTTCCCTCCATTTGGTGGAAAGACCCCAGTTGCGACGCATTTAAGGAGGAAAGACATGACGCTTCGTGAAATCGGAGACAAGATCGGCGTAGGTAAATTTGATCCTGCCATGGAAGAGATCTACGCCGCAATGCCCCAAAGCGATGCTCCTGCCTGCGACCTTGCGGTGATTGACCGTCTGCAGCAGGACTACAACACCTTCGGTGAGTTCTACGAGCTGGTGCGTGCCGTTGCCATAGAGATCAACGGCGACCCCAACCGCAGCACCTGGATCAAGGTTTCTCTGGAATACACCAAGGGGCGCACAAGACGGCAGATCAACCGCATCCCCGTTCCCAATGCCGACGGCACTGTGGTCAGCGCCATGCTGCCGCTGTACATTCTGGTAGGCATGCTGCCGGATGCCATTGAAGAATACCGCCGCAGAGGCTTCAGTGAGAAAGAGATCGGTCTTTTGATGCGCCGCATCTGGGACGGCATCCGCATTGTCAAGCGCCACACCGGCATGCCGGGCATTGACAAGACCTACTATCAGTGGCAGACACTGTTTGCCATGGCAAAGATCTTTGAATTTGAAGAAGGCTTGCAGTTCGAACTGAAAAAAGCCCCGGAAGGCGCTGTGTATATCCGCCACAAGGAGACGGGAAAGATCGTCCCCCTGCTGTCGGGCTGCACCGTACACCGCACGGGACTGCAGATTTTGGGTTCTGCCGGCTTCACTGATTCTGAGGGTGCATTTGAAGCCTCTGTCACAGAGGATGAGGAGAACATCTACGGCTACGGCAGCTATGACTGCAAGGTGGAGACAACACTGCACGCTTACCCAAAAAAAGAGTGGGAGATCCACCTGCGACCCGGCGACAACATGCTCAGCCTCCACATCCCGGAGGGTGCAGACATTTCCCTGGACGTGGTAATCCCCCAGATTCTCCGTGCCCGTGAGCTTGTGCGTACACGCTACCCGGAGTACAAGGGAACGGAGATTTTCGGTTCCTCCTGGATCCTGAATCCTGCCCTTTTGGATATCGTCAAGCCGGGTACGAAGGTGGCAGAGTTTATGACCCTTTTCACCTGCTACCCCATTTGCGACGATGCCACCTCTATTTTCAGCTTTGTCTTTGACAGACAGCCTGAAAACCTGGAAGACCTGCCGGAAGATACCTCTTTGCGTCGTGGACTGAAAAAGATGTATCTGGAAGGCCGTTATAATCATATATATGCCGGAATGATCACAAAGGTATAAAAAAGGAGAAATCATTATGACTGCTATTATCAACGCAGAACTGGTCATGCGTGACCACCTGATCCCCGAAGCTGTTCTTTTCATGGAAGACGGCAAAATCACCGGTTTTGGTGAGATGCGCACCACCCCCATTCCCGAGGGCTGCCAGATCATTGATGCCAAGGGCGCTTATGTAGGCCCCGGTCTTGTGGATATCCACAGCCATTCCGGCACCGGTGTCCGTTTTGCCGATGACCCCGTCAAGGCTACCCAGGAGCATCTACAGTGCGGTACTACCTCCATCCTGGCCACTCCCAGCACCCGTGGCACACTGCCCGGTTATTTGGAAACACTTGCCCGCATCCGGGAAGCTATGAACACCCCCGAGGGCGCTACCATTGCCGGTGTTTACATGGAAGGCCCGTATATCAATGCCGGCTACGGCTCTATGTCCAATCAGAAGGGCGCCAACGCTCCCCGTGTGTTTGATCCCGTTCCCGAGGATTTTGAGCCTCTGCTGGAGGCAGGCGCTGACATTATCCGTGTTTGGGGTACTGCTCCGGAGCGTGAGAACATTGAGGTGTTTGTAAAGGCTGCCAAGAAGGCCAACCCCGATGTGCGCTTTGCTGTCACCCACAGTGAAGCAACACCGCAGCAGATTGAGGCACTGATGCCCTACGGTCTGTGCATCGGCACCCACCACACCAATGCCACCGGCACCATCGTCAACTACCCCGAGTGCCGTGGTGTCTGTGTTGACGAAGGTGTCAACTACAACGACGGCATTTATGCGGAGCTGATTTCCGACAGCATGGGCATCCATGTTGACCCCTACATGCAGCGCCTGGTGCGTAAGATCAAGGGCGATGACAAGATCATCCTCATCTCCGACCAGACCATCCACGAGCCCATCCCCGTCCCCGGCCTGGAGCATGTCACCGACCTGAACTTCACCTACAGAAAAGACGGCGACATTGACATTTCCGGCTCCAAGCTGACCCTGAATGTGGCTTGCCGCAACTACATGAAGCACACCGGCGCATCCATTGTGGATGCCTTCAAGGTAGGCTCCTACAACCCCTCCCGTGCCGTAGGTCTTTATGACCGTGGTGAGATCCGTGTGGGACAGAAGGCTGACCTGGTGTTTGTGGATATCAAGATGAATGTTAAGACCGTTGTGCTCAATGGCAAGGTCGTTGTAGAAAACTAATATTGGAGGATATATTATATGAAAGCGATTATCAATGCCGAGCTTGTTATGCGTGATCACCTGATCCCCGAGGCTGTGCTGTTCATTGAGGACGGCAAGATCGCAGGCTTTGGCGAAATGCGCACCACTCCCATCCCCGAGGGCTGTGAGATCATTGATGCCCAGGGTGCCTATGTTGGCCCCGGCTTTGTGGATATCCACTGCCACTCCGGCGACGAGGTTCGTTTTCAGCTGGAGCCTCTGCGTGCCGCACGCTACCACCTGACTGCAGGTACTACCTCCGTGCTGCCCACCCTGGGCTACGGCTCCACCACGCCCCAGTACCTGGAGTACATCCCCCGCATCCGTGAAGCCATGCAGGATCCCGACGGCAAGAACATCGCCGGTATCTACATGGAAGGTCCTTACATCAACCCCAAGTTCGGCTCCAACAGCCACCTGAACCCCTGGAACAAGCCCATTGACCCTGCTGACTACATGCCCGTGATTGAAGAGGGCAAGGATATTGTCCGTGTGTGGGCGCTGGGTCCCGAGCGTGAGGGCATTCTGGACTTTGTGAAGGCCGCCAAGGCAGCCATTCCCGAACTGAAGTTCACCGTCGGTCACAGTGAGGCTTCCCCCCAGCAGATTGAAGCACTGATCCCCTACGGTCTGTGCATCGGCACCCATCACACCAACGCCACCGGCGACCTGCCCAAGTACCCCGAGTGCCGCGGTGTCTGCGTTGACGAGTGCGTCAACTACAACAATGCTATCTATGCCGAGGTTATTTCCGACAGCATGGGCATCCATGTTGACCCCTACATGCAGCGACTGATCCGTAAGATCAAGGGCGATGACAAGATTATCCTGATCTCCGACCACACCAACCATCCCACCATCGTGCCTCCCGGACTGGAGCATGTTACCGACCTGAACTTCACCTACATGGCCAGCGGCGGCATTGATATCTCCGGCTCCAAGCTGACCCTGAATGTGGCTTGCCGCAACTGGATGAAGCACACCGGTGCTTCCATCGTGGATGCCTTCCGTGCCGCTTCCTACACACCTGCAAAGGTGGTCGGTCTGACTGACCGTGGTGAGATCCGTGAAGGTCTGCGTGCTGACCTGGTAATCACTGACATCAAGATGAACATCAAGACCGTCATCCTGAACGGCGAGGTCGTCAGAGAGAACTGATTTTCCATATCGTTTATTAGGAGAAAACATTATGACTGCCATTATCAACGCAGAGCTTATTATGCGGGATCATTTCATTGAGGATGCGGTGTTGTTCTTTGAGGACGGCATTATCACCGGCTACGGTGAGATGCGCAACACCCCCATCCCGGAGGGCTGCGAGATCATTGATGCCAAGGGCGAGTATGTAGGCCCCGGTCTTGTGGATATTCATACCCACACCGGCGGCGACTACCGTCTGTGGCAGCATCCCATTCCTGCTGCCCAGTTCCACCTGGAGCATGGCACCACCACACTGCTGCCTGCCTCCTTCCCCCGTATGACAAAGGAAGAGTACATTCAGATGGCTGCCAATATCCGTGAGGCAATGGCTGCCCCCGGCGGCGAGAACATCGCCGGCATGTACCTGGAAGGTCCTTATATCAATCCTGCCTACGGCTCTAACCGTGCCGCCAACCCCTGGAACAACAAGCCCATCATCCCCGAGGATTATGAGCCTATGATTGAAGCTTGCGCAGAGCTTGCCCGTGTGTGGGGTCTTGGTCCGGAGCAGGAAAATGTGGAAAACTTTGTTAAGGCTGCCCACAAGGCCAATCCCAACACTGTTTTTGCAGTGACCCACAGTGAGGCAACACCCCAGCAGATCGAAAAGCTGATTCCCTACGGTCTGTGCATCGGCACCCATCATACCAATGCCACCGGCACTATCGTTAACTATCCCGAATGCCGTGGTGTGTGCGTGGACGAGTGTGTCAACTACAATGATGCCATTTATGCCGAGATCATTTCCGACAGCCGTGGCATTCACGTTGACCCCTATATGCAGCGGCTGGTGCGTAAGATCAAGGGCGACGATAAAATTATTCTGGTGTCTGACCGCAGCTACCAGGACGCGCCCAATCCTCCCGGCTATGATGACATCCATGACATCAACTTTGACAAGTGGGGCGATATCGCCGGCTCCAAGCTGACACTGGATGTTGCCTGCCGCAACTGGATGAAGCACACCGGCGCTTCCATGGTGGAAGCCTTCCGCGTTGCCTCCTACAATCCTGCCCGTGCCACCGGTTTTACTGACCGTGGCGAGATTCTGGTGGGTCTGCGTGCAGACCTGATCATCACCGACCGCAAGATGAACGTCAAAACCGTCATCCTGAGCGGCAAGGTAATGAAAGAAAACTAAACAAAAACCCGGTTGGTATCACGGATACCAACCGGGTAAATTTTATGCGTTGCGGAAACGGGTCAGGAAGTCTTTGGTTTCCTGGCGCTGGGGGTTGCCGAAGACGTCTTCGGGACTACCCTGCTCGCAGATAACACCGTTTGCCATGAACACCACACGGTTACTCACGTCCCGTGCAAATGCCATTTCATGGGTGACCACCAGCATGGTCATGCCCTCCTGGGCAAGATTCTGCATAACTGTCAGCACCTCACCCACCATTTCGGGGTCCAGTGCGGAGGTAGGCTCGTCAAACAGCAGCACCTCCGGATCCATTGCCAAAGCACGGGCAATTGCCACACGTTGCTTCTGACCGCCGGAGATCTGTCGGGGCTTGGCATTGATGTAGGGCAGCATGCCAACCTTTTCCAGGAAGTACAGCGCCTTTTCCTTTGCCTCTGCCTTGCTGCGCCGCAGTACCTTTACCTGACCGATCATGCAGTTCTGCAGCACGGTCATATTGTTAAACAGATTGAAGGACTGGAACACCATACCCACGTGGCTGCGGTACTCATGCGCCTTCACCTTTCTGTCTGCCACGTTAGTGCCGTGGTAGAGGATCTCACCGGAGGTGGGAGTTTCCAGAAGGTTGATGCATCGCAACAGTGTGGACTTGCCGGAGCCGGATGCGCCGATGACCGAGATCACGTCGCCCTTGTTCACAGTAAAGTCAATGTCCTTCAAGACCTCATGCTTACCGAAGGACTTGGACAGGTGATTCACCTGCAGGATCATTTCGCTCATTTGTTGTCCTCCTTCCGATCCCGATCGTCAAAGGGGCCGCCCTTTTGGGGATGGTTGTAGGTACCTGCCGTCATGGTCAAAGGATCCACGTTGGCAAGGTCATAGCTGGAACTGCCGTCCAGCTTCTTCTCCACCCAGCGCAGCAGGAAGGATGCGATCAGGGTCATTGCCAGGTAGCCAACCATTTCCAGCGCCGCAGAGGGGAAATATTTAAAGGTAGCGCCTGCCACAGATTTATGGGTAGCAAAGAACTCCGTGAAGCCAATGATGAACATAACGGAGGTGTCCTTCAGATTGATGATGAAGTTATTGCCGATCTGGGGCAGAATGTTACGCAGAGCCTGGGGCAGGATCACGTGGAGCATGGTCTGCACGTGGGTCATGCCGATGGCCTTGGCGCCCTCCGTCTGACCGGGATCCACAGAGATAATACCGCCACGGACAGATTCTGCCATATATGCGCCGGTGTTAATGGAAACAACGATCATGGAGGCCAGCCAAATACCCTCATTGCCCTTGAACTGCACCGCATTGTCTGTAAAGTAGGGCAGACCGTAGAAAATAAACACAGCCTGAAGCACCATGGGGGTACCACGGAACACCTCTACATACACACGGACGATGCCACGGATCAGGGTAAGCAGCGCACGCTTGAGCCAGGGATCATTTTTGCTATAGGGAATGGTATTGAGAATACCGCACAGAAAACCGATCAGGCAGCCGATGACCGTTGCCGTCACAGCAAGGATCAGGGTGTTGCGCATACCGGTTATGTAGGAGTCGCCATACTTTTCCCAGAGCTTCCCGATATCCTGAAACAGTTGTATCAACTTATCCATAGTATCAATTCCTTACCGAACACAAGCCGAGGGACATGCCCCCGGCTTGTTTTTTATTTTTTAGCCTTCAATGGGCTGAACGCTGATAGCCTCTGCCATCAGGTTATTGAAATCGTCAGCAGTCATGCCGCCCAGGACGCTGTCCAGAGCTTCCTTCAGGGAGGTGTTGCCCTTCATGATGGAAATGCCGATGTTGATGTCTTCGTCGGAGACCTCAAAGTCATCCTCAGTGCCTGCGAAGTCCAGGATCACCAGGTCGGGGTAAGCGACCAGTGCGCCCTGAGCAGTGGGCATATCGGTACAAACGAAGTCAACAGCGCCGGTCTCCAATGCCATCAGCATTGCAGGAGCGGATTCAGCAGCAGTCTGAATGCCAGCGCCCTTGATCTGAGGCAGGCAGGTGTCGTACCAAATGGTACCCATCTGGCTGGTGCAGGTGCCGGAGATCTCGGAGATGCCCTTTGCCTCTGCCTGGGCAGAGCCGGACTTTGCCAGGCAAACGATGGTAGCGTACAGGTAAGGACCTGCGAAGTCAACCATTTCCATACGGTCTGCAGTCATGGACTGACCTGCGATAACTGCATCAACAGTGCCGTTCTGCACAGCGGGAACCAGGGAGTCCCAATCCAGCTGCATGACTTCCAGTTCCCAGCCGTTGGCTTCGCACAGCTTCTTTGCCATCATGACGTCGTAGCCGTTTGCGTAGTTGCCGGGAGCGTTGGCGATGGGAACAGCACCATTGCTGTCATCGGGCTGAGACCAGTTGTAGGGAGCGTAAGCACACTCCATGGCAACGGTCAGAACGCCGTCTTCCACGCCGGAAGCGATGGTTGCGCCGCCGGTTGCTTCGCCGGTAGCTTCTGTTGCTGCGCCGGTGTCAGCAGGAGCACCGGTGGTTTCGGGAGCGGTGGTAGTGCCGCAGGCTGCCATAGACAGCACCATGATTGCGGCCAGGAGCATTGCAAGGATCTTCTTCATTTTGTTTTCTTCCTTTCATTTTTGGGATTTTATCCCGGATAACAAAAAATCGAATCGCCTTGGAAAGCGATCCGACAGTAAAATGCAACATTATCATGACCAAAGGTCATAGCATGCCATACTGCTTTGATAGCGCTTCACAAAGGTTTGTGACAGTCCGGCAGATGTTCTCTGACGACCCAGCTTGGAAAATTCAGGCATTTTCCGCACTTCGGCGGTTTCCCCTTTCCCGTTTGGCGGCTGCCTGGCCTTGCCACACGGTACTGATGAAACCCGCGCCTCTATCTAGCGATTCAATTTGCAGGTATACTAACACACATCTGTCCATCTGTCAAGCACTTTTTCCCTGCTTTCCAATTTTTCAGGCATATTTCCCATAGAATGTTTGACATATAGCGGTTAATTTGATAGTATTTGTCAGTAGCATCTATATCCTTCGGGAGGTTATTATGAATCAGGCAAAAATAAAATTTTTAAGTGCCATGGGCATTTTCGGCACTGTGGGCATATTTGTAAAGTTCATCCCCCTCTCCTCCGCCGCCATTGCGTTTTTCCGTGGTGTGCTGGGTGTTGCGTTCCTGCTTTTCGTTATGCTTGCCGGCAAGCAGCGCTTTGACAAGGCTGCCATCCGAAAAAACCTGCTGTTGCTGTGCCTTTCCGGTGTTGCCATCGGCATCAACTGGATCTTACTGTTTGAAAGCTATAACTACACCACCGTGGCAACCGCAACGGTGTGCTATTACCTTGCGCCGCTGTTTCTGCTGCTGGCCTCTCCCCTTGTGGGCGAACGGCTGACCGGCAAAAAGCTTTGCTGCATCGGCGTTGCCCTTTTGGGGCTTGTGTTTGTCTCCGGCATGATGGAGGGCGGTCTGCCGCCCCTTTCGGAGCTGGCAGGCGTTGGATTCGGTGTGGGCGCTGCGCTGTTTTATGCCACTGTCATGGTGCTGAACAAGAAGCTCTCCCCCATTCCCGCCTATGACAAGACCGTGATCCAGCTGGGCGCTGCTTCTGCGGTGATCCTGCCGTATCTGCTGCTGGGCGGCGCAGATGGACTGCTGGATTTGAACTGGGTGGGCATCGTCCTGCTTCTTGTGGTAGGCTTTGTACACACCGGTGTTGCCTATGCGCTGTATTTCGGCTCTATGAAAAATCTGTCTGCCCAATCCATCGCTGTGTTCAGCTATCTGGATCCCGTGATCGCCGTGCTGCTGTCTGCACTATTATTAAATGAGCCCATTACCCTTTGGGGCATTCTCGGCTCTGCGCTGATTCTGGGCAGCGCTTTGTACAGTGAGCTGCCCCAAAAGCAAAAATAACCCTCCCGAGGAGACGTTTATGGACAAATTACAACTGGGTCAAAGCTTATCCGGTTTTATCAAAAAGAATGTGGTCATGGTGGTGGCTATGGTGGCTGCCATTATCACCTGTTTTTTCGTGCCGCCGGACAAAACATACCTTTCTTATTTTGATTTCAAGACACTCACCTGCCTTTTCTGTGTGCTGGCAGTGGTGTGCGCCCTGAAGAATATCAACTTTTTCTACATGCTGGCCAAAAAGATTGTGGAGATCTTCCGCAACACCCGTATGGCCATTCTCGCCCTTGTGTACATCACCTTCATCGGCTCCATGCTTATTGCCAACGACATGGCGCTGCTGACCTTTCTGCCCCTGGGTCTTTATGTGCTGACCACCACAGGCAAAAGTAAGCACATGGCCTTTACCTTTATTATGCAGAACATCGCCGCCAACCTGGGCGGCATGCTCACCCCCTTCGGCAATCCCCAAAATCTTTATCTGTACACAAAGTTTGAGATCCCCACCCCGGAATTTATGACCATCATGGCGCCCCCCTTCGTGGTTTCCGTGGTGCTTATCACCTTGTGCTGCATCCTCTTTATAAAGCCGGAGCCCCTGGAGCTGTCCTCCAAGCCTATTTCCATGCCTGCTGTCAAGACCACGGTGTATCTTCTGCTGTTTGCACTGGCCATTGCCATCGTTTTCCGTGGGATCCACTACAGTATCGGTCTGATCATCATTCCTGCCGTGCTGTTTTTCATGGATCGGAAGGCGCTGAAAATGGTGGACTATCCTTTGCTGCTGACCTTCGTGTTCTTCTTTGTTTTCTCCGGCAACATGGCACGCATTGACGCTGTGAAGAACCTCTTCTCTCTACTGCTTGAGAAAAGCACACTGCTGTTCAGCGTGATCTCCTGCCAGATCATCAGCAACGTCCCCTCTGCCATTTTGCTCTCCCAGTTTACGGATAATTACCGTGAGCTGCTGCTGGGCGTTAACATCGGCGGTGTGGGTACGCTGATCGCCTCCCTTGCCAGCCTTATCACCTTCCGGGAATACACCAAACAAAACAAGGGAAAGACCGGCTATTACATTGCGCTCTTCTCCGCTTTTAACTTTGCTTTCATGATCATTTTGGCAGCCTTCGTCATGATTTTTTAACAGAAATTTTCTTGACAACCCCTCTCGCTATCGGGTATAATTTCGGTAGAATGCCAAAGTACGGATTCTAATATTTAACGGAGGAATACATATGAAAAAGATTTTAGCCCTTTTGCTTGCCGTGCTGACCGTTTTCGGTATGACCGCATGCGGCGGCGAGACTGCTAACACCCCCACAGAACCCGCAGAGACAGAATACACCGGTTACATCGTTCCCGAACCCATGAAGGAGCGTCCCACCTATCTGGTTTCTGAAAATCCCACCACCGAAGAGCTGCGTAAGACTGCTGTGCAGGCTATGCATGACATGCTCTCCATCCAGTGGAGCGTTGATGCCGGCTTCATGTACAACAAGACCGGCGCTGTCAGCCACAAGGATTACATTTATCAGCCCGACACCGTTTACAGCGGTCTTCCCTATGCTGACGGTCAGACCAACATCTACGTCTGGCTGGAGTACTACGACCTGGAGACCGGTCACCTGACCATGGAAGGCGACGGTCAGTGGCTCAACAGCATCCTGGGCAACACCTGCGCAGGTAGCCTGATGTGGGCATGGAGTACTGTTTGTGACTCCCTCACCGGCCGCTACGTGAACACCAGCATGGTTCCCAAGTATGGCTGCATCCCCGTTGGCCCCTACAAGATCAAGAACGCTGATTTCCTGGATGAGTACAAGAAGGAAAAGTACTCCACCGCTCAGATCTGCTCCGAGAACGGTCTGGACGTGATGTTTGAGTCCTACGCTTTGGCAAAGATGGCTGACGCTATCACCAACTCCAACTCCGAGCACACCATGATGCTCATTGAGGACGCTACCGTTGTCCGCAATGCTGACGGCTCCATTGATCCTCTGCAGAGCTACGTGATGCTGCAGGATCAGGCTGCAGGCTCCGGCGAGAAGTTCTATGAGTACACCGGCGAGGATGGCATTCTGTATCAGTACACCGGCCGTACCGGCCCCATTGCTGTGAAGATGACCTTCAAGGAGCTGTTTGACGCTACCTACATTCCCGTGACCACCGCTGAGTTCCTGGGTCTTGAGACCTACGCAAAGCCCGAGGTCAAGTTCTCCAAGGAGAACATCACCACCCTGGATGAGCTGTACAACGGTGCAATCACCTGCAACTACCCCATGAGCCTGGTCAACTTCATTGCTACCGATGCAAACGGCAAGGAGACCAAGCTGTACTCCGTCTACTTCAACCGTAAGGACGTGCAGGGCAGCGAGCCCGGCGCTATGGACGGCAAGGCAAGAAACTACAAGATCTCCGGCGACCGTCTGAACATTGACAATGCCATCGCTGAGCTGGCTTCCGGCACCTACACCATTTCCGCTGTCGCTACCGCTCCCAACGGCGAGGTCTTCACCCCCGTAAGCTTCACTTACACTAAATAATAAATAACACGAGCCGCCGGCGGCACAGTCGGCGGCTTTTCGTGCAAGAATTTTGGAGGAATCAATATGGAATTCAGAGTTCCCAAGCCCATGCGCGAGCGTCCCTGCTACGCACTGGAAAATCCCACCAACCGTGAACTTCGTGAGACTGCAATGAAGGCAATGCGTGACATGCTTACCATTCAGTGGAGCACCGAAAAAGAGATCCGCTACAACAAGAAGGGCGCAGTCAGCGGCAAGAATTACTTCCACGATCCCGAGCAGATCTACTGCGGTCTGCCCTATGCCGACGGACAGACCAATCTGTACGCATGGCTGGAGTACTATGACATGGAGACCGGTGTCCTGTCCTTTGACGGCGACGGTCAGTGGCTGAACGATTACCTGGGCAACACCTGCGCAGGCAGCCTCATGTGGGGCTGGAGCGCTGTTTGCCGCTCCCTCACCGGTGTGTTCATCAACTACAACATGGTCAAGAAGTACGGCGTGCTGCCCATCGGTGACTACAAGTACAACACTGACATCACCACCTACAAGGATCATCTGACCCGTGACATCTGCGATGAGAACGGTCAGGAAAAGATGTTTGAGTGCTATGCCAAGATCCAGATGGCTGACGGCATCACCTCCACCACCACCCTGCACACCATGATGTCCATCATTGGCGCTGTTGTTGTCCGTGACGAGAACGGCAAGATTGACGGCGAGCAGAGCTACATCACACTGCAGGACCAGGCTGCCGGTAAGGGCAAGGATTTCCGCATTGTGGAAGAGGGTGGCCTGACCTACAATTTCAGCGGCAAGACCGATTTCCATGCTCCCTTCAACTGGCTGTGGGAGAAGGCCTACATTCCCATCACCACCGCAGAGCTGGCAGGTCTGATCCCCTACGAGAAGCCCTGGGTCAACTTCGCAGGCGCAGGCATTACCATGGAGCAGCTGCTGGGCGGCGTTTTCCAGAGCAACTACCCCATGTGCCTCATCAAGGTATTTGCCACCGATGCCAAGGGTGAGAAGAAGCTGCTGTACAAGCGCTCCTTCAACCGTGGCGACGTCGGCACCGGCAAGGCAAGAGCCTACTGTCTGCTGGAGAACGAGGAAGCGATCAAGCCCGCCATTGAAGCACTGGCCGAAGGCACTTACACCGTGTCCGCCGAGATCACCGTAGCCACCGGCGAGATCTTCACCCCCGTTTCCTTTACTTACAACAAGTAAAAAGCAAATAAAATACTGCTGCAATTTTTTGCAGCAGTATTTTTTATGCAAACTCTGTCCATTCTTTGGCAAATTTTACGGTGGCTTCTACCAAGGGGGAGGTGTTGTCCTGGCGCCAGGCGATACCTACTTCTTTTTTGATGTCCTGCTTCAGCCTCAGTTCCACGATGCCGTCCAGGTTGCGGCTTCTGAACTCCTCCGAGGGAAGCAATGCCACACCCATACCGCCACGCACCATATACAATGTGGTTGTAGGGCTGGAGGAGCGGCATATAATATTGGGCTCAAACCCGGCCTCCCGGCAGGCATTGCGGCAAAGCTCCGCTGCCACCTGCCCTGCCTGGTGGAAAATAAAGGGTGTCTTTGCAAACTCCCCAAGCGCTACAACCTCATTCTGTGCCAAGGGATGGTCATTGGGGACAGCCAGGCGATAGGTATCCTCTCCCAGACCTTCAAAGCAGATGCCATTGGGTAAACCTGCAACGGGCCGATTCACAAAGGCTGTGTCCAGCTTGCGTTCTACCAGCTGCCGCAAAAGCTGGTGCGTGCCACCTTGTATGATATTCAGGGAAATGCCCGGATAGGTACTGCAAAAGCCGGAGACAAGACCGCCAAAGTCAATGCACTGCAAGCTGGTGATAACACCGGTATTCAACGTGCCGCGGCATAGACCTGCGTATACGGACATTTCACTTTCCAATGCTTCACTTAACTGCAAGATCTCTCTTGCCCGTTGAACAAAAGCACTGCCTGCCTCTGTAAGGCTTGCACCTCTTGAGTTTCGGTGAAACAGTGCGATTCCCAGTTCTTTCTCCAGCTTTGCGATCTGCTGGGAAAGCGCCGGCTGTCCCACATGGCAAGCCTCTGCTGCCAATGAAAAGTTCTCATGCTCCGCCACCGCCAACACATAGCGCATTACATACAGTTCCATAGTTGCCTCCCGGGCTGTTATTTTTGACTTGAGTATTTCATAAATTTCCGGTTTTGTCAATACTTGCAGCCATCATTATCATTTTTTCTGATAATAGCCAACAGAAATATAAATTGGACTTTCCTCCCTTTCTTTCGTATTTTTATGGTATAAAATACGAAAGGTTGATTTTATGTCACAATATTCTTTTACCCAAAAAGATGTGGTGCGACTGGAAGCCCAGGCGCAGCAGATTCGTGAGGATATTATCGCCATGATCCATGCTGCCAAGGCCGGTCATCCCGGCGGTAGTCTGTCTGCCGTGGAAATGGTCACAGCCTTGTATTTCCATGTGCTGAATATAGACCCTCAGAATCCCGATTGGCCTGACCGTGACCGTTTTATTCTCTCCAAGGGTCATGCCTGCCCGGTTCTGTATGCCTGCCTTGCCCGTCGTGGCTTCTTTCCCCCTGATATTTTAAATACCCTTCGGCAGTACAAATCCATTCTCCAGGGTCACCCGGATATGACCAAAGTTCCCGGTCTTGACATGAGCGCCGGCTCTTTGGGCAACGGTCTGTCCATTGGCGTGGGTATGGCTATGTCTGCCAAGCTGCACAAGCAGGACTATATGACCTACGTCATGCTGGGTGACGGCGAAATTCAGGAGGGTATGGTCTGGGAAGCTGCTATGTCCGCTGCCCATCACGACCTGAAAAATCTGACCGCCATCGTGGATTGCAACGGTGTTCAGATCGGCGGTTGGACAAACGATGTAATGTGCATTGAGCCTTTGGCTGACAAGTGGCGTGCCTTCGGCTGGGCTGTGGTGGAAACAAACGGTCACAATATGGCAGATGTTCTGACAGCGCTGCATACCGCAAAGACCATGCGCAAGCCCACAGCCATTCTTATGCGGACAGTTAAGGGCAAGGGCGTTTCCTTTATGGAGGACGATCCCAAGTGGCACGGTGCTGCGCCCACAGACGAAGAGCTGGTGGCAGCTATCTGTCAGATCAAAGAAGGAGGCATTATGTAATGGATACATTGGCAACCAGAATGGCCTTTGGCAAGGAGCTTTTAAAGCTTGCCGAAACAAATACCGACTTCGTGCTTTGCAACGCAGACACCAAGACCTGCGGTCTTGAGGTCTTTGGAAAACTGTACCCGGAGCGTGAGTTCTCTTTTGGCATTGCCGAACAGAATCTCATTGGTGGCGCTGCCGGTCTTGCCTCCTGCGGCAACAAAGTGTACCTGGCAACATTCGGTGTGTTTGCCTCCATGCGTGCCTGCGAGCAGGTGCGTACCTTTGTGTGTTATCCCAATTTAAATGTTACGATCATCGGCACCCATGCCGGTTTGCAGGTAGGCGGTGACGGCGCAACCCATGCTGCCATTGAGGACGTTTCCATTATGCGCTCGTTGCCCAACATGACGGTGGTGCAGCCCTCGGATGCGGTATCCGCCCGTGCGCTGGCACGTGCTTCTCTGGACTTCACCGGTCCGCTTTATATCCGTCTTCACAGAAATCCCGTGCCGGATGTTTACAATGATGACTATGTATTTACCTTCGGCAAGGCAAATACCGTAAAAGAATACGGCGCAGACATGACCATGATCGTCTCCGGCATTTTGCTGAAAAAGGCCCTGGATGCTGCAGAGATTCTGCATACCCAAGGCATTAACGTCCGTGTGGTGGATATGGCAACGATCAAGCCCCTGGACGAAGCAGCTGTGATCCGTGCCGCAAAGGAAACCGGCGCTGTAATGACCATTGAAGACCACACCGTACTGGGCGGTCTTGGCGCTGCCGTTGCCGAAGTGGTGGTGCAAAGTCATCCCGTCCCCATGACCCTGGTGGGCATCCAGGACCGTTTCGGTGAGTCCGGTGACCCAGAGCTTCTCTACCGTGACAACGGCATGGATGTGGATTCTATCGTTGCCAAAGCAAAACGACTGGTAGCAAGAAAGTAAACTATTTTGTTTCCTCTTATTGCTTGACATCCTGCGTTTTTGTTCTATAATGAATTTGGTAAAAAACTACAAATACAAAAGGATAGGTGAACATACTATGCTCAGTAACAAAATCGCCGTTATTACCGGCTCCGGCAGCGGCATCGGCGCAGCTACCGCCGAGATCTTTGTCCGTGAGAACATTGCAGGCATCGCCATTGTTGACTACAACTACGAGGCTGCTTGCGCTACCGCTGAAAAGCTGGGTCCCGTGGCTTTCCCCGTAAAGTGCGACGTTTCCAAGGCTGACCAGGTGCAGGCAGCTATTGACCAGATCCTGGCAAAGTTCGGCCGTGTTGACATTCTGGTCAACAATGCCGGCATCACCCGTGATGCGATCTTCCACAAGATGACCCTGGAGCAGTGGGAGCAGGTCATCAACACCAACCTGAACGGTGTCTTCTACTGGACCCACGGTCTGTACAAGCAGATGCGTGACAACGAGTACGGTCGTATCATCAACCTGAGCTCCACCGCTGCCCGCGGCAACCCCGGTCAGTGTAACTACTCCGCCACCAAGGCTGCTCTGATCGGCTTCACCAACACCCTGGCAAAGGAAGCAGGCCGTAAGAACATCACCGTTAACTGCGTGGCTCCCGGCGCTACCTGGACTGACATGTACAGCAAGGTGCCCGAAGAGGTTCGTCAGGCTATGATTGCCGGCAACCCCATGAACCGTCTGGGCAAGCCCTCCGAGATCGGCGAAGTCATCGCTTTCCTGGCAAGCGAGCGCTCCTCCTTCCTCAGCGGTCAGTGGATCCCCGTCAACGGCGGCAAGTAATTAAAACAGCAAACAGAGGATCCCATTTCGGGATCCTCTGTTTTTTTGCAAAAGTAGTTATAGCTTTGGGGTTTCTGTGCGGCGTTTACGCAAAGATTGGCGGTACTGGGAGGGTGTCTGATTCGTGTACTGCTTGAAAACACGGGTAAAGTAGCTTTGATAAGAAAAGCCGCACAGGCGGGCAATCTCCGAAATAGGACGATTGTCATCGTGGAGCAAATTTCTGGCACGAATAACCCGGTAATAGGCCAACTTTTGGTTCGGAGAACCGCCAAAGGCGGCAGTAAACAGCTTCTGGAAATAGGTAGGGTGCAGACCGCTGTCTTTTGCCAGCTGTTCCAAGTCAATATCCTCATCACAATGGTTCTGTAGATAGGTGTTTGCATCCAAAAGCGCCTGCTCGTGGCGGCGGACGTTACCTTCCTTGGCAGCCACGATGGCATCCGGGTATTGCCGCAGCAGCAGCGTCAGCACCGTGGTGATATAGCTGTAGAGTTCAAATTTTGCATTCAGGGTACTGCGCTGATCCACATGGCAGGCTTTTTTGCACAGCTCCAGGATGCGAGGCATTTCCGGATGGTGGGCGAAGCTGGGAAGAGAATCCAGCGCTTTTTTCAGCTCCGGGTCCCGGGTAGCAAGGTGCAGCCGATAGCAGCGAAACGGCAGCAGCATCTGCAATGTCTGCCCCGGCTTTGCGCACAAAAAGTAACCGTCTTTGGCAGGAAAGGTCATGCTGTCCAGGATAGAGTGTCCCTCAAAATCGCCGGAGAAAAAGTTAATCTCATAGTCAACCACCCAATGGCTTTTATTAGAACGCCTTGTTTTTGCCTTCCGTGGGTCCAGGTGGACACCTACGGTGGTGAGACTCAAAATTTCAAAATCCGGTAGCTTCATACTGTCACCTTCTTTCCCGTTTACAGTATCATGATTTTATAAAAATTGCAAGATAATATAAAAACAGAGTGCAGATTTTTAACAATTTTCCGTCAGGTATGGTACAATAGAAGAGAAATTATAATAGCAGGAGGTTATATCTCTATGAAAAAGTGCATTTTTTGCATTCTTTTTATGCTGGTCGTACTGCTTGCGGTCAATCCCATCAACGTCAGTGCGGCAGATGTGGATTTCTTCAGCGGCGGTACGCCCTCGGGTTACTGCGATTACTGTAAGGAAACCGTAACCTGGCAGCCGCTTACAAACGAGGTTGTTGCCAACTGGGCAGGCAATTACAGCACTGCAAACGGCATCCACTACTATGTGGCCGAAGAGACGGTCACCACCTCAAAAATTCTGACCGTTGACAGCGGCGAGGCGCTGTGTCTGCACCTTAACGGCAACACCTTCAAAAGAAACGGTGTCCGTGTACTTACGGTCAACGGCCGTGTTGCTGTTATGGACCATACCGTAAGCAAAGGTATTTTGCAGGCCAGCGCCAACAACACCTCCACCGCCGGTGTCGTTCGCCTGAACAAATCCGGCAGTGCATTTGATCTCTATGGTGGCACCCTGCGTCTGGTTAATGGTACGCACGCAGAAGCGGATAACGGCGGCTGTATGTACCTGGTATCAGGAAGTACTTTCAATATGCACGGCGGTGTCATGGACGGCGGCAAGTCCGACGCTAACGGCGGCATTCTTTACATTGCCAGTGGTGCTACGGCTACCCTTGACGGCGGCACTATTACAGGCGGTATAGCAGCGGGCTACGGCGGTAATATCTATGCAGCCGGCAAGCTGATTCTGGGCAATTGCGCCATCACCGGAGGCAGCGCTGCCACCGGCTCCGATCTGTATTTTGCCTCCACCGCTACGCTGACTGTCAAGTCCGGCTTTGCCGGCACTCCCCAGGCTGTCTTTAACGAGTCCCTGTTGCCCACACCTTTGAACGGCAGCGCTTTGGCGGAGACCTTCGCCACCTGCGAAGGTGCTTTCCCCGGCAAGATCTGTCTGGAGAACGAAGAGCGAGAGTCCTGGCTGTATGGCAAAGCCGGTGACACAAAGCTTTATGCCTTTGTGGATATGCCGGAGGACACACCGCTTCCTTCCACCTGCGAGCATTGCAATAAGACGGTTACCTGGCTGCCGCTGACCAAAGCTGTGGCAGATGCCTGGGCAGGCAATTACGATCCTTCCGGCGGTACCCACTACTATGTGGCAGAGGATGCCATTACCATTGCCACACGGTTGACCCTTGCTGCCGGTGAGACGCTGTGCCTGCACCTTAACGGCAGAGAATTTTCCTTTGCAAGCACCCGTATTTTTGCGGTTACCGGCACACTGAACCTGATGGATCATGACTCTGACCGTGGCCTTGTCAGTGCCATTGGAGACTACAGTTCCACCGGCTGCGTGATCCGCATTTATAACGGCGGCGCTGTGAACATGTACGGCGGCACAGTACAGATGAAGACCGGCAGCACCACCGCCAAGACCTTTGCCGGTAACGGCGGCTGCGTGTATCTGGCAGAGGGTGGCACCTTTACCATGAACGGCGGTATCGTCACCGACGGCAAAGCCAGTGCCGGTGGCAACATATTCGTGAGCAAAAATGCTTCCTTCTATCTCAATGGCGGCACAGTACGAAACGGACAGACCGTTTCCAACACCGCTCACTCCTCTATTTCCAATGCAAGCAAACACGGCGGCAACATCTACCTGGCAAGCGGTTCCACAATGGTGATGACCGGTGGCGCCGTGAAAAACGGTGTTGCGGTGGAGTCTGGCGGTAATATCATGACCCAGGGCGCTTTCACCATTTCCGGCGGCATAATTTCCGACGGCAAGGCAAAGCTGGCAGGCAATCTGTATGTATCCAGCAATGCCACCGCCAACATTAACGGCGGCTCTATCCTGGACGGCGAAGCCTCCGACCGGGGCGGCAACATCTATATGTCCTCCACCAGTTCCCGGCTGAACATGACTGCCGGCACTGTCTCCGGCGGTAAGAGTGTGAATAATGGCGGCAATCTCCACGCCAATAACGGCGTAGCTACGCTGTCCGGCGGCACGATCACCGGGGGCAACGGCAACAACGGCGGTAACATCGTTGTCAATGCCGGTGCCAACAGTGCAAGCAACCACCTGAAGCTTACCGGCACTACCGTGACCGACGGCACCGCCACCGGTTGGGGCGGCAACCTCTATGTCACCGGCACTTTAATTCTGGATGACAGCACCGTCAGCGGCGGCAGCGGCGGCAAGGGCGGTCAGGATATCTGCATCGGTGCAGACGGAAAGCTGCAGGTTGCGAATTTTGCCGGCAGTGCTATGATCTACTTTAACGCAGCGCATCTGCCCACACCCATTCAGGGTGGTGCGCTGACAGAAGCACTGGACAGCTGTGATGGTTCCTTCTCCGGCAAACTGTATGTGGAAAATGCCCCGGAGCTTCCCTATCTTTACGGTAAGAGCGGAGACACAAGCCTCTACGTAACCGGCGCTTCCCGTGTTAGCACCGACGGTACGCGCACCTGGTACGCCGATAACGCTGCCATGGTAGCCGCCCTTGACGGCACAGAGGACTACATCTGCGCAGCCTCCGGTCAATTGACACTTCCCCATGGCTCATACCTCATTGACCTGGCAGGTCAAAATATAAACGTAACCGGCAGCGGCAGCGTCACCTTCTTTGACAGTGCCAACAAAGACTATGCAACTTACGGCACAGCCACCGTTTCCGGCATCACTGTGAACAACAGTGAGAAGACCAACGTCAAAAACGATCTGTACTACACGCTCTGCGAGGAGCAGACTTATTCCTTCCATCTGCTGCAGGTGGCACTGACCAACGTGAACATCCGTCCCTCCTGCGCCGGTATCTACTACAGCGGCTTGTGGAATTGCGATGCAAAACTGGGTGCTCTGGTGGAATCCTTCGGTGTGGCAGTGAGCCTTGTGCATACCCCCGACACAAGCTTTGAGACCGACAGCACCGTCCTGGCAACCGCCTACACAGCCGCAGACCTGCGGACAGACAGCCTCAAAACCGGTGTGCTGATTGAAAACATTCTCAGCACCCTCAAATCCCCCGAAGAGAATGACATCAACGGCAGAAAACCCGTCTATGCCCGGGCATACATCAAGCTTACCGACGGCACGGTGCTTATGAGTGACAGCTGTGCCTCCGAAAGCCTTTACAGCGCCCTTGCCCAGTTGGACAGACTGATTGATGAAGATCCCTATATCTACCGTCATTATCAGCGTGACGCACAGGACTTTTACGAAGCCTGGCAGGACAAGGGTATGGGACAGTGGGAGCTGCAGAATCTGCTTCCCAGCGCACGTCCCCAGGAAAGCCCCGAGGAAGCCGAGGTCATGAAGATCCTGATTTTAGGCAGCAGCCGTTCTGTCAACACCTTCTATATGCTTTACGATGTCCTGAAAGACCAGATGCCGGACAAAGAATTTGTTGTGGGCGTGATGTACTACAGCGGCTGCAGCATGACCATGCATGCGGACTTTATCAAGCGTGAAGCCTCTGTTTACCGCTATTACCGCAACACCACCGGTCTTTGGGATATCACAGAGCCGGTAACCATGGAGCAAGGCTTAAAGGATCAGAAATGGGATGTGATATTCCTGCAGGCAGGTAGCGGTGACCTGGCAAATCAGGTGAACCTGGAATGCCGTTTGTACATAACAGACTACGTGGATAAAATGCTCCCCGACCACCCCCACGAGTTCTGGTACCACGCAACCTGGTTCAACTCCACCGACCCTGCACTCTATGAGCATGCCAACACCACCATTGATCCTTCCACGGTGGATCAGTATGCCGGTCTGACACAGAGCATTGAAGCTGCCCAGGCACACATTTTCAAGGACGCCATGTTTGAAGGTCACATTTCCTCCGGCACGCCCATGATGTATGCGCTGAAGGTGCTGGAAATCCCGGAGATAGAGCTGTACCGTGACCACACTCATCTTTCGGACTACGGCTGTCTGCTGGTAGGTTATGCCTTCTATACCCAGCTGACCGGCAACCCGGTCACCGAGATCGGCATTGACCTGATTGAAGCTGCCAAACGGCAGCCCCAGTACAAGAACCAGGGCGATCTGACTATCACCCAGGAGATGAAGGATATGATCCTGCAAACTGCGGAGTATACCCGCAATAACCCCTGGACGATCCCCGTAAAGGAATAAATACCATTTCACTAAAAATTCCCCGTAAAGAGCAATGTTTTACCATTGCTTTTTACGGGGAATATGTTTGCGTTTAATTTTTTACTTTCTCCAGAACAAATAGTAGGGAGTGGCTTTCTCTTTTGTCTCCTCTTCCAATGTATCGCCGTCGCAGAGGGCAATGACACCGTTTCTCACCTCTACCTTACCTTCTCTTCCCTCTTCTTCATACTTACCCACATAGTAAGAGGGATCCAGGATGGCAAAGCGGCCGTCCGCCTCCTCGCTGATGGCTGTCATGTAGTGACCGCCGTGGGTAAACAGACCCACATGACCTTCCCGGTCACCGCCCACCAGCAGCACTGCAGCACCGCCGGTACGCAGGCAACGGCGCAGATCCTCAATATTCTTGGTCGCTTCCAGCTGCAATCCCATCTTTTCTGCAAAGGCCGGAGCAAATGCCTTGTAGCTTGTACCTGCAGCAAGATTTGCTTTGGTTTCATAAGACAGCGCAATGGCATCCTCCAGTTCAAATTCATAGGCAGGCAGCAAACGGTCTGCTACCATGATGGCAGCACAAAGACCGCAACCGGAGGTCTTGATCGTTGTCGTCTTACCCCTTTCGTGTCGGGGATTCTCAGGATCGGCACGGGTAACATAGAGCATATCCGGGTAATCACGCTGATTGATATAACGCATAGAAACAAATCCTTTCTTTATGTAGCTTGGAATCATTCTACTACTTTTCTCCGCATTTTGCAACCTTATGTTATTTTGCAGTTTTTTTGATTTTTTTGAAAAAATATATTGACATTTCATTTTCCTTATGCTACAATAGCGAAGCTGTCGTGACCTGCTGCTATAGCTCAGTCGGTAGAGCGCATCCTTGGTAAGGATGAGGTCGCCAGTTCAAATCTGGCTAGCAGCTCCA
>JAFYNQ010000003.1 GCA_017548065.1 Oscillospiraceae bacterium
GCGATGCCGAATGCGTTGGCGAAGGTGATCTTCTGATCGGTGACGTACTTCAGACGGTCATTGGGGATGATGATCAGGGAGTCAACCTTTGCGCCCAGAGCCTCAATACCGGCCTCTGCCTGACGCATACGGTTTGCACCCTCAAACTTGAAGGGCTTGGTCACAACACCAACGGTGAGGATGCCTGCCTCACGAGCCAGCTCTGCAACGATAGGTGCAGCGCCGGTGCCGGTGCCACCGCCCATGCCGGCGGTGATGAAGACCATGTCGGTGCCTTCCAGGATCTTGGAAATAGCGCCTCTGCTCTCTTCAGCGGACTTCTGACCGATCTCAGGCTTGGAGCCGGCGCCCATGCCGCCGGTGAGCTTCTCACCGATCTGCACCTTGTTGGCGCAGACAGACTTGTTCAGGTCCTGCTTATCGGTATTGATAACTACGAACTCAACGCCGTCTACACCGGCATCGATCATACGGTTGATGACATTGTTGCCGGCGCCGCCGACACCGATCACCTTAATTTTAACTACGCGCTCCTGAAAATCCATAAACAATCCTCCTATGTATCGTTGCGGAAAAGTTTGCCCAATTCCGCTAGTCTATAATACTACCCGTATATTCTAATGCAAAAAATCCATTTGGTCAATAGAAATTCTTGTTTTTTCCGTAATTTTTTAGCTTTCTTCGGGGAACGGGGTGAAAATAATGTCGTAATTCCGTTCCGGGTCCGGTTTCACACGGAAGCTCACATCCAAAACGCCGCTGTCGTAGGCCTTCATCTCCGACTCCACAGCGGTTTTGATCAGTCCCAGTTTTTTGGAAAGCTGGGTGCTGTCGCCCAATTCAATCTGAAAACGCTCTGCGTACCACAAAACGATGTTCTCCGTGTCCGTTACATCCACGCTTGCCATGTCACCGATAAGCCCGGTGCTCTCCAGACTCTGCAAAATGGAAATCGCAATTTCCAACTGTCTTGCGGTGTCCTGCACCACCGGCGCCGGTGTGCCGTCGGGGAGTGTCTCATCGGAGACGGGAACGGCTGCACGGGCAGGCTGTCCCACCTGGGCATCACTTAACTGCACGCCGATGATCTTTGTGTAGGTGGCGCTTTCCGCCACACCGATGGCGTCCACAATGCCGCCGTCTGCGCGCATGAGCCACCAGGCGCTGTTTTCATCCTCCACCGCATACACCACATCCAGCTCCTTCACCTCAATTTTCACGGTGCCGGGCAGCTTGATGCCGATGCGCACGCTTTCCACATAGGGAAGGGCTGTGCGGATATTGCTGCAGTAACGGGAGCGGCTCAGGGTCAGAAGGTTTTCTCCCTTCTGTATGCCGGAAGCCTCGTACACATCCCACTGGGTATATTTTTCATTGCCGGAGACGGTGACCGTATCCACCTTGAAGAAGATGGAGATACCGAACAGCACCGCCAGCACCACCGCCACAATGGAGGCAAGGTGCAGGAAAAAGCGGTTGCGGTTAAAAGGCCCGGGCTGCGTATACATCACGTTCGGGTCCCGTCTGGCGGTTCTCCGTCTCGGACGGGAGCTGCGGCCGGTGTCCCCGGAGGGACGTCTGCGCCCGGTACGCTCAGTTTCTTTTGTTTCCATATATTCTCTCCGATTATTAAAATTGGAAGGTTACTTGTTTGCCAGTGTCTTAATGATATCGCACAGCCGCTCGGCGGAGTCCAGCACGCACATCTTCCGCAGCGCTGCTGCCATGGCTTTGCTGCGGTCTTCGTCCCGCAAAAGGGCGGTGACCCGTGCCATCAGGTACTCCGGGGTGCAATCCTTTTCCAGGATCACCTCCGCTGCGCCCTCTTTTTCCAGGGCTCTTGCGTTTTTCTCCTGGTGGTTATCCGTCACGTTGGGAGACGGGATCAGGATGCATGGTGTGCCGGAGGCGGCGATCTCGTTACAGCTGGAGGCACCGGCTCGGCTGATGATCACATCCGCTGCCGCCATGACCTCCGGCATATTATAAATGTATTCCTGCATGGTGATGCCGCAGCTGCCGTCGGTGGGAACGCCGGTCTCCCCTACCCGTTCGGGCATCCACTCCCAGCCGTAGCTGCCGGTGGCATGGATATGTTGGAAGGGGTAGCCTGCTTCCTTTTCCAGGGGGAACATGCCCAGCACCGCTTCATTCATAGCCTTGGCGCCCTGGCTGCCGAAGGCAGACACCACCAGGGGTCTTGCATCCAGTCCCAGCGCCTTCCGGGCATCCTCTTTTTTTGTGTAGATAAACTCCCGTCGCACGGGCATACCCACCACTTCAACCTTTTTGGCATTTTTATAATGCTGCACACTTTCCGGGAAGCACACCAGCACACGGTCTGCACGCTTGGCGATCATCCGCGTGGTCAATCCCGGCATGGCATTGGACTCATGGACGCAGGTGGGCACACCCAGGCAGCTTGCGGCATAAAGCGCTGCAAAGCTGGCATAGCCGCCGGTACCTACCACCACATCGGCTTTGAATTCCCGAATCACCTTCTTGCAGCTTTTCACCGCCTCCAGCACCTGGGCTGCGGCACGGAAATTGTGCTTGATGCCCTCCCAGGAGAAATCACGGGACATGCCGGAAGCCGGAATGGTGTGCAGCTGATAGCCTGCCTTGGGAACAAGCTCCTCCTCCATGCGGTCTTTTGCGCCGATGAAGAGGATGTTGCTGTCGGGATAACGCTCTTTCCATATATTGGCTACGGCAATGGCGGGGTTAATATGTCCTCCGGTGCCGCCGCAGGTAAATATCACATTCATATCGGTTCCTCCTGCCGTGCCGCACAGTGGCGGTAACGGGAAATACTGAGTAATATGCCCATCTCCCCCAGGTTCACCGCCAGAGCGGTACCCCCGTAAGAGAAAAACGGAAGGGCGATGCCGGTGGATGGCAGCAAATTGGTCACCACCGAGAGGTTCAGCACCGTTTGCACGGCGATCAGGGTAATAAGACCGGCGCCGAATACGGTGGAAAACCGGTCGGAGGCACGCAGTGCGATCCAGTAGCCACGCAGGATCAGAAGCCCAAACAGCACCACCAGCGCCAGCGCACCCAAAAGTCCTGCCTCCTCGCAGAGGATGGCAAAGATATAGTCATTATACTGAAACGGCAGGTAGAGATATTTCTGCCTGCTTTTGCCCAATCCCAGCCCGGTAACACCGCCGGAGCCGATGGCATAGAGGGATTGGAGGATCTGATACCCCGTATCCGAGGGATCCTGCTCCGGGTGAAGCCATGCGGTCACACGGTCACCGGCATAGCCCATACATAAAATATAGACGGTGACGAACACCGCTGCCGCACCGGCGCCTGCCAGCAGCCATTTGGGGTGGGTGCCGGCTATGAACATCATCACCACCGCCACCATGCCCATGAGCATAATGGCAGACAGGTGCTTTTCCAGCGCCAGCGGCACCAGGATGCCCAGCAGCGCTGCGCCGAAGCCCAGCACACCGTAACGGAACTGTCCGGCACGGCTGCCGAAGCCTTCCGTCAATCTTGCAAACAACAGAATCAGGGTGAACTTTGCGATCTCCGAGGGTTGAAACTGGATGCCGCCGATGCTGATCCAGCGCTTTGCTCCGTTTACGGTCTGTCCGAACAGCAGCACCGACAGCAAAAGCAAAATGCTGATGCCATACAATGGCCAGGCAAATCGCAGCCACAGCCTTGGGGGAATGCGGCTGCACAGCCACATGGCAGCCAGTCCGATCACTGCGCACAGTCCCTGCTTTTGCAGGTAACGGGTGGAGTCCCGGTAGCCGGTGTCATATTGGCTTTGGGCATAGCTTGCCGAGTACAGCATACCAAGCCCCAGCACCAGCAGCAAAAGCAGCAGGATCAGAAAAATCGCATCAACCGTTGCGCCCTTTGGGCGGTCCTCTTTGGCTTGCAGTGACCTGCCTGCCATAAGAAGCTCCTTTCCCTTAAGAAATACCTACCCATGCCAGGATGCACATTACCACAGAAACGGCACTGAACACCAGCACGATCTTGACCTCCTTCCAGCCACACATTTCAAAGTGGTGGTGGATGGGTGCCATTTTAAAAATACGCTTACCCTTTGTCAGCTTAAAGTAGCTGACCTGCAGGATCACAGACAGCGTCTCTGCAATATACACAAGACCCACAAGGATCAGAACCAAAGGCATTTCCAGGGCAAATGCCAGGGCGCACACAGCGCCGCCCAGAAACAGAGAGCCGGTATCGCCCATGAACACCTTGGCAGGATGCCAGTTGTAGAACAGATAGGCGATCAGGCCTGCTGTGAGGCAGGCAGGCAGCAGCGCCAGGTCAAAGCGCTCCTTTGCCACAGCCGCAGCAGTGAAGAACACCATTACCGGCACGGTAACACTGCCGCAAAGGCCGTCCACGCCGTCGGTCAGGTTCACTGCATTGACGCAGCCCACGATCACAAACATGGCAAAGAAGATATACACCAGGGGATGCACATCGTAGGACACCTGCACGAAGGGGATATACAGCTGGCAGGACATAGCGCCCTGCTTATAGAGAATATACAGAAACAGCGCAGAGACCGCCATCTGCAGCATTGCCTTCTGCAGAGAGGTAAGACCCAGGTTGCGCTTGAACTTCAGCTTGAAGAAATCGTCCAGGAAGCCCACCAGTCCGAAGCACAGCGCCAGCGCCAGCACGAAGAACACGGTGTAGTCCGTCATGGTGAACACATTGCCCACCAGGCACAGCACTGCGCCCAGAATGAACATCAGGCCGCCCATCATGGGTGTGCCTTTTTTGCTGTTATGCCAGGTAGGGCCCACCTCACGGATGGACTGGCCTGCCTTCAGCGCACGCAGCATAGGGATCAGAAACCAACCGATGGCGGCAGTGAGCACACCGCACACCGCTGCGGTAATGAGTAATCTTGCCATATTATTCTTCCTCTTTCAAAAACTGCTCCAGCGCCAGCTCCATACGCATACCACGGCTGCCCTTGAACAGCAGCACGTCGCCGGATCTTGCCTGCTGCTTCAGTGCGCTGACCAGGCGGCTTCTGTCTTCATAGGCAAAGGCCTTGTTGTGGGGCATACCGCCGGTAATGGCGCCCTTTTGCATCTTGCCGCTGTTAGGGCCGTAGGCAAACAGCATATCCGCTGTCTCTGCTGCCAGTCTGCCCACCTTATAATGCTCTGCGGCGCTGCAATTGCCCAGCTCCAGCATATCGCCCAGCACAGCGATGCGTCTTCCCTTCCGGCTTTTCAGCACTGTGAGGGATGCGGCCATGGACTCCGGGCCTGCATTGTAGCAATCCTTAATGATGGTATACTTTTCCGTCTCCAGGATCTCCTGTCTGCTCTCCATATTCCGGAAGCAGGACAGCGCCCGGCAGATATTCTCCGGGGTGACCCCCATGTGCATGCCCACGCCGATGGCAGCAAGGGCATCGGATACGTTGTGAATGCCGGTCAGCGGCAGGCACACCTTTGCGCTTTCGCCGCCGAAGCTTGCGGTAAATTCCGCAGTCTCCTCACCCAATGTGACATTGCTGCCCAGCACCTGACAATTTTCATTTTCCAGGCCGAAATAGGTGACGTTGGAAAGATCGTCACGCTGACCCCAAAGAAGGGCATCATCACCGTTGAGCACCAGCTTGCCGTCTTCGTCCATGCCCTCACGAATCTCCAGCTTTGCCTTGAGAATGCCCTCACGGGAGCCGAGATGCTCAATATGCATGGTGCCGATGTTCACGATCACACCAATGTCCGGCTTCGCGATATCCGTAAGATAAGCGATCTCCCGGAAGTGGTTCATGCCCATTTCCAGCACTGCCACCTGGGTATCCTCCGGCATGGCAAGAATTGCCATAGGCATGCCGATATCGTTATTATGGTTCACCGGTGTCTTGCTGACCCGGTATGTAGTTTCCAGCACAGCGAATGTCATTTCCTTTGTGGTGCTTTTGCCCACAGAGCCGGTGATGCCCACCACCTTCACACCCAGGCGCTGACGTTCTCCACGGGCGATCATGCCCAGGGCGATGCGGGTGTCCTCCACCACGATGGCAGGATAGTCCCCATCGCAATGGGTGCAAAGCACCGCTGCTGCGCCCTTTTCCAGGGCAGCAGGAATGAAGTCATGACCGTCCCGGACGCCCTGCAGCGCCACAAACAGCTGACCCTTTTCCAGCTTTCGGGTGTCCATATTGGCACCCAGGAAGCTGATATCTTTATATTTTTCATCTATGCGCCCACCGCACCACTGCGCGGCCTGCTGCAATGTGATAATACCCATGTTATTTCCCCGTTTCCGACAGGTATTCTGCCACCACCTCACGCTCGTCCAGGTGGTGCTTTACGCCACAGATCTCCTGATAGGTCTCGTGACCCTTGCCTGCCAATACTATTATATCATCCTTTTGGCCAATGTCCATAGCATGATGGATGGCCTGGATACGGTTTTCAATCACCGTGTAGTTTTTCTGTGTCTCCGGGATGCCGGCAACGATATCCCCGATAATGGCGCCGGGCACCTCCGTACGGGGGTTATCGGAGGTGACGATGGCAATGTCTGCCAGCTGTGCGCCGATCCTGCCCATAATGGGGCGCTTCATAGGGTCACGGTCACCGCCGCAGCCAAACACAGCGATGAGTCTGCCCTTGCAGTAGCCACGGACGGAGGACAGCACGTTTTCCAGTCCGTCGGGCGTGTGCGCATAGTCAATAAGAATGGTGTATTCCTTGCCCGGTGTGGGAACGACCTCCACTCTGCCCTTTACCCCCTTGGCGGTTGCCAGTGCCTTTGCCGCAGCCTCCGGGGCGATGCCCAGAGCAATGGCGCAGCCCAGGGCGGTCATTGCGTTATAAACGGTGAACTTGCCGGGAATGGGCAGCTGCACCGGGTAAGCCTTGCCCTCATAGTTGGCGGTGAAGGAAATGCCGTCAGAGAGAAGCTGCATATCGCTTGCCGTCAGGTCACCGGCTGCGGTGGAGGTGGTCAGCACCCTACCGGCTGCCTTTGCGCACATGCGGCCGAACCATTCATCATCGCAGTTGGCAACGCAAGCACGGCTTCTCTGGAACAGAATTGCCTTGGTATCACAGTAGTTTTCCATCGTCTTATGGAAATCCAGGTGGTCTTCTGTCAGGTTGGTAAATGCCGCCACATCAAAGGTCACACCGCCCACACGCTCCAGGGCGATGGCATGGGAGGAGACCTCCATGATCACGTGGCTGCAGCCTGCATCCCGCATCTTACCGAACAGCGCCTGCAGGTCCAGGCTTTCGGGAGTGGTGCGCTCCGCAGGTACGGACTCCTGACCGATCATATTGTCCATAGTGCCGATAAGACCCACCTTGGCATGCTCCGTGACCTCCAGGATATGCTTCAGAAGCAAGGTGGAGGTGGTCTTACCGTTGGTACCGGTGATGCCGATCAGCTTCATGGCCTTTGCCGGCTGACCGTACAGATTTGCGCCCATCAGCGCCAGCGCCAGGCGGTCGGAATCCACCAGCACATAGGGGACATCCTCCATGGGCTGCACAGCGGTGACCACTGCCACAGCGCCCTTTTCCAGCGCCATGGGAATATACTTATTGCCATCGGTGACAAAGCCGGTAATGGCGGCAAACACAGAGCCTTCGGTGACCTTACGGGAGTCATAGGCAACAGTGGTGATCGTCTTTTCCATATCCACATTGGTTTTCAGCACGGTTACGCCCTGCAATAATTCTTTCAGTTTCATATGTGAAATATCCTTTCCTGGATGAGATTGGCAAATTTAAGCTTCCGGGGTTTGGGTGACCCCGAGGTAAGGCAGAATGTCAGACAGCACAGCACCTGCTGTGGGAGCGGCCATTACACCGCCGGAAATATACATCCCCGTAGACCGGGAAGGGGTGTCCAGCGCCACCAATACAATATACTGCGGTTTGTCCATTGGCGCAATACCCACAAATGATACGATTTTATCAAGGACTCGTTGTCCATTCTCGTCAAAAATGTCAATTTTCTCACTTGTTCCGGTCTTTCCCCCGATTGAGAAGCCGGAAATGTTGGCATTTTTAGCAGTTCCTTCCGTCACCACCGACCGCAGAAGGCCGCACATGGTACGGGATGTCTCTTCCGAAATCACCTGACGAAGCATGGTTGGCTCCTGCTTCAGCACCGTGTTTCCTGCAGCATCCTGCACCTCATCAACCATATAGGGCTCCATAAGGTAACCGCCGTTGACCACCGCCGCAATGCCACGGACAAGCTGCAGCGGTGTCAGCTTGAAGGTCTGCCCGAAGGAGCCGGAGGTCAGGGACGCCGTTCCCCATTTCTCCGTATCGGTCACCAGGGATTTGTCAAAGAAAACGCCCTTGCTCTCCCCCGCCAGGTCAATGCCGGTCTTTTCCAGGACGCCAAATTTCTGCACATACTCATAAAACCGCTCACCGCCCAGCTTCAGGGCAATATGGGCAAATGCCAGGTTGCAGGAATTTTGCAGCGCCTGGGGTGTCTGCTGGCTGCCATGGCCGGCAGAGCGCCAGCAGTGCAGCAGCTGGGCACGTCCGGGAATCTGTTCTGCGCCCTTGCAGTAAAAGCTTGTTTCCAGGTCAATGGCGCCGCAGTCCAGCGCCGCCGCCATGGTCATGACTTTAAAGGTTGAGCCGGGTTCGTAGCCGTCGGAAATGCAGCGGTTGCGCCACTGCTTCAGCTGCGCTGCGTACAGCGCCTTATCATAGGCCTGCTTGCCCTTTTGGTAAGCTTCGCTTTCCACCGGCTGCAGCAGGTACTGCAGCCGCAGCTGCTCTATTTCCAGCGCTACGCTTTCGTCTGCAATTTCCAGGTATGCATTGGGGTCATAGCCGCCTAAGGTGGCCATAGCCAGCACAGCGCCGGTGTTTACGTCCATCACCATACCGAAGGCGCCGTTTTGCACATCGTAGCGGTCGATTGCCAGGGACAGCTGTTTTTCCAGGCAAGCCTGCACCGTAGCATCCAGGGTGAGGATCACGCTGCACCCCGAACGGGAGGCGATATAGTCCTCGTAGGAATAAGGCATATCCATTTCGTTGTTGCCCTTGGTGGTGATCACCTTACCTGCGCTGCCGGACAGAAAGCTGTCGTAAGAAGCCTCAATCCCCTCACTGCCGGTGCCGGAAGCATTGGTAAAGCCGATGACCTGGGACGCCAGCGTACCTTGTGGGTAATACCGCTGCACCGCAGGCTCCAGGTGGATGCCCTTTATGTTTTCTTCATTGATATAGCTGCGGATCGCACCGGCGGTCTCTGCGTCCACCCCTGCGCCGATCTGCTTATAGCGCTTTGTCATATCTTTGCCCTGGTTCTCTATCCAGGCGCTGTCCTTTTCCAGCAGCGGCGCCAGCTTTTTTGCAATGGCTGCCAGGTCTGCGCCGGACTGCTTCAGCTCCCGGGGATCCAGGTACACATTCTCCACCGTCACATTGCAGGCAAGAATGTTCATGTTGGTATCGTAGATCACGCCCCGGTCTGCCATCACCGCCGTGGAGCGGGTCTGATTGCGCAGGGCAAGGTCTGCGTAGTAGCTATGGTCTGTGACCATCAGCTGCCACAGCCGCAAAATCACCGGCACAAACGCCAGTATTCCCAGCAGCAGCGCCGTCAGCAAGATCCTTCGGTGCTGCCCCGTGTCACCACGAAGCCGACGAAATTCCTTATATTGCGCCATTTTTTGCCCTCCCCGAATAAACCCGTAATGGGCAGCAAGGGAAACCCTCGCCGCCCATGCAGCTATTTTAGTCTATTGGTGGGGGCAGTTATTTTATGCAAACAGTGCCGTTAAAAATGTAACAAACCGATCCCATGCATCCGGTGTTTCCGGCTCCTCCACCACGGGGAGCTGCATGGTAATATGTGTCACCTGCTCCATGGGAACAAGGCCCAGAGCATCGGCAGTTCTCTGCACATCCTCCAGCTTCAGCGCCTGGTCAAAGTCGCCCTGAAGACGGGCATTCTGCTGTTCCAGGCTGTGGACATACCGCTCCAGCTGCTTTGCTTCCCGGTTGGCGGTGGTCAGCTGAACCACACCTACCACCAGCAGCGCCAACATAATTACGGAGACCAGAATGCCCAAAATTGCCACGGGATCAATGTAGTGCACCGTGACTTGGGTACGCTTTTTCTTCAGCTTGGGAAGGCGCAAGGTCTTGAAGGGCGCAACAAATTCCGCCTTACGGGCTGCAGAGCCGTCGGCATAGTACCGAATATACTGGATCTCGGGCTGTTGTGCCATTTTGCATCTTCCCTTCTGTATATTATAGTTTCTCGCAGACACGAAGCTTGGCGCTTCGGGAACGGGGATTGACCTCCAGCTCCTCTGCCGATGCCACAATGGGCTTTCGGCTGACCAGCGCCACCTGCGGCTTCTTGCCGCACACGCATACGGGAAATTCCGGGGGGCAGGTACAGCCCTTGGCGGCTGCGCCCATGGCGGATTTCACAATGCGGTCTTCCAGCGAGTGGAAGGTGATCACAGCCATTCTGCCGCCTTTGTTCAGCAGCGGAAGGGCATCTGTCATTGCCTTCTCCACAGAAGCAAGCTCATCATTCACCGCAATACGAATGGCCTGAAAGCTGCGCTTGGCAGGATGCTGCTTTTCTCGCAGCGCCGCCGGCGGCATTGCGGAGCGGATGATATCCACAAGCTCCAATGTGGTCTCAATTTCTTTTTCTTCTCTGCGGCGGCAGATGGCAGCCGCAATGCGGGGTGCGTAACGCTCCTCGCCATAATCGTAGAGGATCCTGCGAAGCTCCTCCTGGGGCCAGGTATTGACCACCGTTCGGGCATTCAGGGCATCCTCGCCGTTCATGCGCATATCCAGGGGTGCATCCACCATGTAGGAGAAGCCTCGGGAGCCGTCATCCAGCTGAGGAGAGGAAACACCCAGGTCCAAAAGAATGCCGTCCACACCGGGGATATCCAGGTCCTCCAGCACCTTTTTAATTTCGCAAAAATTGGAATGCACCAATGTTACTCTGTCCTTATAGGGCTCCAGCCGCTCCCCTGCTGCCGCCAGGGCGACGGGGTCACGGTCAATGCCGATCAGCCGGCCGGTGGTCAGTCGCTTTGCGATCTGGGAGGAGTGACCTGCGCCGCCCAGTGTGCCGTCTACGTAAATGCCGTCGGGCTTGATGTCAAGACCGTCAATGCACTCCTGCAGCAGCACAGAAACATGGTAAAATTCTTTCATAGCCCGATTGCCTCCAGGGATGCCAAAAGCTTTTCGGGGGTGAGATTCTCACGCTCAAATTCAGTAAAGGCTTCTGCTGCCCAAATCTCTGCCTGACCGGCACGTCCCACGATCATCACGTCACGCTTGATGCCTGCATAGTCCAGCAGGAACTGGCTTAGGGAGAAGCGGAACTGCTTGTCGGGGTCACAGCGGTTGGCATTCATGAAGATAAGGCTGGCAGTGTCGGAGCGCTGGGAAAGGGGCAGCGCATTGAAGTTTGTCTCCAGGCGCTTCCACTCCTCTTCTGTATAGACGGTGAGGCAGCTGCGACGGCAGTTGACACCCAGGGTCACGTAAAAAACATCTCCAAGCTCCCCACGAAGCTTTGCAGGTACGAAAAGACGGTTCTTGTCATCCAATTTTGCAGGGTATTTTCCGATCATGCGCCTCACCTCCTTCCATTTTACTCCACTTTACATCAATTTTGCTCCCTTTTACCCACAGTATACTGCAACGATTTTGAAAAATCAATATTTTTCTTATAAATTTTTTGGGTTTTTTGAAATTTTTTTGGTGTTTTTCGTATTTTAGAACACTTGTTCTAATTTAATGCCGTTTTCCCAGGAAATATGCAGGGAATGCGGAACTGCTTCTGCGTCCAAAAGATAGGCACTCAGCGGCTCCTCCACCTGCTCCTGCACCACCCGGCGCAGCTGTCGGGCGCCGCCCTCTTTGGGGGCGGCGCTATACAGCCGGGAGGCCAGGTCACCGGCAAAGGACAGCTGCACCCCCTCCCCTGCGGCACGGCTTTGGAGGTTACCCAGGTATTTGTTCAGGATCCCCTCCACGGAATCGCTTTCCAGCTTCCGAAAGGGAACGATTTGATCCAGTCTTCCCAAAAATTCCGGCTTGAAATACTGCTCCAGCCGCTCCCGGTTCACCCCGTCGCTGCCCGTGGGCTGAAAGCCCAGCCCCTCCCCTTTGATATCGGCGCCGATATTGGAGGTCATGATCACCGTGGCATTTTGGAAGCTGACCCGTGTGCCGGCGGAATCTGTCAGCACCCCCTCCTCCATGATCTGCAGCAAGATCCCCGAGATATCCGGGTGGGCTTTTTCCAGCTCGTCCAACAGCACCAGGCAGTAGGGTCTGCGGCGGACAGCCTCTGTCAGCTTACCTCCCTCCTCATAACCCACGTAGCCGGGAGGGGCGCCGATGAGCCGTGCCACCGCATGCTTTTCCATATACTCTGTCATATCAATTCGGATGAGCGCCTCCCGGCTGCCGTACAGCAGCTCTGCAAGGCAACGGCAAAGCTCCGTCTTGCCCACACCCGTAGGCCCCGAAAACAGCATGCATGCCACCGGGCGTCCCGGCTCACGCAGCGCAGACATACCACGGCGCACCGTCTTTGCCACCCGGGCTACCGCCGCCTGCTGTCCCAGCACCCGGCTGTTCAGGTTTTCCTCCAGATGTAGCAGCTTCTGCCGTCTGTCCTCTGTCAGTCTGCCCACGGGGATGCCGGTTCTTGCCTGCACCGCCCATGCCACATCCCCTGCGCCCACGCACCGCTTCCCCCGTGCTGTCAGGTGCTGCATCTTATCCCGAAGCTGCGCCGCCTTTTCGTAGCGGCTTTCCCGGACTGCCGCATTCAGCTGCTGCTCCAGTGTCTCCCGTACGTTTCGCTTATGCCCGTAGAGCATTTCCAGCCTTGCGTGGGCGGCTGCCTCGTCCAGCAGATCAATGGCCTTATCCGGCAGGAACAGCTCCGGCAAGTACCGGGCTGACAGCTCCACCGCCGCTGTCAGCGCCTCCGGGGATATCTCCATACCGTGATGCTCCGCCAATCCCGGACGCAGCGCCCGAAGGATGGTCATGGTGGCAGCCTTGTCCGGCTCCTCCACCGTCACCGGGCGGAAGCGGCGGCACAGCGCCGGGTCTTTCTCAATATATTTTCTGTACTCCCCCAAAGTAGTTGCGCCCAGCACCTGCAGCTCCCCTCTGCCCAGGGCAGGCTTCAGGATATTGGCGGCATCAATGGCGCCTTCGGCGGCGCCTGCGCCTACCATGGTGTGCATTTCGTCCACAAAAAGGATCACGTCGCCGCTTCTGCGGATCTCCGCCAGCACGTCCCGAAGCCGCTCTTCAAATTCGCCCCGGTATTTTGTGCCTGCCACCAGGTTTGCCATATTCAGGCTCACCAGCCGCTTGCTGCGCAGCTGGGGCGGCACATTCCCTGCTGCCATGCGCTGGGCAAGTCCCTCGGCAATGGCAGTCTTGCCCACACCCGGCTCACCGATCAGCGCCGGATTATTTTTGTTTTTACGGGTGAGGATGCCGATGACGGTCTCAATCTCTTTTTCCCTTCCCACCACCGGTGCCAGGCTTGCTGCCTTCACCAGCATATCCTCCCCAAACTGTTCCAATAGCTTCATTTTGCTCTCCCCCTGATCTGCCTTCAGCTATCTTGCCACCGCACGGCTGAACAGCTCCTCTCTGTCCACATCCGCCAGGGTCAGCACCCTGGCAGCCCCGGACCGTGGCTGCCGCAGCAAGGCAATAAAAATATGGCTGTTGTCAACATACCGATTGCCGCACCGCTGCGCCTCCGCCGCTGCGCCCCGTAAGATCCGCCGCGCCTGCCCGGAAAAGCTTTGGGGCAGCGGCAGTCCCGGTGTCCCTGCGCCCCATAGCACGCTTACCGCCAGCTCCGCAAAGGAAGGGTCAAGTCCCGAAAACCGCAGAAGCTGCCCCGGCAATCCCGGCTGCTGCACCAAGGACAGCAGAATATGCGCGCTGCCGATATAGCTATGTCCCAGTGTCTTTGCCCTATGGGCAGCGCCCAGGATCAGATCTTTTGCCTGCCGTGTGTATTGCATGCCATCAGCCTCCCTTCAGGAAATTTTCCCCTGGGTTATAAAAAAATATGCGTTTGCTAAAAATTCATAAAAAAATAATTGCATTTTCTAAAATCCGTGCTAGAATATAGTTGCATCCGGTTTTGATGCACTATCATACATATACTGGAGGGAAAACTAATGGCTTACACTATTACCGATGCTTGTGTCAACTGCGGCACCTGTGTTGACAACTGCCCCGTTGAGGCTATTTCTCAGGGCGACGACAAGTACGTTATCGACGCTGACATCTGTGTCAACTGCGGCACCTGTGGCGAGAACTGCCCCGTCGAAGCAATCGTAGAAGAGTAATTCTCCGATTTCGCAATCTGCCTGCGCGCCCAATCGGCTACGCAGGCAGATTTTCTATTTGCGGAAAGCCATACTTGCGATCCCACATCTTGCAATGACAGGATTTATAGATATATGGAAAAGTTATATAACGGCTTTACCCTGGATATTCCCGGGGAAGCGTTTCCTTTGAGTACGGATTCCATGGCGCTGTCCGGATTTGTGAAGCTGCCACGGAATGCCCGTGTGCTGGATCTTGGCGCCGGTGCAGGTACGCTGGGTGTGCTGCTGTGCGCCAAAGATGCCGGCTGCTCTGTGGTGGGCGCCGAGCGCTGTCCCGTCTCCCACGCTGCCGCAGAGAAGAACATCCTGGAAAACGGTCTTCAGCAGCGGCTGAAGAGTCTGCACTGCGACATCCGTCAGCTGCAGGCGCATATCGCCCCCGGCAGCTTTGACTGCGTTGTTACCAATCCCCCCTATTTCTCCGGCGGCCCGGAAAGCCTTTCCCATGGCCCGGCACGTCGGGAGGACAACTGCTCCCTGGCGGATTTCGTCGGTCAGGCAGCCCGCGGGCTGAAATACGGCGGTGATTTTTATATTGTATATCGTCCCGAACGTCTGGGCGAGCTGATGGGCTGCTGCGCCGCCGTAAAATTAGAACCGAAACGGCTTTGTCTGCTGCGGCACAAAGTCGGCGCACCCGTGACCCTTGTACTGCTTGCCTGCCGCAAGGGCGGCAAGCCCGGACTGCTGTGGGAAGAGGTTGCGCTGCAAAATGCAGACGGAAGCCCCACAGACTATTACAAAGAACTTTATCATTTAGAGGAGGCATAGCCATGCCCGGAATGTTATACCTTGTCCCCACCCCCATCGGCAATTTGGGGGACATTTCCATCCGCTGCCGTGAGACTTTGGAGAAGGCAGATTTCATTGCCGCCGAGGACACAAGAGTTTCTTTGAAGCTGCTGAATCACCTGGGCATTAAAAAGAGCCTTGTCAGCTACTACGAGCATAACAAGGCACAAAAAGGCAACGTGATCCTGGAGCGTATTCTGGCAGGCGAGACCTGCGCACTGGTATCCGATGCCGGCAGTCCTGCCATTTCCGACCCCGGTGAGGAGCTGGTGAAGCAGTGCGCCGAGGCAGGCATCACCGTCTGCGCCATTCCAGGCCCTTGCGCTGTGATCACCGCCCTGAGCATTTCCGGTCAGGCTACCGGTCGGTTCTGCTTTGAGGGATTTTTATCCACCGCCAAAAAGAGCCGCCGGGAGCATCTGGAGTCTCTGGTCACAGAGCAACGTACCATGATCTTCTACGAAGCACCTCACAAGCTCATGTCCACACTGGAGGACATGGCAGCGGTCTTCGGCCCGGAGCGTCCCATCAGTCTTTGCCGGGAGCTGACAAAGCTCCACGAAGAGGTGGTGCGCACCACCTTGGGCGGCGCCATAGAATTATACACCGCACAGCCTCCCAAGGGTGAGTTCGTGCTGGTGCTTGCCGGTGCGCAGCCTCCCGAGAAAGAGGAATTCACCGCCCAGGATGCCGCCACCCGTGTGGCAGAGCTGATCAAGACCGGCATGAGCCGCAAGGATGCCATCAAGCAGACCGCAAAGGAATTGAATATGCCCAAAAACGCAGTCTACGATGCCGCGCTGCAGGTTGAATGACCATTCGGCAGGAATAGGAAAACCTATTCCTGCCTTTTTACGGTCTTTTTCCGGCAGCATTTACCATTCTGCAAAAGGATATGCTAAAACAAAAAGAGAAATTTCTATTGCTTTTTCCCCCTATTATTTATTATTATAAGAATAACCTTGTATTCAGGGAATTTTATCACCGCAAAGGAGTAACTGCTATGAAAAAGTTTTTCCTAACAACTGCCCTTCTGTTGCTGTGTGTGCTTTGCACGGTATTTTCCGTCATGGCCGCCCAGGCAGGAGACGCAGACGTTTACACCGCTGCTGTAGAGATGACGGCAAACAACGTCCTCTCCGGCGGCAATGTCACTGCCCACTGTCCCAAGTGTGACAAGGACGTGACCTGGACTCCCCTGGACATCCTTACCGCCGACAGAAAAGAGTTCAAGGACGGCGGACATTTCTACCTGGAAAAGGATGTGTCCAACAAAGGCTTCTATTTCTTCCATAAGAACGCCTGCCTGCACCTGAACGGACATAACATCACATCCACTGCCCGTGCCATTTACGCAGAGACCGGCGCTGTGCTGAACATCATGGGCGACGGCACCGTTACCGGCAAGGGTATTTCCAACTCTACCTGCGACCGTGGCGGCGCACTGGACATTGCCGGCGTTGCCAATCTTTACGGCGGCACCTACAAGCACACCGGCTCCTACCCCACCGTTGTCAGCCGTGGCAGCAGCGGCGGTATCAGCATCTACAACGGCACCCGGATCACCGGCACCTCCGGTGTCAGCGGCAACAATGTGCGTATTCACGTCAGCTACCTGAAGGTTTACGGCGGTGTGATCGAAAACGGCATTGCCGACCAGGGCGGTAACATTTACGGCGGCAAAAACGCCAAGATCACCATTGCCGGCGGCACGATCACCGGCGGCACTGTGTACATGGCAGAAACTGCCACTTCCCTCACCCTCACCGGCGCTCCCAAGGTGCATGTGATCAACAACTTTGACGGCCCGAAGGCAAATATTACGGGTCTGACCGAGGGCGCTGATATTCAGATGGTCGGTCAGGGTACGCTCACAGAAGCTTGCGATAATATTGAATCCTGCGCTGCCTACATCTCCTCTCCCAACGAGCTGGTGAAGCTGTCTGTGAAGGATAACGCTTTGTTTGCCACTGTGGACGTCACCGCAGATTCCACTGCGCCCCTGACCGACGGCAAAACACTGAAGATGCTGTGCCTCACCAGTAGCTTCGGTCTGAACACCACCGAGCTTCTGTATGACATTGCCAAGGCGGAAGGCTTTGAGGATGTCATTGTTGCCCGTCTGTATGCCAGCGGCTGCACACTGCAGAAGCACGTGAACAGCTACAACACCGACACCGGCATTTACTGGTACACCAAGTTCACCGCAGACGGCAAGTACGAGCTGAACGATGCCAAGCTGCTGGACGGTCTTCTGGACGAGGACTGGGACATTATTTACATCCAGCAGGGCGCTGAGCAGACCGGTCAGCTGAAGACCTACATGGACTACCTGGATCAGCTGCTGGACATTGTGGATGCCCACAAGACCAATGCCGATGCCAAGTACATCTGGAACATGACCTGGGCATTCCAGCATGACAATGATCGCAAGATCTTCACCGATACCTTCAAGGGTGACCAGATGCTGATGCATGAAGCTATCATTGATGCCATGCAGGAAAAGATCCTCACCCGTCCCGAGTTCTGCGTGCTGCTGCCCACCGGCGCTGCTGTGCAGAATGCCCGTAGCAGCTACTTTGGCGACCGACTCACCAAGGACACACTGCACCTGAACAACCTGGGTCGTGTGGTGGCAGGCTACGCTGTGCTGTCCACGCTGCTGGATCGGGATCTGACAGAAGTCAACGTAGGCTCTGTCAGCAGCTACGACCTGACCACCTCCATCCGCATTTCCGAGACCGACCGCAAGGTGATCATTGAGGCTGTCAATGCCGCAAGAGCCAATCCCTTTGCTGTCATTCAATCCAAGTATACCCCCGAGTATCTCAACACCATCGGCGCCCAGGCAAAGGCGCTGTCCTTCACCGGCACCGGCAACACCACCGCTTACTGTCCCTACTGTGAAAAGGACGTGACCTGGACGGCCTTTACCGATTCCACAAACCGTGTGCTGGCACTCACTGACGGCAACTGGGGTCACTACTATCTGGCAGAGGACATTACCTACTCCACCAAGTACATGGCTGTCAACGATGTGGACAACGGCGGTCACAGCGGCTTCTGTCTGCACCTGAACGGACACACCATCAAGAACACCGGCAAGCGTGGCTTCTGGGTAGGCGCAGGCAACACCCTGAACATTATGGGTGAAGGCACCATCCGTGGTGTGGGCGAAGGCACAAAGGATTCCGACTGGAGAGGCGCTGCCTTTGATGTTTACGGTCACGTGAATCTCTTCGGTGGCAACATCACCCACGATGCTGCTGTGCCTGCTGTGATGATCCGTGGCGGCGCTGCCCGTGTAAATCTCTTTGACGGCGCTACCATTACCGGCAACAATAATTACACCGTTTCCCTGGTGCGTGTCAACGCCACCGGCTCCGAATTCAATGTATTCGGCGGCATTGTGGAAGGCGGTAAGGCTGCCAACGGCGGTAACATCTACCTGAATAACAAGTCCTTCTTCAACATCTTCGGCGGCATTGTCCGTAACGGCTATGCCACCTCCATCGGCGGCAATGTGTACGCTGCCAACGGCACTGTGAATATGTATGGCGGCGAAATTTACGGCGGCTATACCACCAACACCAGTTCCTCCTACGGCCGTGGCGGCAATGTGGCGCTGAACGGCAATTCCAGCAATAAGCCCGTATTTAATATGTACGGCGGTATCATCGGCAGTGAGACCGTCACCGGCGAAGCAGCCGGCTACGCTTCTGCAGGTGGCGCAAACCTCTATGTTGCCAACGGCACAGCCAACATTCTGAACGATGCTGCTGTGATCTCCGGCGGCTACGGCAAGAGCTACGGCGGCAACATCATGGTCAGCTCCAACGCTTATGTGAATCTTAACAAGGGTACTGTGAAAAACGGCCGTTCCAATTTGGGCGGCAATGTGTACCTGGCAGGTACCTCCTCCAACTTCAACCAGAACGGCGGTGTGATTGAAAACGGCACTGCCACCGGCACCGGCGGCAACACCTTTGTGAACAACGGTAACTTTGTCATGGCAGGCGGCACCTCCAAGGGCGGTACCGCAGGCGAGGGCGGTGCTAACCTGCATCTGAAAACCGGCAAGACCACCGATTCCAACTTTGCTGAAATCCACTACGATTCCGCTGTGGCAGCCGCTGCGCCGGTGATCACCGGCGGCGAGGTGCTGTGCGCCTACAACCTGAACCTGGGTCAGTTCACCTCTGACGCCACCTTCGTTATGAACAGCACCACCAACCTTACGCTGCTGGCGGATGTGACCATTGCAAGCTGCCAGCCTAACCAGGTCACCCTGGATCTTACCGGCTACAACGCCACCATCTCCGGCAGCGGCAACATCACTGTCTTTGACTCTGCCAACGAGGATCTTGCCACCTACGGTCAGCTGACCCTCACCGGCATTACCCTGAACAACCCCGGCAAAGCAGCTTTTAACGGTCACGATTACTACACCGTCACCGAGGGTAACGTCCACAGCTTCCACATTCTCACCATGAACATTGCATCCGTCGCCCTTCGTCCCTCTGCCGCCGGCATTTACTTCAACGGTCTGTGGAAGTGCGATCAGAAGCTGGCTGAAAGCGTGGAGGCTTACGGTGTGGCGGTCAGCCTGCACAACATGCCCGGCAGCGACTTTGCGACCGACACCGAAGAAGACAACATGTGGTCTTCCTACACCGGTCTTGAAAGTGGCAAGGCAAAGTCCGGTGTACTGATCACCGGCATTTTGAAGGAAGACCGTGACCCGAACCTGAATGCAGCTTACAGCAAGATGCCCATCAGTGCTGTTGCTTACATCACCCTGGGCGGCAACACCTACGTCAGCGAAGGTGTGCAGATGAGCCTTTGTGATGTTGTCAGCGCTCTTGCTGACCGTGTGCCGGAGGATTTCCTGGCCTACTGGACAAAGTACGGCTTTGTGATCTAAAAGGAGAACGCTATGAAGACCTTGAAAAAGCTTATCTCTCTGCTTCTGTGTCCCCTGCTGCTTCTGCCCTTCTGCGGCAGCGCAGCAAAGCCTGCCGAGACCGCACCTGCGGACACCGAGCCTACCATGAAGGTAGACCCCAAGACCCCGGTGTCCGACGGCAAGACCCTGAAAATACTGTGTGTCACCAGTAGCTTCGGACTGAATACCACAGAGCTTCTCTATGACATTGCAAAAGACCAGGGCGCTGAAGATGTAATCATTGCCCGTCTGTACTACTCCGGCTGTAAGCTGGCACAGCATGTGGAATTTGCCAAGACCAATGCCCCGGAGTATGAGTACACAAAAAACAGCGACGGTCAATGGGTAAAGCTGAAGCAAATTACCCTGCTTTACGGTCTGCAGGATGAGGATTGGGACATTATCTTCATGCAGCAGGGCGCGCACCATGCCGGCATGGTACAGACCTACAAGGACTACATTGACCAGCTTATGGTGTACCTGAATGCCAACAAGACAAATCCCGATGCCCGTTTCATCTGGAACATGACCTGGGCATTCCAGCATGACAATGACAGCGCCACCTTCATGGAGCAGTACAAGGGCGACCAGATGACCATGTACAACATGATCCTGGATACCACCAAGGAAAAGGTCGTACCCCGTACCGACTTTGCTGCCATCATTCCCTCCGGCACTGCGGTGCAGAATGCCCGTACCAGCTACTTTGGTGACACCCTCACCAAGGACACCCTGCACCTGAACAACCTGGGCAGAATCATCGCAGGCTACACCACCTGGTGTACCCTCACCGGCAAGACCCTGGAGGAGATCAATCTGCCCCCGGTAAACAGCTATGACCTGAAGGAGCCGGTGATTCTTACAGATGCCGACAAGGCTGTGATCATTGAGGCTGTGAACAATGCCATGGCAAATCCCTGGGAGGTCACCCCCTCCTCCTACCCCGAAAAGCCCCAATAAGAAAAACACAACCACCGGCGAAGCCGGTGGTTGTCATTTAGGGGTATAACCCCTTATTCCTCGCGTAACGCGTCAACGCGTA